>CAYFUM010000001.1:0-28994 GCA_964346475.1 uncultured Peptostreptococcaceae bacterium
TATTTACCAGGCTCAGCCCATCGGCCCCGGCTTCAGCACAGGTATAGGCCATGGCTGAGATATCCTCGGCGTTGGGAGAGAGCTTTACTATAAGGGGTTTGGTGGTAAAGGGCCTAACAGCCTCCACCACGGCTTTAGCATCCAGGCACCTTATTCCAAAGGCCATGCCCCCTTCCTTCACATTAGGGCAGGAGATGTTAAGCTCTATGGCATCAATTCCAGTGGCGTCAAGCTCGGCGGCTCCCCGGACATAGTCCTCTATAGTGGAGCCTCCCAGATTTGCCAGGGTATAGGTCCCAAGACCCAGCATGTAGTCAAGTTCTTCTTTAATAAAGCCCAGTACCGAAGGGTTCTGAAGGCCAATACTATTCATCATGCCTGAGGGGGTTTCATGGACCCTCTGGCCCCTGTTGCCATCCCTTCTATCCCAGGTCAGGCCCTTGGAGGAGATGCCTCCTAGCCTGGATAGGTCCATGTAGTTTTCATACTCCCTGCCAAAACCAAAGGTACCCGAGGCAGCAATAACAGGGTTTTTTAAATTCTTTCCTAGAAGATTAATTGTTGTCAAAGATCACCTCCCCAGCCTCAAAGACTGGACCCTCCTTGCAGACCCTGAGATGGCCCCGGCTGGTCTTCTGGACGCAGCCCAGACAGGCTCCTATGCCACAGGCCATGTGGGATTCCAGGGAGAGATAGAGCAGGCCCTGGATCCTTTCTCTAACCGCCTTCATCATGGCCATGTTGCCACAGGCGTAGGCGCTCTCATACCTGTCCTCTAAGAGTTCTGTTACAAAGCCTCTATGACCCAGGGAGCCATTTTCTGTTGAGATGTAGACATTTCTTGCAAGGGCCCTGAATCTGTCCACTAGGAAGGCCTCTTCCTTAAAGCCCAGGTAGACGTCCACCGGTCCCGGAAGCCTCTTTGCCAGAAAGAGCAGGGGGGCAATTCCCACCCCTCCACCTATAAGGGCGCTTTCTCCCTCATTTAGGGGGTAGCCCTGACCCAGAGGACCCAGGATAGAGATCTTGTCTCCTGTTTTCATCCTGGCCATTATCTCTGTGCCCTGGCCCACCTCCTGGTAGAGGATGCTCAGGCTCTTTCCATCGCTATCGCAGACTGAAAAGGGTCTTGGCAGGTAGGGTGAGCCAGACCAGGCCCTTAGCATGTAAAAGTGGCCGGGCTCAGGCTTGTCATCCATCTCCAGCTTCATCTCGTAAATATCCGAGGTCAGCTTGATATTATCTAGTATTTTTACTTCTCTATAGGCTTCCACTTATATCCCTCACCATGTCTAGAACTGCCTGTCTAGTATATTTCTCAAAGTTATCTTCACCATCTTCAAATTTTTTGTAGGCTGTAATTATACCCCTGGAGGAATTTACCACCCCTCCTTTTTTCTCTCCCAGGTAGAGGGCCACATCCTCAGCCTTACCTCCCTGGGCTCCATAGCCGGGGATGAGGAAGAACTGGTCCGGGTATCTGCTTCTTATTTTTTTTGCCTCATCCCTATGGGTGCCTCCTGTTACAAGACCCAGGGAGGAAAAACCTTCCGCGCCTCTGTAGGCTTTGGCAAGGTCTGCCAGCCTATCCCCCAGGTGGTAGAAGAGGCTCTCTCCTTCATAGTCCAGCATCTGCAGGTCCTGGCTTCCTGGGTTTGAGGTCCTAAGAAGGACGAAGACCCCTTTACCCCTTTCCAGGTAGTCCAGGTAGGGGGTTATGCTATCCAGGCCCATATAGGGGCTGAGGGTAATAAAGTCCGCTTCAAAGTCTCCTTCAAAGTGGGCCTTGGCATAGAGCTTGGCTGTGGCTGCTATGTCACCTCTTTTTATATCTCCTATACTTATTAGGCCTAGGTGCTTTAGGTATCTTAGGGTGTCAATGTAGGCTTTAAGGCCCTCCAGGCCCAGGGCCTCATAGTAGGCTATCTGGAGCTTGTAGACTGCCACAAGATCAGCACTGGCATCTATGATGCTCTTATTGTAGTTAAAGAGGACTTCAGAGACGCTGCCCTTTTTTAGCTTCCTTGGCACATAGTCCAGGTGGCTATCCAGGCCAAGGCAGACGGGGGAGTTTTCCCTTGCTTTTATTACCAGTTTATCAATCATCTCTCCCTCCTAAAAAGAATCCTACCATCCACAATGGTCATCATGACCTGGCCCTTTAGTTTTTTCCCTATAAAGGGAGAGTTTTTAGACTTGGACTGGATATGCTCCTCGCTAAAGGTATATTCCCTGTCTAAATCCACCACCACCAGGTGGGCCTCCTGGCCGTCTTCAAGTAGTCCCCTGTTTTTAACGCCTAGGACCTCCAGGCCTCCCAGGCTCATAAGCCTGCTAAGGGAGCTGAGGGGTAGGTTGTTTTCCTCCACCAGCTTGGTGTAACAGAGGCTAAAGGCACTTTCCAGGGCAATCATGCCCGGGGAGCCCTTTTCTTTATCCTCCTGGCTGTGGGGGGCGTGGTCGGTGCCGATGCTATCGACATAGCCGGTTTTTATGGCGTGGATAAGAAAGTCCACATCCTCTTTTTTTCTAATCGGGGGGTTTATCCTGTAGTCGCTATCCCACATATTAAGGTGCTGGGGGGTCACTTCACAGCTCAGGGGATAGCCCTTTTTCTTACCCTCTATTATGGCCTCCATGGAGCCTTTGGTGGAAACGTGGCACATATGGACCCTGGCATCTAAGTGGCCTGAGAGGTAGACATCCCTCAGAGTTATCAGGTCTTCAGCTGCCCTGTAGTCAAAGTCGGAAAGCTCTGGGTCCTCGGCGTGGACCATGATGGTCAGACCCCTTTCCCTGGATTTCTCAAGAGCCCTATACATGGTCCTGGAGGAGATTATGCCGGTTCCATCATCGCTAAGGCACTTAAGGCCAGGGGGCAGCTTGTCAAAGTCTATTAGCTCCTCATCTTTAAAGCCCCTAGTCACCGCCATGACCTGGTGGATATCTATAAGGCTAAGGTCCTTAGCTCTTTTTATTATGTCCTCATAGACCTCATTACTATCAACTATGGGCAGGGTGTTGCCCATGAGGTTTACCGTGGTAAAGCCTCCTGCCAGGGCTGCCCTGCTGCCACTTTCCAGGTCCTCCTTGTAGGTCATGCCTGGATCTCTGAAATGGGCATGGGTATCACAAAAGCTTGGCATGACTACCAGGCCCTCCAGGTCTAAGAGCTCAGCCTGGGGATAGTCCCTGGGCTCCTGGATAATTTTTATCCTTCCCTTTTCAATTAAGAGGTGGCCTGGTCTTTCTCCCCGGGCATCCACCATCCGGGCATTTGTTAAAATAAGCATCTATTCCTCCACGTTGTAAAGGTGGTCACAGTAGTCGCATTTATAGAGATGGGTCTTGGCATCCACCAGGGAAAACCTGTGGATAACATTCCTCTCGGCTGTAGAGATACACCTGGGGTTTGAGCACTTGAGAAAGCCCTCCACATGCTCAGGGAGCTTGACCCTGATTTTCTCTATTATTACTTCATTTTCTATTATATTTATGGTTATGTTCTCATCAAGGATTCCCAGGATTCCAAGATCCATATCTATAACGTTCTCTATCTTTATTATATCCTTTTTTGCGTGCTTTTTGCTCTGGGCATTCATAATAAGTGCCACAGTATAGCTGGCCCTGTCCAGTTCCAGTAGTTTAAAGATCTCATAGCCCATACCCGGTGTGATATGGTCTATGACAATTCCCTTGGTTATAGAATTTATATTTAGCATTCTTCTACCCCCAGAAGTTTAATAATCAGTGCCATTCTAACATACATACCATATCTAATCTGCTTGAAGTAGAGGGCCCTGGGGTCCTTGTCCACCTCGGGATGGATCTCATTGACCCTGGGCATGGGATGGAGGATGGCTAGGTCATTTTTTGCCCTAGTTAACTTTTTTTTGTCCAGTATGTAGCTATCCTTTAGTCTTATATAGTCAGCTTCGTTGAAGAACCTTTCCTTTTGAACCCTGGTCATGTAAAGGACGTCAAGCTCACCTATTACATCCTCCAGCCTCTCAACCTCCTCATAGTGGACCCCCTTCCTGTCCAGCTCAATTTTTATATGGGCCGGTATATGGAGTTCCTGGGGGGAGATAAAGATAAATTTATTGCCAGGATACCTGGCCATGGCCTTGACCAGGGAGTGGACGGTCCTGCCAAACTTGAGGTCTCCGCAGAGGCCCAGGGTCAGGTTTTCAAGGTCCCCCTTGGACTCTATTATGGTGAGCAGGTCAGTCAGGGTCTGGGTTGGGTGCTGGTGGCCACCATCACCTGCATTTATCAGGGGGATGGGGGAGGAGGCTGCTGCCAGATAGGAGGAGCCTTCCTTGGGATGGCGCATGGCCATGATGTCAGCGTAGGCTGCCACGGTAAGGATGGTATCCTGGAGGCTCTCGCCCTTGGCTGCTGAACTATTGGCCCCATCGGCAAAGCCGATTACTTCTCCACCCAGTCTTTTCATGGCTGCTTCAAAACTAAGTCGCGTTCTTGTCGAAGGCTCAAAAAAAAGAGTCCCTAGCAGCTTTCCTTCACAACAATGGGAAAAGCGCTGAGGACTCGAGATAATGTCTTGAGCCAAAGAGATGATTGATTTAAATTCATCGACTGTAAAGTCTTCGCTATTTATCAAATGTTTGCCTTTAAGCATTTTAACCTCCTTGGATGTCTTCCTCCACAAAATATACAACAAACTGGCAAAATATGCAAGGAAAAAAACTGCTATTTTCACCTGGCTTAGGGACTCATTATCTAAAGTTCTGGCCACTGGCCTAATCCTGCTTGCTTTCTAATCCAGCTAGTTATTTATTAGGGGCCCAGTTAATATATGCCAGCCAAAATATGCTATTATTTATCTAGTAAAGAAAGGACGAGAAATGAAAATACTCCACAGCGCAGACCTACATCTGGGAAAAAGCCTAAATGACTTCTCCCTGCTAGAACTCCAAAAAGAAATGCTGGAGGCCCTTACAGAGGCGGTAACCAGTCATGACATAGATATCCTCCTTCTTGCAGGGGACATCTATGATAGGAGCCTGCCCCCCAAGGAGGCAGTGGAACTTTTAAGTAGCTTTCTAACCAGGCTCTGCAGGGAGCTAGATGTCAAGGTGGTCATGATAGCTGGGAACCATGATAGCCCCCAGAGACTGAGCTACGCCTCGGAGCTTTTGGCGGGCATGGGCCTTTATGTAGCAGGTCTAGATAGGAAGATGGGGGTTATTGACTTTGGAGATGTGGCTATCTATCCCCTGGCCTACATGGATAGGGCCCAGCTTAACAGTCTCCATGGCACAGGCTACAGGAGCCTGGAGGAGGCCCTGGCCCACCACCTTTCAGAAATAAAGCTGGACCCAGATAAATTCAATGTCCTTATGGCCCACCACTACATACTGGGGGATAGGCCTCTTATTGAAAGTGATTCCGAGAGGCCTCTATTTCTAGGGAGCACTGAAAACATTTCTAAGGAGCTCTTTTTAGATTATGACTATGTGGCCCTGGGCCACATCCATACCCAGCAAAAACTAGGGGAGAGGATCTATTACAGTGGGGCCCCCATGAAGTACTCAAAGAGTGAAGCTGGCAGGACCCCCGGCTATCTGGTGGTGGATACAAAGAGTGGTCAGGTGGACTTTCATCCCCTGAGGCTATCCAGGGACCTGAGGGTTCTAAGGGGGAGCTTCTCTGAGCTTTTAGAAGGTGGCAGCCAGGATCTAATATTTTTCGAGCTGGAGGATAGAAGCTACATTCCCGATGCCATGAACAGGTTAAAAAAGGCCTATCCCAATGCTTTGGGCCTTAGCTACCAGGCCATTAAGTCAAGCCTTTCCTCATCCAGGGCCCAGGGTCTTGAATCCCTGGACTATTTCAGCCTCTTTCAGGACTTCTACTATGAAGCCATGGGAAGCAGGCTGGAGGAAGGGGATAGTGAGCTTGTTAGGAGCCTTCTAGAAAGGAGCAGCCGTGAGACCGATTAGACTTGAAGTTAATGCCTTTGGCCCCTATAGAGAAAAAAACATCCTGGACTTTAGAGGCTTCTACCAGGGAGGGCTCTTTCTTATAAGCGGTGTTACAGGCTCAGGTAAGACCAGTATTTTTGATGCTATTAGCTACGCCCTCTATGGCAGGGCCAGTGGCGGTAGGTCAGCTGATAATCTCAAGAGCCACTATGCCGAGGAAGAATTCTGCTATGTGGACTTTTCCTTCCAGCTGGATAAAAAAGTGGTCCGGGTCTATAGGAGTCCAAGTCAGAGGGCCCGGGGAAAAAGAAAGGCTCTAAGGCTCTATGAGGCTGAAGCCCGGCTTTATATAGATGGCCAGCTTGTGGAGAGCTCAGTAGCTGGGGTAACCAGGAAGGTGGAGGAGGTCCTGGGCCTCAAATTTGAGGAGTTTTCCCAGATAATCCTCCTGCCCCAGGGAGAGTTTCAAAGGCTCCTAGAGGCCAGCAGTGGGGAAAAGGAGGAGATCTTCAGGAGGATTTTCTCCACCAGCCTTATTGAAAGCTTTGTCCAGGGCCTCATTAAGAAGGAAAGGGAGCTAAGAGAAGACCTGGATAGGCAGATGACCAGGCTCCAGGAGGTCCTGGGAGAGGAGCTAGATAAAAAGGATGCCAGCCAGCTTATAATAAGTCTGGAGGAAGAGGTTAAAAGGGATGAGAGGGAGCTGGAAGAATTAAAAAAAGAAATCAGCGCCAGCGACAGCCAGGTTAGAGAACTGGCTCTTTGCCTCCACGGAGTCCAGGAGAAGCTGGCTCTATTTGAAAAAAAAGATGAGCACCTGCAGGGCCAGGAAGAGGTTTTAAGGGGCCAGGAGCAAGTAGAGGTGAACAGGAAAATCCTCCAGCTGCGGCCCTATAAAGAGGCCCTTACAAGGCTTGAAGGGGAGAGAGAGGTCCTCCTTGATAGACTAGAGGCAGATAAAAAAGGCCTAGATGAAAAGACTGAGGAGCTGGATAGGCTGGGCCAGGAAGAAAAAAAGATGGAGGCCAGGCTCCTGGGTCTAGCTGGGGAGCAGGAGGAATTAACCCAGCTTAGGCTGCTTCTTCCTAGATTAAAGGCCTACCTAGAGGCCAGGAAGACTAGGAAACTTTTAGAGGAAGAGAGACTTAGGCTTAAGGAGAATTTAAAGAAGCTTGAGGCCACCCTAGAGGACTTCAATAAGAGTAAAAAAGACTATGAGAAAAGAAGGCTTGAAGAGGAAGAGGCCAGAAGGGAGCAGATCAGGCTCCAGGAAATCCTGGCAGACCTGGAGAAGTCTATAGCTGATGGAGAGAGGCTTATAGAGGCTGAGCTTCAAAGAAGAGAGACCAGGACCAGGCTAGCTGGTGTAGAAGAAAATATATCCAGATTGGAAGAGGAGTTAGACCTGGCAGAGAAAGACTATGCCAGTACTTTTTCAAGCTACAGGGCTGGCCAGGCTGGTCTTCTGGCAGCTGGGCTGGTAGAGGATGGAGCCTGCCCTGTCTGTGGTAGCCGGGACCATCCAAGGCCTGCTGCCACTGGGGAGCTGGTCAGCCCGGATGCTCTCGAGGAAGCAGGTAGAAAAAGAAGCCTTCTAGAAAGGCGCTTAGCCGGCCTGGAGGAGGAAAGAAAGCAGCAGCTAAAAAGGCTAGAGGACTTTTTAGAGCTTGAAGACTACTCTGGCAGCCTTGAGAGACTGGAGGAGGATAAATCCCTTAGGAAGAAGAAAACCAGTATCTTAGAAGGGATAAAAAAGAAGCTAGAGAGGCCTCTGGAGGCACCCGACCAGGAGCTCTTTAATGGCCTTAGCAAAAAAATTGACCAGCTTAAAAGGGATCTGGCTGTAAATGAAACTAGGATTGGGGCTGAGGATAGGCTTTTAGAAGAGAAGTTTACCTATGCTAGCCCAGAGGAGCTGGAGGGGATAATTGAAAAAAAGGCTGACTATATAGATGCCACCAGGAGCCAGGCTGAGAGCCTAAGGGAGACCCTTGGCCAGCATAGGGAGGAGCTGGCAGGTCTTAGAGCCAAGTGGCAGGCCAGTGAGAGAGAGCTGGAGGAAAGAAAAGGGGCACTGGAAGAGGCCAGGGCCAGCTATGATAGAGAGCTAGAAGGACTGGGCCTGAGCCCGGGCTTTGAGGAGCTAGCTTTAGATAGGGCTAGCCTAGAGGAGCTGGAAGAAAGAATTAGCCTCTTTAATAAGACCCTGGTGGCTTTGGAGGAGCAGCTAAAGGAGCTTGACCGGGAGCAGCTAGGCCTGGAGGAGAAAAAACTTCAGGGCCTTCTCGGTGAGAAAAAAGAGCTCCTTGAAGTTAAAAGGGAGGAAGAGAAAAGCCTGCTGGCGGCCCATTCCAGAAAAGAGGACAACCTCACTAGGTCCAGGCTCTATAACAAAAGGAGGCTGGAACTAGAAGGGGAGCATGATAGGATTTCAAACCTGGCTAGCGTGGCTGCAGGTAGGAGGGGGGATAGGATCTCCTTTGAAAGGTATGTCCTGGCTGCCTATCTGGACAGGATTCTCACCATGGCCTCGGACCATCTTTTTGATATGACCTCGGGCAGGTATAATTTTATACGCAGCGATGCTGCCACCACCAAGGGTGGTGGGAAAAAGGGCCTGGACATAGATGTCCTGGACGCCTATACGGGAAGCCAGAGGGGTATCAAGACCCTTTCTGGAGGAGAGAGCTTTAAAGCCTCCCTGGCCCTGGCCCTGGCCCTGGGGGATTTTATTCAAGCTCAAAGCTCCTCCGTTGCCATGGACACCCTGCTTATTGATGAGGGTTTTGGTTCCCTGGATAGCGAGAGCCTTGATTCTGCTATAGAGACCTTGACTGACCTAAAAAACCGGGGAAGGCTGGTGGGTATTATTTCCCATGTGGAGGAGCTCAAGGAGAGGATTCCTCAAAAAATCCTCATAGAAAAAACCAGTAGGGGAAGTAAACTTCGCCTGGAGACCTAGTAGATAGAGCCATCTTGTGGTAAACTAGGAAGGGAAAAAAAGTGGAGGCGCGGGATGAAAAAACAAAATTCTATTACTCTTATTTTAGGGGGTATTTCTGTTGTAGTGGCCACAGTTTGGTACCTGGTTATCTTTGGCGGTAATGAGATAGTTGGTGCTACGGCCTATCTCTTTATTCTTTTTTCAATTTTTGTTTTCTTTGGTGGCCTGGCCATGGTCCAGCTACTGCTGACAAGAAAAAAGAAGTTTCTTCTCTCACCTGCCTTCTATGTTCTTTTGCTCTACTTTATAGTATCCCTGGCCCTGAGCCTCTTATTTATGCTAAAGCCTGTAGAGAGAAGGAACCTGCTTATAATAATTCAGGTCCTTCTTCTGGCCATAACCACCATATCCCTTTTCATGATGCTTGCTGCCGAGCACAGTACCCCTTCGACGGACTTTGCCTCCATGGAGTGGAACGACCCCATGAGGGAGATCATAAATAAGATCAGAGCCCTCAAGGATGATCCGGAGAACCAGGCCTTTAAGCCTCTCCTATCCAGGCTCTATGAGCGCAGTGTCTTTATTGACACCAGCCAAAAGCTCTCCCAGGATGAGGGTCTGATAAAGGGTGTTAAGGATTTGGAAATTGCCCTTATCAGTAGGGATTTTAGCCTAGGAGACAAGGAAGCCAAGGTCAGCGAGCTTGTGGAAGAATTAGAAGGAAATTTAAAAAGCAGGGAGTATGAGATTAGAAAAAGCCCCTGGACAAAAATGTAGATAGCTCTTTATCTACATTTTTTAATTTAGTAATTTTTTTCTTTATCAAAGCCATATCTGACAGCCTAAATGCTAAGTAAAGGATAATTTTAAAGGTCTGAAGATATAGTATACTAGTGGTATGAAAGACTTAAAGAATTTAGAAAAGGATATGGTCAGGTGGCGCCGGGAGCTTCATGCTATTCCTGAAGTTGGCCTCCACCTACCAAGGACCAGTAAATACCTAAGAAGGGAACTGGACAAATTAAATATTGAATATAGGGAGTATATTTCTGGGAATGGTCTGGCTGCCTATCTAGGCCAGGGAAAAACCGTTGCCCTAAGGGTTGATATGGATGGTCTTCCCATCATGGAGGAAACTGGTTTGGAATTCTCCTCCCGGGGCATGGCTATGCATGCCTGTGGTCATGATGCTCATATGGCCCTGGGCCTGGGGATTTTAGCCTATTATAAGGACCTAGAGGCCAGCATGGATTTTAGGCTGGTGGTGATTTTCCAGCCCGGTGAGGAGCATCCCGGTGGAGCCCTTCCCATGATAAAGGAGGGGATAATAGAGGACTTTGAAATTTCCTCTATCCTGGGCCTTCATATGGGAAATATCATGGATGAAAAACCTGGCCAGGTCTGTGTCAAGGCTGGCCCAATTATGGCGGCTTCGGATATTTTCTCAATAATCATAAGGGGAAGTGGAGCCCATGGGGGTCAGCCCAATTTAGGCACCGACAACATCCTCATAGCTTCACTGATTGTTTCCCAGCTCCAGTATCTTATAAGTAGGGAGCTAGACCCCAGGGAGCCTGGGGTTATAAGCTTTGGAAAATTCCACGGAGGCAGTAGTTTTAACATAATCCCCAGTGAGGTTGAGCTGGAGGGGACCTTTAGGAGCCTCAGGGAGGACTCCAGGCACTTTGTAGCTGGCCGCATAGGAGAATTGGCCCAGGATATAGCCTCAAGCTATGGGGCTGAGGCTCAGGTAGATTATAATTTTAGGTATCCTACGGTGGAAAATGACCCCGATATGACAGAGATATTTCTTGAGACTAGTAGAGCTAGGCTTGGGAAAAACAGAATTTCTGTCCTGGAAACCGGCACCATGGCTGGAGATGACATGTCCTACTTTTTGCAGAGGATTCCTGGAGTATACTTTTTTTTCTCAACTCCTGGCAGTGTGGAGGGAGTAACCTATCCCCACCACCACCCCAAGTTCAACATTGATGAGGGCTACTTCCTAGAGATCCTGGATTTACTGCAGGCCAACCTAGAAGCCTTTTCTAAAAGATGAGAAAGCTCCTAGCCCTCCTACTGGTTCCGGTGCTGCTGGCTGCTCTAATCTATGGCTATGGCAGCAGGGAAGCCAGCCAGGAGGTGGAAACCCTCCTTGTCTTTGGGTCTCCGCCTGAGGCCGACGGAAGTCCCAGCAAGCTTCTAAAGTCTAGACTGGATGGTGCTCTTGCCTACTTAGAGGAGCATCCTGGTTCCCAGGCCCTCCTCCTTGGCGGAGGTGGAGCTGGGGTCAGTGAAGCCAGCGTCATGGCCTCCTATCTTGTGAGCCAGGGCCTTTCTAAAGATAGACTTACCCTGGAGGAAAGCTCTACTTCCACTTGGACCAATCTAGTGGAAGCGAAAAAAATCATGGAAATAAAGAAGATCCCCGACGCCCTAGCCTGTAGTAGCGACTACCACCAGCTGAGAATAGCCCTTCTATCCCGGAGACTTGGACTTAAAACCTACCCCTTACCCGTCAAAACACCTGCTTCCAGTCTTGTCTACAACTATCTAAGGGAGCTTATGGCTATAGTTAAGTCCTTTTTCTTGGATTATTAGGAGTAAAGATGGTTAAGTTTTATAGAGAACAAAAGATAGAGTTATTTTATTTTACTGATCCCTTTTGTTACCACTGTTGGGACCAGGAACCCCAGCTCAATAAATTACTACAAATCTACGGGGACTACCTTGACCTGCATATAATCATGGCCGGCAGCTACTTCGAGTACAACCCTGCTAGCCTTCTGCCCTCCCGGGTTTTTAAGGTCCTAAGCGCCAGCTGTCCTGAGAAGAGCCTAGCCTTTCTTAGACTCCTTCGCTCCTCGATCTTTGATGAAAAAAAAGAGCTCAGTTGTGAAGAGGAGCTGCGCCTACTGGTAAGTAAGCTAGGGGAGCGGGGAGGAGAAATCCTTGAGCGCAGTTTGACAGAGGAGGGCGAGAGAAGACTTGAGGAAGACCAAAGACTTGCTGGCCGCTTTAACATTAGCTATCTACCCTGCTTTGTCCTGGTCCATGGTGGCAAACACCTAATGGTAGAAAAAGAGCTTGACCAAGTAACCCTTGAAGAAAAACTAGAAGAGCTGCTGGGTTTTTTACCTAGCCAGGGAGATCTTAGAGGCTTGGATGAGGAGCTCAGAGAAAGTTTTAGGCTATATCCCAGGGACTTGGAAACCCTTTACGGGGTAGACCCTGGGGATATGGTGGATTTTGTTGAGGAAAGGCTAGCTAGAGAAAGCTACCGCTGGGTAAGCTATGAGGGCGGCCTTTATCTGGAGGCCAACCATGGCTAAGATGAAATCCTGGCTAAGGGATACCTTTAAGTTCTTAATCTTTGGCCTGGCTCTGGGCCTTGGAATTAAGCTTCTTTTTAAACCCAGCCTAGCCAGGGCCTTTGAGTATGCTGGAGCGGGTTTTTTTCTAATATCCCTAATAGTATTTCTCACTACTGGGCCCAAGCAAAAGGATAAACTGCCCCATAGTGATATTTACTATGTTCTTAGCTTTGGTTTTGTGGGTTTTGTCCTGCTCCTCCTACCTCTACTTCTATGAAAAAAAGGCCTAGGCCTTTTAAATTTTCTTACTATAAATTCTATAGGTCTTGGTCTTTTTGGCACCATGGCGCTGGATATCCGCCAGCATCTCCTTGTTGTAATCCCAGATGGTAGAACCTTCAACCCATTTGTAGCCCTTTTTAAGGGCATTTAGTTGACTGTGTAAATAGATGGCCCCTGTTACTCCCTTTTTCCTATAGTCAGGAGAGACAAAGAGGACAAACATCCTGGCCCTATTTATTTTTTTGCGATTTAGAAGAAAGCTAATAAAGCCTGTGGGCAGGAGTCTGCCCCTGAGCTTTTTTAGGATCTGGTTATAGTCAGGCAGGCTTATGTTAAAGCCTATGGGTCTATCGTCCAGGTTGCTCCGGGCTATAAAAACAAAATCCCGGTCGGCGAAGGGCACCAGCTGCCTTGTAATATCATCAATTTCCCTCTGGCTAGGGGGCATAAAGTCCAGCCAATCCCTGGGCATGGCCTCATCTATGACCCTTTTAATATCCTGGGCGTCCCTTTTTAGCTTTTCCTTGTCTTTGAGGTTTATTTTATCCAGCCTATAATCAAAGCGCTTCATAAGTAAGGGGACTATATGCTGGTAGCGCTCCAGGCTTTCTTCCTTCAACTGGGACTCAAATCCGTAGCAGTCTGCATATTTCTCAAAGCCAAAGTCCAGGAAAAAGTCATTGTAGTAGTCCTGGTTATAGGTATTCATAATATAGACTGGGGCTTGGAAATTATCTATAAGAAAGCCCCTATTATCCTCGCCTCCAGGCAGGGATAGGGGACCTTTAAGGCTGTCCATACCTCGCTCCCTGGCCCAGCGACCAGCGTAGTCCAGCATGAGTCTAGCTGCCTCAGGGTCCCTGTGACACTCAAACTGGGAGATATAGGCTTCCTTTAGACCATGGTAGCTATTAAGCTCCTCGTTGATGCCAACCAGGAGCCTTCCAAGGACCCTGCCATCTCCAAGGACAAGGATTTTTTCGTGGGGGCCCGCCTCCCTTAGGGAGTTATTTATTCCCCTGATATATTTTTTATAGTCACCTATAAGAGGAGCGACCCAGGGGCTCTTCTCATCGTAGATTTCAAAGGGTAGCATGGTAAAGAGGTCTAGCTCTTTTTTGCTACTTACTGGCAGTATCCTGTAGTCCATCCCATTACCTCATTTTATTTTGTAGGATAAGCTTAACTGCTTTTATTAAGATAGTCAATAAGCTGAGCTTTCTCATTTTCCAGGCCTGCTAGGACTGCCAACATAAGTTTTTCCTGGGCCTGGGCCAGGTTTTTTTTCCTATAACCCAGCTCCATTAATTCCTGGGAGCTCAGGGCCAGGTCCCTATAGCTGAGTAGGGGCTGGTTTTCAAGATAGGCCCTGGCTAGGTCTTCTATCTCCTCATAGAGTTTTCTACTCCTTATAAAGGCCGGTTCCTTGGCTAGATTATCTGCCCACTTGAGTTCCAGGACGTCAAAGAAGGTCTGGGGACCCCAGAAAAAAATCTGCCTAGCTATAAGTTCAAGCTCAGGGGAAATAGCCCTATTATGGTAGACTATCATGGGGAGGATTTTCCTCTGGATTTTCTTTGAATAGCCCATCCTCCTCAGGATTTTTTGGGCCATCTTGGCTGACTCCACCCCATGGCTGGGAAAGTGGCCCACATCCCTGTCATCCAGATAAAAGCAGCTGGGCTTGGCTATATCGTGGAGCAGGGCTGCCAGCCTGTGGCTGATATCTTTATTGCTAAAAGCTACCACCTTGGCGGTGTGGATCCAAACATCATAACAGTGGTAGGGGGTCGACTGCTCAAAGCCTATCATAGGTAGGATCTCTGGAATAAAGACCCTGATTATCTGGGAGTAGTCTATCAGTACCCTTTCTACGTAATCCCCCATTAGGAGCTTGTCAAGCTCGGGCCTAATTCTCTGGGGGCTTATTTTTTTTATAAGATGCCTCTTATCAAATAGGGCTTCCCTGGTTTTTTCCTCCAAGCTAAAGTCAAAAATAGAAAGGAACCTTATTGCCCTCACCATTCTCAGTGCATCCTCTGAAAAGCGTTCCTGGGCTGAGCCCACGCATCTTAGGACGCCTTTTTTTAAATCCTCCTGGCCACCTACAAAGTCTAAAAGACCCTCCCTAGGGTGGTAGGCCAGGGCGTTTATAGTAAAGTCTCTGCGCTTTACATCCTCTTCTATACTACTTGTAAAGTCCACTCCACTGGGGTGGCGGTGGTTGAGGTAGTCCTTTTCCCTTCTAAAGGTGGTGATCTCAATGGCAAGTCCCTTGTAGATCAGGGTCAGGCTACCATGCTCTATGCCCAGGGGTAGGATTTTTTCGCCTGAGAATATCTCCATAACCTGCCAGGGTAGGGCGGAGGTAGCCATATCAATGTCCTTTATGGGCTTGCCAAGCAGGGTGTCCCTAAGGGAGCCCCCAACCAGGTAGGCCCTATGGCCTTTTTTATTTAAAATTTCTAAGACTTCCAGTGCTCTTTTAGGAAAATTCATCTTCACCTCCCTAACAGTATAACAAAGGGAAAGTGGATAAAAAAGTAAATTTAACTAATTTACCTGGCCGTGGTAGAATATAGGCAAATAGTCCGAGGGGAGGAAGCAATGAAATCCTATGAATATGTAAAGGATAAAAATCCTGCAAAACCCAGAAAAAGCTGGGACCAGTACTTTATGAATTTGGCCGGACTGGCGGGTCAGCGCTCTACCTGTGACAGGGCCCATGTGGGGGCTATAGTTGTAAATAAAGAGCATAGGATTGTAGCTACGGGCTACAATGGCAGTGTGGGTAGAAAAACCCCCCATTGTAGTGATGTGGGCCACGCTATGAGGGATGGCCACTGTATAGCCACCCAGCATGCAGAGCTCAACTGCATATCCTACTGTGCCAAGGAAGGAATTCCCCTAAGTGGCTGCACGATCTATGTAACCCACTTCCCCTGCCTAAATTGCACCAAGGCCATAATCCAGTCAGGTATTGTAAGGATCTACTATGGAGAAAGTTACAGGCTTGATGACTTTGCCCTCCACCTGCTGGATATAAATGGAATTGAATATATAAAAGTCGAGGAGGGCCTATGAAAAGATTTCTAATTATACTTATGATTCTTGCCCTTTTTGGGTGTTCTTCAACAGAGGGACTTAAAATAACCGCCCTAAAGGGACCCACCAGCATGGGTATGGTCTACACTAGCCAGGCGGCTACCATGGAGCTGGTAAGCTCCCCCGATGAGATAATTGGGAAAATAACCAGCGGTGAAGTCGACCTTGCCATGCTCCCCCTCAACATGGCTTCTATCCTCTATAACAAGACCCAGGGGGACATAAGGCTCCTGGCCATTAATACCAGTGGCAACCTCTTTCTTTGTGGTGAGCCCCTGGGCTCGCTGGAGGAGCTTGAAGGAAAGAGCCTTCTAAGTGCTGGCCAAAATGCCACCCCCATGTATGTGCTGGAGCTCCTCCTAGAGGGCCTGGACCTAGAACTTGACTACCTGCCAAGCCATGGAGATATTGTGGCGGCTGCCAGTGAAGGCCTAGCCGACTACTACGTCCTGCCCGAGCCCTTTGTCAGCCTTTATAAAAACAAGGTGGGGGGAGAGGTGGCCCTGGATCTGGCGGAGAGCTACAGGGAAAAAACCGGCCAGCCTTTGACCATGGGGGCCTTGGTCACCACTGGCAGCAAGCTAGAAGAAAAGAAAAAGGAAATTAAGGCCTTTTTAGATGACTACAAAGAGTCCATAGAAAGGGTGGTAGCAGATCCAGAGGGGGCTGCTGAGCTGATTGAAAAATACGGCATAGTGGAGACTAGGGAGCTGGCCCAGGGGGCAATTCCCGGTTCTGGCCTTGTCTTTATGACTCCTGGGGAGGCCCGGGGAGCCATTGAGCTTTATTTTGATCTACTTATGGAAAGTAACCCTAAGGCCCTGGGAGGGGAGTATCCAGGTGAAGATTTCTACGCGGACTTCTAGGTTTTTAGCCTGGCTGGTCTTTGTCCTGTTTTGGGCCCTGGCTGCCCTACTAGTTGACAACAAGCTCTACCTGCCTGGACCCCTGGAGACCTCCAGGGCTCTGGTGGAGATTTTAGCCCAGCCAGAGTCCTACCTCTATCTGGCCTTTTCCAGCCTTAGGGTGGTTTTAGGACTGCTGGGAGCTCTTTTACTGGGTACTATGCTGGGCCTTATAAGTGGCTTTAGCAGGAGGCTGGAGATCCTTCTCTCCCCCCTGGAGAGCCTGCTTAGAAGTGTGCCTGTGGTAAGTTTTATCATGCTTGCCCTCCTCTGGCTTGGTTCCAGTGGTGTACCTATTTTTATCGCCTTTTTGATGAGCCTGCCAATTTTTTGGAGTGCAGTCCAGGCTTCGGTTCGGGAGGCCGATGTGAAGCTTCTTGAAATGATGAGGGTCTTTAGAGTCCCCTTTTCCAGGAGGCTTAGGGTCTTTTATCTTCCCTGGGCAGCTAGATACCTGAGACTAGCCCTAAAGCAGTCTATAGGCCTGGCCTGGAAGGCAGGGGTGGCGGCAGAGGTTATAAGCTATAGCCCTATGTCAATAGGGAGAAAAATCCAGGAGAGCAAGGTTTTCCTAGAGACGGGAGAACTTCTTGCCTGGACCCTTCTCTTGCTACTTTTAAGTTTTATCCTGGAGAGGATGGTGGATTATGGAGTTAAAGAAGATAGGTTTTAGTGAGATTATCCAGGATTTTTCCTTTTCCTCTAGAGCTTCTTCCCTGGGAATTATTGGTCCTTCGGGCTGTGGTAAGACAACCCTGCTTAGGCTTTTAGCAGGCCTTGAGAGCTATAGTGGAGAAATTAAGGTCCCCAGCCTTACCATGGCCTTCCAGGAAGCTAGACTTATTCCCTGGCTCAGCGTCAAGGAAAATTTAGAGCTGGTTATAAATGAGGATGTGGATATCTGGCTGGAGCGGGTGGGCCTAGCCCAGGATAGGGATAAATATCCAGGGGAACTCTCGGGTGGTATGGCCCAGAGACTGAACCTGGCCAGGGCCCTGGCAGCTCCCGGGGATATGGTTATTTTAGATGAGCCCTTTACTGGTATTGATCAGGCTAGGAAAAGGGAGCTTAAAAAGCTTATTAAAGAAAGGAAGTTTATCATGGTGACCCATGATATCTCCGACGCTCTGGATATGTGCGAAGAAATTATAGTGGTGGAGGGACCACCCCTGAGGCTGGTGGAATATTTCCCCCAAACTATGGGTATAGATGAAAAACTGGTAGCCAGACTTGAAAACTTAACCAGTTAAGGAGGTAGAAGTGGTATTTACAACTACTAATTCAATTGAAGATAAAAAAATTGACAGCTATTTAGGCATAGTCTTTGGTGAGGTTATCACCGGGGTCAACGTGATGAAGGATATTGGTGCGGGCCTTAGGGATATCTTTGGAGGTCGAAGCCAGGGCTATGAAGAGGAACTTATCCAAGCTCGCCAGGAGGCCCTGGATGAGATGAAGGAGAGGGCTAGGGCCCTGGGAGCCGACGCCGTTGTAGGCGTCAAAGTGGACTATGAGGTCCTAGGCCAGGCGGGCAGCATGCTTATGGTGAGCGCCTCGGGTACTGCTGTGAAGCTCAGCTCCTAGAGGAGGAAAAATGAAAAAACTACTTATACTTTTACTACTACTGGTCCTTCCAGTCCAGGCCTTCGCAGTGGACTGGGAGCTACCCACCTATGTATATGGGACAGGCCTTAGCAGTGAAGAAATAGAGACTACATCAAGACTCCTTGGGGTACCTGATGTTGCCAAGATCAATCCCATATCCGGTAAAGACCTTGAAAACTATGTGGGAGGTGCTGCCACCGCCGATGAAGATATGATATCCTCGGCCCTGGTTACAAAGAAGTCCCAGGGTTCAGGTATTAACGTTGAAATTAAGACCCCCGAGAATATAACCAGGGTCTCCAAGGAGCAGTATATTGGGGCGGCCATTACAGCAGGCGTGGACGATGTGGATATCTCCATTGCTGCTCCCTATGCTGTTACAGGTGAGTCAGCTCTGGCTGGTGTCTACAAGGCCTTTGAGCTAAATGGTGAGGACCTGGTAAAGGGTGCCATGAAACTAGCCCAGGAGGAGCTGGAGGTGGTAGCGGACATCACTGGGGATAGCTCTGATAAGGAGGACTTCGATGATGCCAAGCTTTCCCAGGCTATGGTGGAAATAAAAGAAGAGATTATTTCTATCATGGAGAGGGAAGGCTCCATAAGCCGGGAGGAAATCGAAAAAGTTATTAATGAGATCCTTGAAAGACTAGAGCTCCAGGGGGTTCTAAGTGGGGTCCACATTGAAAAGATGATAAACTTCTTTGTTAACTTTTCCACTACCCAGGGGCTGGATTTTGTCAAGATGAAGGGCCAGCTGGAGGAGCTAGGAAAGGACCTGGCGCCCAAGCTAAAGGATATCCTAAATGAGGCCCAGGAGTCAGGGCTTCTGGACAAGATAATTAACTTCTTTGTGGAGCTCTTCAATAGGTTTTCTAGTTTCTTTGACTAGGACTAGCCCTTAAAATTCAAAAAGATGACTAAGGTAAAAATAGGCCGCGAGGCCTATTTTTGTGTCTAGATTTATTTGTCTTCAAGTCTGTAGATGTCAGGCCTTCTATTTTCCAGGGTATAGAGTTGCCTGGAAGCCCTCTGGGCTAGTTCCAGGTCTATATCGCATAAAAGAAGCTCCTCCCTATCCGAGGCCTTGCAAATAACATTGCCCCAAGGGTCCACCACCAGGCTTCTGCCATAGGAGGTAAACTTAGGTTTTTTTCCTATTTGGGCAGCAGCCACCACATAGGCGCTATTTTCAATGGCCCTGGTTCTTAGCAGGGGCTCCCAGTGGTCCTTGCCGGTTTCCAGGGTAAAATTAGCTGGTACAAAAAGGACCCTTGCTCCCCTGAGGGCCATGATCTTGTAGAGCTCTGCAAAGCGCAGATCATAGCAGATGGACAGGCCCCATCTTCCAAAGTCAGTGTCCAGGGTGACTATCCTATCACCTGGGCTTATGGAGTCAGATTCTCTTACCACAGGCCCCCTTTCTATATGAACATCAAAGAGGTGGAGCTTTCTGTAGATGGTGGCCAGCCTGCCCTGAGGATCTATTACCATGGTGCTATTAAAGGGTTTAAGGGGGTCCTGGGGGTTTTCTTCATAGATACTGCCGCCGTGGATCCAGAGACCATGCTCCTGAGCCTTTTTACTTAGAAGCTGGAAGCTGGGGCCGCCGGGGATTTTTTCTATGTTATTTAAGCTATCTGGGCCCAGATAGTTTACCATCTCGGCTAGACTTATAACCTGGGCTCCCCGTCCAGCCGCTTTATCTATTAGCTCAGAAAGCTTGTCAAGGTTTTCTTTTTTATTATCCTGGCTATCTATCTGTATAAGTCCAAGGGTGAATTTCACATCTTTATCCTTTCTAAAAAAGGAGGTCTCCCTCCTTATTTTTTTAGCGCCCTATAGCCGCCATAGACTGGCTTGATATCGGTTATGGTGACAAAGGCCTGGGTTTGTTCCAAAATCTTTCTAACCTTATCCACTGACTTTCTGGGAAGGATGATAAGAAGAAGGTTTCTCTTCTCATCCCTACCTGAACCCTCCACTACAGTGACACCATAGCCCATGGAACGAATTTCCTTTACTATATCCTGGGTCTGGTACTGGGGAAGGATAACTTCTATCTTTGCGCTGCCTAGTCCTATCCATTCCTCCACTGTTACACCAAAGTAGTTACCCAGGGAGTAGCCTATGGCGTAGGCTAGGATCTTCCAGGGGTCTGAGTTCATATCACTTAAAACCGTGGATATGACAAGAACCCAGATGATTATTTCTACAAAGCCCACCAGAGCTCCATAGAGTCTTTGGCCCTTGGTGATCAGCTTGATACGAAGGGTTGCCAGGGAGACCTCAAAGGTCTTAACCAGAATTATAAGCAGATAAATCATTTATACTCCTTTAAAGTAGGAATTTCTCAACATAGCCGGCTAGAAAAACTCCGATTATTATAAGTGGTAGAATCCACTTCACATAGAAGTATACAGCCTTTGGGAATTTAATGCCACTACCACTGTTGGCTTCAGCCAGGAAGTTTTCCCAGCCCCATCCACTTTTTCTTGTAGTAAAGAGGACATAGATAAGTCCACCAATTGGCAGGATATTATTACTGACTATAAAGTCTTCTAGGTCCAGTACTATGGTGCCAGGTCCCAGGGGTGCAAAGCTCTCCCAGAGGTTAAAGCCCAGTACCGTTGGCAGGGAGAGAAGTATTAATAGGGGTGTGTTGACTAGAAAGGCTTTTTTTCTAGACCAATCCCAGAGGTCCATGGCAAAGGCCACGATGTTCTCAAAGACTGCCAGCACTGTAGAAAAGGCTGCAAAGCTCATAAATAGAAAGAAGAGAGAACCGAAAAATCTTCCCCCTGTCATGTTGACAAAGACGTTGGGAAGGGTGACAAAGATAAGTCCTGGACCCTGGCCCACGGGTATGCCATAGGCAAAGGCCGAGGGGAAAATTATAAGTCCTGCCATGAGGGCTACTGTGGTATCCAGGGCAATTATCGAAATAGCTTCACCGGTCAGGCTTCTGGACTTATCAATATAGCTGCCAAAGATGGCAATACTACCCATGCCTATACTCAGGGTAAAAAAGGCTTGCCCCAGAGCGGCATAGACAACTTCCCAGAGGCCGGCCTCCTGGATCTTTGCCAGGTCTGGCTTTAAATAAAAGCTCAGTCCCTGGGAGGCACCGGGTAGGGTTAGGGCTCTTATAACTAGGCCCACCATGATTATTAAAAGCATGCTCATCATGTATTTGGTGGTTCTTTCCAGTCCATCATTAAGGCCCAGGGATACTACAAAAAAGCCCAGGACCACTGATATTACCAACCAGAAAATCATATAACCTGGACTGGATACCATGGCGCCAAATACACCAGCTACACCATCGGGGTCTAAACCCTTAAACTCCCAGGTAAGCATCTTGTAAAAATAGGCAAACATCCAGCCGGATATGGTGGTATAGAACATCATGAGTAGATAGTTTCCACCAATAGCTAGATACCTAAAATGGTGCCATTTGGTTCCCGGGGGTTCCAGGGCGTCAAAGGATTTTGCTGCACTCCTTTGGGATCCTCGTCCAACAGCTAGTTCCATCGTCATAATGGGAAGCCCTAGGAGGACGAGAAAAGCAAGATAAATCAACACAAAGGCCCCACCGCCATATTGTCCGGTAATATAGGGAAAGCGCCATACATTACCAAGGCCTATAGCACAGGCGGCAGTAATTAGAATAAAGCCAAGTCTAGATGAAAATTGTTCTCTTTGCATATCTACCTCCTTATTATCTCCCAATTATCCATTAAATTTCTGTATAAAGCAAGGGGAAAAGGAGTTATTTTAAATTTAATTAAGAAAAAAATGTTAATTGTATATCAAAAGCCTCCTAGCCTATGCCTTTATAGAGTTCTATGCCATTCATTTTCATGTTATAGAGGCTAAAGAGGTTATGTAGACCCCTGGGATGGTTGGTAGCCCCAAGTCCAAAGGTATCAATACCCTCTAGCAGAACTAGGAGCCTTCTTCTCTGGTTATGTTCATTGAAATAACTTCTTAGGCTCAGAGTGGCCTGGAGGATACATATATCACTTACAAGGCCCACAAAAATAAAGTTCTCAATTTCAGGGTTGTCCTGTAAAAATTTCTGGAAGGCCGGAGCATGGAAGAGATTGGTTGAGTTTTTACTTATTATTAGTCCCTCATCCTGGAAGGGGGCTAGTTCCTCCACTAGCTCATCTTCTCCGCTCTTTTCTATACAGTGGGCTGGATAGGACTGAAACTCCACAGCGCCTTCAGGATGGCGATCAATCACAAAAATCTTTTTAGCTCCCTTCATTTTCTCATTGAGCTCGGCCACAAAGGGTAGAATTCCCTGGGCTGGCTTAGAGTGAAGGGCACCAAAGTTTATAAAGCCTTCAATTATATCCACATGGATTAGCACGCTCTTGTCAAGATCCAAAGTCTTAAGATTTAAATCCTCTAGATTTTCAATATCCTTTTTAATAGTATTTAGGCTGTCTAAAGCCCCATCAAGTGAAAATTTCATAATCCACCTCCTGGTATGATTGTAGCATGAAAACTTCCTTAGAATCTATTCCCTGGGCTGGTAATCTTAGGATAATTTTGGCTCTTGCACTATAAAAAGCTGGCTTAAAAAGAAGGCTTCCTATCCAGCTAAATAATCAGAAAATCCTAAGAAAATTTAATTGCTAGGGGATAATTTTGTAAGTAGAATAACTTGTGCTATACTTGATTTGCTAGGGGTGCCACTTGGTGGCTGAGAGAGACTCTTTGAACCTGATCTGGATAAACCAGCGTAGGAAAGCCGGTCCCTAGGGGCCATTTTTTTTGGAGGAAAAATGTTTGAAAATTTCTTTGTAAGTTTATCTAAAAAGCCAGACAAGATTGCCGATGGACTTTTGGCTCTGGCTTCAAGTCCTATTTCCATAGTGATGATTATTCTTCTTCTAGTGGCTTTTGCCTTTCTTTTATCCTTTAGAAAGATAAAGCTGTCAACTGAGCATATAACAAAAATTGCCATACTCCTGGCTCTGGCGGCTGTTTTAAATATGATGATTCTATTTAGAATGCCCCAGGGTGGTAGTATTACCCTGGCTTCAATGGTACCGATTTATCTCTTAGCCCTGGCCTTTGGCCCTGAGATAGGTCTTCTAAGTGGACTCCTATTTGGCCTTGTAGATATGTTCCTAGGGGCAAGTATCTACCATCCTATCCAGGTCCTCCTAGACTATCCCCTGGCATTTATGTGCATAGGTCTGGTGGCCTTTTTTCCCAGGAGGGTGAATTTAGGGATGCTTGTTGCATGCAGTCTAAGGCTTGTCTGCCATGTGCTTAGTGGTTATATCTTCTTTGCAGCCTATACACCTGAGGGCAGCCATCCTCTTATATATTCCCTGGTCTATAATGGCTCCTTTCTAATGGTAGATCTTCTAGTAGCTGTCATAGTAATGAATTTTATACCAGTAAACCGTCTAGCAAAGGGACTAAATAGCCAGGCCCCTCTACTTAGGATGTGGTAGAATATCTATAGACCCTAGCCTAGTAGTGCCTTTTCTAGGCACTATTTTTATTTCTTTTTTTATTGGGTAGAAAGCTCTTTAGGAGAACAAAATGATTAAATATAGCATTGATAAAAAATACACAACCCTGGTCCTCATAGTTATAATTTTTGTACTGGGTTATGTGTCCTATACTAACCTGCCTCTGGACCTCCTTCCTAATCTAGAGCTACCCATGCTGGTGGTGGTTGCCCAGGACCCTGGACAGACCCCCGAGGCTATGGAGACCAAGGTCACAAGGCCCCTGGAGAAGGTGCTCTCATCCTCTGAGGGGCTAGATGAGATCCAGTCGGTTTCCAGTAGCGGCAGGTCTATGCTCCTGCTCAGATTTGTCCAGGGCCATAACATGGACTCAGCCATGATAGATGTCAGTGGCAAGATAGACCTACTGGGTGAGCTCTGGCAGTATAGCGCCAAGCCCATGGTGCTGAGGCTCAATCCCTCTATGCTGCCGGTTATGGTTATGGCTATCCATGATGATTCCAGGAGCCCAGCTGAGCTTACCAGCCTCTATGAGGATAGCATCCAGGCCAAACTGGAGGGTACCGAGGGGGTAGCCAACGTTGAGGCTTCGGGACTTTTTAAAGAAGAGATTCAGGTCCTGCTCTCTGAAAAGAAGATTCATAGTAAGAACCAGGAAATTCTGAACAAAATAGAAACTGAGCTGGAGCGAGCCCAGAGTGAGATAGATGATGCCAAGGAGAAAATCTCCCAGGGTAAGGAGCAGCTTAGCAGTATTTCTGTACCTAGTATGGGGACCTCTCTTCCAGATGACCTGCTATCTAGCAGCCTAGGCCTTGCAGGGGAGCTTGCTGAAGTCAGTTTAAATAAATCTACAACCAGCCTCTACCTAGCCTCCCTAGAACAGGTATATTTTCTTCTAACTACTCCAGGGGAGGATCTTGATGAGCTCCAGGAAATGATTTTAGCCTATCTAGATGACTGGCCCTTTTCATTGGATGAGGAAAACTTAGAGGAGGCCAGGCTTTGGACTGAGGAGAGGATAGAGGCCACCCAGGCTAGTCTTGACCAGCTAGAGAGGGAGGAAGCCCTCCTTACAGAGAGACTTGAAGAAGTTGGAAAAAGCCTTGAGAGGATGAGTGCAGCCCAGGCCCAGATGTTCTCCCAGGCTGGAAATATGCTGTTAGAGGCCCAGGCTGCTAGCAGTGAACTTATAAAGATGGAGGTCCTTTTAGAAAGCCAGTCTATGATGCTGGAGTCTAAAAAGGAGGAGGCCTTGGCCCAGGCCAACCTGGCCAAGCTTCTCAACGTTGACAGCCTGTCCAAGCTTCTTATGGCTGAGAATATCTCCATGCCCCTGGGCTACCTTAAAAACGAAGAGGGGATGGTTCCCCTGTCCCTGGATAGTCCTTTAAGCCTGGAAGAATTGGAAGGATTACTCCTGGTAGATACCGGTGAAGATGCCATAGGTGAAATTTATCTTAGAGATGTGGCCCAGGTAGAAAAAAAGGATAACTCCCAGGACTACTATGCCAAGGTTAATGGTAGAAGTGGGCTACTGATAAATATCCAAAAACAGTCCCAGGGCAATACCTCGGAGGTGTCAAAGAGCCTCCACGCCTCCATTAAGGAGCTGGAGAGCACCTATCCCGGCCTCAGATTAAACCCCCTCATGGACCAGGGGGAGTATATCCGCTGGGTCATAAAGGCCGTCCTCCAAAATATCCTCCTGGGGGGAGTCTTTGCCATGGCAGTACTCTACGTCTTTCTAAGGGATTTAAAGTTTACCCTTTTAATAGCCCTGTCTATACCCGTCTCCATAGTAGCCTCCCTAATCCTCATGTACTTTTCTGGCATCAGCCTTAATCTGGTCTCCCTGGCAGGACTGGCTCTAGGGGTGGGGATGATGGTGGATAACTCAATTGTAGTTATAGAAAATACCCATAGGCTGAGCCAGCTGGGCTACAGCCCTGGGGAGGCTGCTCTGGAGGGGGCTAGAGAAATGGGTCCCGCAATAACAGCTTCAACTATGACTACAGCCTTTGTCTTTCTACCTATACTCTTTACCAGGGGTATGGCTAGGGAGCTCTTTACTGATATGGCTCTTACTATAGGCTACTCGCTTTTTGCCTCCCTAGTAGTTGCTCTGACCCTGATCCCCATGGCCTCTAGCCTTGGCCACTATAGAAAAAAAGAAAGTAGGACCAGTGGTGATTTCTATGATAGAAGTCTAGTGCTGGCACTAAGGCACCCCCTGCTTGTCCTTATTTTTAGCCTGGCACTTCTAGCAGGAAGTTTCTATGTCCTCCTTGGCAAGGGGTCCATCTTTATTCCCCCCATGGACACCCCCCAGCTCAGCCTTACTCTAAGCCCAAAAGACAAGGCCCAGCCTGTGGAGGAGGTCTACCAGGCTGCCGATGAGCTCTTTCTCAGGCTAGAGGATCTAGAGGACATAGAACTTATAGGGGGCCTTGACTCCCAGAGTTTTATGGGAAGAAGCAGCGGTATAAACTTCTATCTACTCAGGAGGGATGACTCCAAAATAAGCTCGGCTGAGATGGAGAGGATTATAGAGGAGCGCTTGGCTGGACTTGATGTCAAGCTTAGCATCCAGTCCCAAGCCATGCAGATGGATGCCCTGGGTGGAGGGGGCCTATCCCTTAGGCTCCTGAGCCAGGAGGTGGAGGATGCCAGGGCCTACGGAGAATTTCTTGTAGAAAAACTTGAGGAGTTACCCAGCCTTAAAAAGGTTTACCTGGACGAGGATGAAAGGGAGGAGGAGCTGGTCCTGGTGGTGGATAAGAAAAAGGCCATGGCTAGGGGGATAACCCCAGCTGAAGTCTATTTGCAACTTGAGAGCCACCTGGCCCTGCCAAGGAGCCTCATGGAGGTTGAGGGCCTTCCTCTCAAGGTTGAGGAGGAAGGGGCAGGCAGGCTTGATGAAGGAGAGCTTATGGAACTTACTATAAAAAGCTCCCAGGGTGAAGAGGTAAAGCTCTCCACCATTGCAAGGCTGGAAAAGAGCCTCAGCCAGCCCGTGCTTAGAAGGTTTCAGCAGAGGCGTTATATCGAACTTTCCGGAGAAATCAGCCAGGAGAGTAATATCAAGCTGGTGTCCAGTGAAGTTGATAGGATAATAAAGACCAACCCTCCTCCGGCAAATGTATCCCTGGTCTTTTCAGGTGAGAGGGAACAAGTGGAAAGTACAACCAAAGACCTAAGGACCATGCTGATCCTGGCCTTTATAATTATTTATGGGATTATGGTGATTCAGTTCCAGTCCCTGCTATCGCCCTTTATAGTCATGTTCACCATCCCCCTGGCCTTTACTGGTGGCGCCCTGGCTCTACTGCTCTTTGGAAAACCCATGAGTATTATGGCCATGCTGGGCCTCTTGATCCTAAGCGGGGTTGTAGTAAACAATGGAATAGTCTTTGTTGATACAGCCCAGCGTATGGTGGGAGACCTGGAGGATGTCCTGGTGGAAACAGGCCGTATTAGAGCTCGTCCGATATTTATGACAGCCCTTACAACAATCCTGGGGCTGGTGCCACTGGCTCTAGCTAGAGGGCTAGGAGCAGAGGCTCTTCAACCCATGGGTATTGTTATTATTGGGGGTCTTCTCTATGCTACTCTTATGACCCTCTATGTAATACCAGTTCTATATAAACTCTTCCATGGAAAAAGGAGTGCCTGATATATCCTGTGGTGGAAGCTGCCTCTAACTAGAAAACCAGTTAAAATTCACGGTTTAACCCTAGGAAGTGGCCTGGTTAAGTTTTGAAGTAATGGATGAAAGTGTAAAAAACAAGCTGTCTTGCCGCTAGGAGAAAAATAGAATATTAGAGATGGGAGGCTAAAGCCTCCCGTTTTTTGTGTACTTCTTTAACTCAAAAACTCTATTAATGATATATAAAGATTTTAATAGAAAAGCTCCTGAAAAAGTGGGGTTTAGGACAAAAAATGACAGATTGTGATTTAAACTTGCGTGAAGTGAACTTTAATTTCAAGTAATAATTATGTTTTTAGTGGCAGTAGCTAATTTTTGGTTTAAGGAAAAGATTATGGGAAAATATCTAGCCACAGGGCTTAACAAGCCAGGAGAAGGACAAAAAATGTCCTTTAGCAAATACTTTTCAGTATTTACATAACTTTATTGCCTGGTCTGGAAGAATTTATTTCCACTAGGCCAACCCTCGACTTAGTTCTTTTCAGAACAAAAAGGTATTAGAGGATGGATTATGAGCTCTTTTCAAGCTCAAGATAAGCTTCCTCTAAGTGCAAAAAAAGACGCTCAAAAGTAATGAGGGAGGAAAAAATGAAAGGTATTTTTAAGAAGCTCCTAGTATATCTTCTCATATACACATTGACTATTAATAGTAGTGTGGTGGCTTTTGCTGAAGTGTTTCAAGGCCAAGAGGGAGAGGATGTTCTAGCAGAGGAGCCTGAGCTCATGGATTTTGAAGATGACATTCTCCCTGAAGAGGAGGAAGTCAATAGGATTGATGAGGATAATAGGGCTGATACTGAAGAGATAAGTGAAGAAGAAACCCAAGAAGAAGAAATAGATATAGATGAGGAAATTGAGAAAAAAACTCTGGAGATAGATGAGGATACCAAGAAGGAAGGACTTGAAGAAGAAACTCAGAAGGAAGAAGATGAGGAAGAAAGCCAGGAGATATACGAGAAAGTTCAGGAAATAGAAGAAGATGAAAAGGACAAAATAGAGAAGGAAGAGCTAGAAGAGGAGGAGCTTCAGGGCCCCACAAGCCTTTATGGAGAAATAAATGGCATTGGTGTTTTAATAAGTGCACAGGAAGGTGTGCTTGCCCCGGGTACAAGGCTCAGTCTAGCTTCTCTAAATAGCTCTAGTTTTATTAGTGCCATCAAGGCCCAAAGGGATGAGGTTCTAGATAGTTTAGTGGTTCTTGATATTAATCTACTAGACCAGGAAGACAGGAAAATCCAGCCCCAGGGACTTGTAGAGGTCAGCTTCCAGGGTCTTAGCCTGGAGGGTCAGGTGGAGGTCTACTATCTAGGACCCTCCAACCAGGCCATGATGAGGACTTTTGGGACTTTTCCAGCCCAGGCTCTTGAGGCCCAAATAGATTCAAGTAGTGCTAGTTTTCTGACAGACCATTTTTCCATATATGGGATTGGTGAAATAGCAACTGCAACCTATGAATTTTATAATGATGGTAGCATGGTGGATAGCCAGGTAGTAAAGAATGGAGAATATCTTCTAGAGCCCAGTGTCCCAGAGGCGGTGGCTGGAAAGAAGTTTCTAGGCTGGTTCTTAGAAGGAGAATCCTCAGCTTTAGATTTTTCTTCACCCGTAGGCGTCTTATCTAGCAGTATAAAAAGGGTGGAGGCCAGGTTTTCTGATGTCTACTATGTCTACTTTGTTCATGATGACA
>CAYFUM010000001.1:29094-31139 GCA_964346475.1 uncultured Peptostreptococcaceae bacterium
TACACTGGTAGTTGGCGCAACGACCTTCAGAAATACACCCTCCACTATATGATAGAGAACCTATCAGGGACTAATGGAAAGAAATATGGCAACAAGTGGTATAGCCAGGACGCCCTCTATGACCAGGATGCCAACGCTACTGGTAATTGGAGCGCCAAGGAAATTAAGGGTGTTACCAATGTGGGGACCCAGCTAGAAAGTGGAAACCATGTCTACTTCTACTATGATAGAAATTCCTACACCTTGGACTTTTACAATCCGACTAAGCTTACAGGTAGGAGCTACACTGCCAAATATGGTAGCTCAATAAGTGACAAGGACTTTGAACCTACTAGGCCATCTAATGTGCCCAATAACTTTGTTTTTGGTGGTTGGTTCGAGAATCCTTCTGGCCAGGGAAATCAGTTTGATTTTACTGGCAAGACCCTGCCGGAATATAATTTGGCCCTCTATGCCAAGTGGATACCACCTAGTCACGATGTTATTTACTATCTAAAACAAAATAGCACCCAGGACTTTGCTACCCTTAGTGGTATTCCCCATGGGGAAACCATAGATGAAGGCGACCTAGTTGGTAAGGTAGTCCCCCAAGGTTTGACAGAAGCAAACTTCCTTGGCTGGTACTGGGAGGTAGATGGAAGCTTTGTCCTCTTTGATTTTGATTTAACTATAGAAAAAGATGGAATAGCGCTCTATCCTGTCTGGGACAACCAGGGCTACAGGCTCACCTACCATGCGGGGATAGGATCTGGAACTCCCCCCATTGATAGCAAGGCCTATGCAGCAGGTACCAAGGCTATGGTTCTAGAAGGACAAGACCTGATTGCCCCAGCAAATAAAGTCTTTATTGGCTGGAAGAAGAGTGGAAGTGGAGAGATCTTCTATCCTAGAGATAGGCTTGTTATAACAGAAAACGTAACTCTAGTGGCCCAGTGGGGCGATATAGAGGATACCACCACTATCAACTACCATGGCAATGGTGGTAAAACCCTGGATGACGAGGAGACTCTAAGTTACAGTTTTAAAGTCAATCGTCAACATGAGATTAAAGAAAACAGCTTTATTAGAAGTGGCTACCACTTTGTTCAGTGGAATACCAAGGCCGATGGCAGTGGAGATAGCTTCCAGGCAGGGGATGAGATTATAGTCGACAATATAAACTCCCCCAATGATCTCTATGCTATTTGGCAGAAAAACATTTCTATTAAAGTAACAGCAAAAAGTGACAGCAAGACCTATGACGGAACAGCCCTAGTAAGGGATGAATACGATTTAGAGGGAAGCCTAGCTGGGGGAGATAGCTTGCTAGTCCTTATAAGCGGCAGCATAACCAATGTGGGCACAGTTGCAAATGAGCTTATTTCAGTCAAGGTTATGAGGGGTGGAGAGGAGGTAACAAATCTCTATTCCATAACCAAAGTTAATGGCAGCCTAAGTATTACTAAAAGAGACCTGGTAATAAAGGCAGGCAGTGCTGAAAAGAGCTACGATGGAACAGCCCTGGTAGAAGATAGCTTCACACAAACAGGTCTTCTATCAGCCCACAGCTTGGAGGGTGTTAGTGTCAGTGGATCTCAAACAGAGGTGGGATCTAGTCCAAATACCTCCAGTGGAGGCGTCGTAAAATCAGGAACTGAAGATGTATCTTCCAACTACAGGATTATCCACGAGGCAGGTGTCCTCAGGGTTGTAAAGGCTGAGCTAAGCCTAGTCAAGTCAGCAGTATTCGTAGATGTAAATGGAGATGGTTTGACAAATCCTGGAGACAAGCTGGCCTACACTATAGTAGTTACTAATACTGGAGAGGTTGAAATAAAAGATATCCTAGTTTCTGACCCTCTTCTTGGACTAAGTAATACTATTGCCAGCCTGGCAGTGGGTGAAAGCCAAAGCTTTACAGGAGAATATGTCCTTGACCAGGAAGACATCGACAGAGGTTATGTCAAAAACCATGCCAGTGCAAGTGGCAAGGACCCCTACGGCAAGGATGTAGAGGATGAGGACGAGATTGAAACTCCCCTTGAGAAGAGCCCCGGCCTTGAAAT
>CAYFUM010000001.1:31239-47757 GCA_964346475.1 uncultured Peptostreptococcaceae bacterium
TAACCTAGAGGATGAGGACGAGATTGAGACTCCCCTTGAGAAGAGCCCCGGCCTTAGCATAGAAAAATCAGGAGACTATGTCGACGTAAATGGCGATGGTATAGTAAGTCTTGGAGATAGGATTGACTACGAAATCCTGGTTGAGAATACTGGCAATGTTACTCTACATGCTCTAGAAGTAGTTGATGATCTAGTGGGGCTAAGAGAGCTGGTAGACAAACTGGATGTTGGTGGCAAGCTAGGCTTCAAGAAGAGCTATGAGCTAAGTCAAGAAGACATCGACAGGGGCTATGTGACCAACCACGCCCTGGCCCAGGTTGAGGAAATAGAAGATCCTCTTGAGGATGAGAAGACCACTGAACTTGAGAGAAATCCAGGCCTTGAGATCAAAAAGAGTGCTGATATTGGTGAAGCTTCCAAGAAGGGAGACAAGATTAGCTATATCATCAGGGTTAAGAATACTGGAAATGTCACTCTAAGTAAGGTTAGGGTTCTTGATGAGCTGGTTGAACTAGATGAACTTATCGATAGGCTTCTCCCTGGAGAAGAGCTGGTCTTTAACCTAGACTACATCTTAAAGCAAGAAGACCTAGACAAGGGTCTTGTAGTCAATAGGGCCAGGGTAGAGGGAGAGGATCCAGACGGCGAGAAAATCGAGGAGGAGGATGAGATAGAAACTTCCCTTACTAGAAAACCAGCCATGGAAGTTGAAAAGATAGGAAGCTATGTCGATGCCAATGGTGATGGCTTGGTAAATGTCGGTGATAGGATTGACTACGCCATAGTCGTAAGGAACACTGGCAATGTGACCCTAAGGGATATCCTGATAAAGGACCCCATGCTTGAACTGGATATAGTATTTGCTGAGCTGGCAGTAGGAGACTACTGGAGATACCTTGATAGCTACGAATTTACCCAGGAAGATCTAGACAGCGGTAGAGTTATCAATAGGGTAAGCGTCCAGCCCAGTGATATGGATGAGCCAGAGGAGGTAGAGGAAGTCACAGAGCTTGAAAGAAATCCTCTTCTAGAGCTTGAAAAAACAGGCAGCTATCTAGATGCCAATGGCGATGGCCTAGTAAACCTAGGAGACGAGATCCACTACACCATTACACTGGTCAACAAGGGCAATGTTACCCTGAAGAATATACTAGTGGAGGATCCACTGCTAGGAATGAAGGAAGTAATTTCCCAGCTGGCTGTTGGCGAGAAGCTAGTCCTTAAGGGAAGCTATAAGCTATCTGGAAGTGACTTAGAGGAGGGTAGGGTGCTCAACAGGGTTAAAGCTATATCCGATGAGATGGATAAGCCAGTTGAGGCCCAGCACCTGGAGGAGTTTAAGGCAGACAAGCCAAGACTTCCCTCCACAGGAGCAGCCCCTCTAAACCAGGCCCTCTTTGGTGGAATTGGACTTCTAGCAGGAGGTTTCCTACTTCTAAGAAAAAGAAGAAGATAGAAGAACTAGGAAGTTGAGTATTATAGGGCTTTGGCCACCAACCTCTACTTAGCGGCTGGTGGCCTCTTTTTGTCCAAATACCAGGACTTTTTCAGGGTAACCAAGAAGTGAATACTTTTTTATTTTTTTCTCTGCTTCATCATGCTACAATAGCAAGGAAAGGCAGGTATTTATGGGACGTATTGGAAATATAGTAAATAGAAAAGCCAAACAGGACTCTAAAAGGGCTGGCCTCTTTACCAAGCTAGGTCGCTATATAATGGTGGCAGCCAAGGAGGGGGGCCCTGACCCTGAATATAATGCTGCTCTAATGAGTGCCATAGAAAAGGCCAAGGCTGCCAACATGCCCAATGACAACATTGAAAGGGCTATAAAAAAGGGAGCTGGGGAACTAGAGGGAGCTCAGTTTACCGAGATCCACTACGAGGGCTACGGTCCCGCAGGAGTGGCCGTCCTAGTGGAGTGCCTTACCGACAACATAAATAGGACTGCAGGTGATGTTAGAAGCTACTTTGTAAAAGCCGGGGGAAATCTTGGTTCCCACGGCAGCGTCAGCTATCTATTTGATCATCTAGGAGTTCTAGTTATTGAAAGGGATAGCTCCATGGATGAGGATGAACTTATGATGCAGGCTCTAGACGCAGGGGCTGAGGACTTTACTGCTGAGGAGGATCACTTTGAGATTTACACAAGCATTGGAGAATTTGGAGAGGTCAGAGATGGACTTAAAGCTCTGGGCTATGAATTTGCTATTGCCGAGCTTAGGTATCTGCCCCAAACCCAGGTCAGCCTAGAGGATGAGAAGGATATAAAGGACATGCAAAGACTCCTGGACAAGCTAGAGGATAATGATGATGTCCAAAGTGTCTTTACCAACTGGGATAGGGCCTAGCTATGAAGTGGATATTTGCAGTGGATAAAAACTGGCATATAGGCCTTAATGATTGCCTCCTGGTTAGAATACCAGAGGACCTGGAGAGGTTTAAAGAAATAACCATGGGTCAGATAATGCTCATGGGGAGAAAGACCTATGAGTCTCTAAGGGGGGGAGAGCCCCTGCCAGGAAGGACTCACATAGTACTTAGTAGAAGTGGTAACTTTTCTCATCCCGGGGTCTACCTTGTCAGAAGCAAGGAGGAGGCTCTGGAAACTCTAGCCAGGCTCCAGGCCCAGGAAAAAAGAGAGGTATTTTTAATTGGGGGAGGCGAGGTGGCCAGGCTTTTTCTAGACGAAACCAGTGAAGCCTATATAACCCACGTAGAGGAGAGCTTTATTGCCGACACCTCTTTGCCTGACCTAACCAAGGAAGGCTTCTATATGGCCTCCAGGAGCCCCCTATACCAGGGAGAATATGATTACTATTTTGCTAACTATAAGAGAAAGGAAGGGTCTGTGAATAAAACTTGGGATTTAGAAAAGATATACAGGAGTGATGAGGACTTTCTTAAAGACTTTGAAGAGGCCTTGGAAGAGGCCAAGAAGATTAAAGACTATGAGGGAAGGCTGGTGGAGGACTCAAATACCCTGCTTGAAGCCCTAAAGCTAAGGGAGCACATTTCAAGGAGGATAGAAAAGGCTGCTGTCTATGTCCACCTTAAACACGACAGCGACACCAGGGAGAGCCTCTATCAAAACTACCAGGCCAAGATCTATAGTGGCTTTGCTGAGCTCAGTGCTATGAGTGCCTTTTTTGACACCGAGCTTCTGGCAGCAGACTGGGCTAGGATAGAGGGATTTATTGAAGAAAACCAGGAGCTCAGGCACTACCAGCAGCTTCTAAAGAACATCTTTAGAGGTAAGGAGCACATTCTCTCTCAAAAGGAAGAGGAATTGCTGGCTAGTTTCTCAGAGGTCCTAGCCGCCCCCTCCAACATTTTCTCCTATCTAAACAATGCAGATCTAAGCTTTCCCCTTATAAAAAATGACCAGGGTGAAGAGGTTGAACTCACCCAGGGTAACTATATCCTCTTTATGGAGAGCGATGATAGAGAGGTAAGAAAAAATGCCTATGAAGGCCTTTATAGTGTCTACAAGGCCCATAAAAACACCCTGGCTGCTACCCTCTATAGCCACATCAAGGCCAGGACCATAGAGGCTAAACTAAGAGGTTTTCCCTCGGCCAGGGCAGCCAAGCTCCATGGGAGCAGCATACCCGAAGCAGTCTATGACTCCCTGATCAGCTCAGTCCACGAGGCCCTGCCAGCTATGGCTAAGTATCTGGACCTAAGAAAGAAATACTTAGATGTGGACCAGCTCCACTTCTATGACATCTACGCCCCCCTGGTGAAGGAGCTTGACTATAAGGTCAGCTATGAGGAGGCAGGGGAGCTGATTAAAAAGGCCCTTATCCCCCTGGGAGAAGACTATGTTAAGACCGTGGATGAGGCCCTTAAAGAGCGCTGGATCGATGTAGAGGAGAGGCCGGGCAAGAGAAGTGGCGCCTATTCCAGTGGGGGCTATGACACCCTGCCCTACATTCTTTTAAACTGGCAGGACAATGTATCCAATCTCTTTACCCTGGTCCATGAGCTAGGCCACTCCCTGCACACCTACACCACCACCAAGGCCCAGAGCTATACCTATGGCAACTATGGGATCTTCCTGGCTGAGATAGCCTCAACCTTCAACGAGGCCCTCTTAAATGACTACCTTTTAAAGACTGAAGAGGATCCTAGAAGAAGGCTCTACCTTATCAACCACTATCTAGAGACCTTTAAGGGGACCCTCTTTAGGCAGACCATGTTTGCCGAGTTTGAAAGGGACATCTATGCCAGGGTTGAGGAGGGCCAGGGACTTTCCAGTGAGGATTTAAATAAGCTCTATGGGGAGCTTAACGACAAGTACTTCTGTGGTAGGGTGGTCATAGATGAGAACATCTCCCAGGAGTGGTCTAGGATACCTCATTTTTATTATGATTTTTATGTATATCAGTATGCAACAGGCCTCAGTGCTGCCAGCAGCTTCGCCAAGAGGGTTTTAGAGGGTAAAGAGGGCGCTCTGGAGGGCTATAAGGGCTTTTTAGCCGCAGGCTCCAGCGACTATCCCGTGGAGGTCTTAAAGAAGGCGGGTCTAGATATGACCTCCCCTGAGCCTGTTAAGGAAGCCCTGGAGATCTTCAGCCAACTGGTGGATGAATTTGAGAGATTACTGGAGAATTAATGAAGAGATACCTTTTTACGGCATTTTTATCGATGATTCCAATAAGTGAGGTAAGAGGAGGTATACCCTATGCTATGAGCCAGGGTATACCCTTTCCCCTTTCCTATCTTTTGCCGGTGGCTTCCAACATGCTGGTGGTTCTTCCCCTGCTCTTTATGGTAAAGCCTCTCTTTAGATTTTTAAGACAGCACCACGTCTTTGAGAAGCTTATAGATGCCTATGAAGAAAGAGCCAGCAGAAAGCTCAATAGGCACCTTAAATTTAAAAAATGGGCGCTGTTTGTCTTTGTAGCAATACCCCTACCTACTACTGGGGTCTACACAGGGGTGGTGGCCAGTATCCTGGCTGGTATGAGGGCGAGGGAGGCCATGGCCCCTCTTCTCTTGGGGGTTGTTGTTTCTGGATTTCTCACCCATATGGCGGCTTCAGGCCTACTTGGCGTTTTTCAATTTATCTTTGCAAAGTTCTAGGAGGGGCTAGTAAAAGCTTGACCAGGCTTCCTAGTTTTTGTTATAATTATAAATAGTTATGTGCACCCAGGCAGGGTGCCTTTACCCCCGTGGTAGGTCATCCTCCCTAGGATATCTATCACCTTTTTTTTGGAGAAATTATGAATACTAAATACATTTTTATTACTGGGGGAGTTGTATCTTCTCTGGGCAAGGGTATTACTGCAGCCTCCCTAGGACGCCTTCTAAAGGCCAGGGGCTACAAGGTGGCAATTCAAAAGTTTGACCCCTACATCAACATTGATCCAGGCCGTATGAGTCCCTACCAGCATGGTGAGGTCTTTGTCACTGAAGATGGGGCCGAGACCGATCTTGACCTGGGCCACTATGAAAGATTTACTGATGAAAACCTTAACAAATACTCTTCTGTAACCTCGGGTAAGGTCTATTGGAATGTCTTAAATACCGAAAGAGAAGGGGGCTATGAGGGGGCAACGGTCCAGGTTATTCCCCATATCACAGATGAGATAAAAAGAAGGGTCTATATCTTAGGCGAGGAAAACGATGTTGTCATAACCGAAATAGGTGGAACCGTAGGGGATATTGAGTCCCTTCCCTTCCTGGAGGCCATAAGACAGCTCAAGTATGAAATGCCCGGTGAGGACATCCTCTATATACATATGACCCTGATACCCTATTTAAGGGCAGCAGGTGAGCTTAAAACCAAGCCCACCCAGCACTCGGTCAAGGAGCTGCAGAGCCAGGGTATCCAGCCCCATATAATTGTATGTAGAAGCCCCAGTCCCCTGACCCAGGAGGTCAAGGACAAGATAGGTCTTTTTTGCAACATTCCCTCGGACCACGTCTTCCACAACCTGGATGCCCAGAGCATTTATGAAATCCCCCTCTATCTAGAGAAGGACGGCCTAGCTGAAAAGGCCTGCTCCATCCTAAAGCTCCCCAGTCCTGAGCCAGAACTTGGCCAGTGGAGGGAGATGGTAAAAAAGGATTTGGCAAGGGAGGAGGAGCTGGAAATTGCCTTGGTGGGCAAGTATGTTGAGCTAAAGGATGCCTATATCTCAGCCAGTGAAGCCTTGGAGCACGTGGGTATAGAGCTGGGTCTAAGACCCAAGATACGCTGGATAAATGCCGAGGAGCTAAATAGGACCAATAGCGCAGAACTCCTAGGCGGAGTCCAGGGCCTTCTTCTACCCAGTGGCTTTGGGAAAAGGGGTCTTGATGGCATGATAGAAGCCTGTAGATATGCAAGGCTTGAGGGCCTTCCCTTTTTTGGCCTAGGTTTTGGTATGCAGGCAGCAGGCCTGGAATTTGCCAGGAATGTTCTTGGCTATGAAGATGCTAATTCCACTGAATTTAATCCTGGAAGCTCCTTTCCTGTTATAGATATTGATCCTAATGATACCAGCATGAGGCTGGGGGCCCAGGAGGTTGTCCTTGCCCCTGATAGCAGGTTTAGAGCCCTCTATGGCATGGACAGGATAGAGGAGCGCCACAGGCATAGATATGATTTTTGTTCCAGGGACCAGAGGCTTTTTGAAGAGGCAGGCCTTAAGTTTTCCGGCCTTTCCAAGGATGGCCTCAGGGTTGAAGCCCTGGAGCTTCCTGATCATCCCTTCTATCTAGCCTGCCAGTACCATCCTGAGTTTAGATCAAGACCAACCAGGCCCCATCCCCTCTTTAGGGCCTTTGTAGAGGCTTGCCTAGAGCACAGATAAAAGAAGTCCTGGAGCCGGGAGACCCCCGGCTCTTTTTATGTAGAGAGGCTGGTTGTATTTTAAATTCCTTCTGGATGATTGACAGGAGGAGGCTGGGGAAGTATACTATGCTTGAACAACTACTCAAGTTACTTAAGGAGCTGGCATGCTGATTTCAGATTTAGAAGCAGGAGAACTGGCGGAATTTTTTAGGATTATTGGGGACCCTACCCGGGTGAAAATAATCTTTGCTCTAAAGGATGGAGAAAAAAGCGTAGGAGAGCTTTCAAAGCTCCTAGGCCTTAGCCTGTCTGCAATCAGCCATCAGCTAAGGCTCCTAAAGGCCCATAGGACAGTTAAAAATAGAAAGGAGGGGAGGATGGTGTACTACAGCCTGGATGATGATCACGTTTATGAGCTGATCTGTCAGGGCTATGAACACATCGCCCATATCTAAGATGAAAACATGGCACTTACAGAATCTACACTGTGCATCCTGCGCAGCAAAAATTGAAGAGAGAGTCAGGGGAATGGATGTAGGCCAGGTCAGCCTAAATGCAGTTAGCATGGATATCCGTATAGAAAGACCCCCTAGCAACATGCAGCTTCTTCTTCAGGATATTGTGGATGAAATTGAACCAGGTGTTAAAGTGGTGGAGGAAAGGGTGGAGGAGAAGAGCTATCTTTTACACAGGATAGTCCTTGGGGCTAGTCTCTTTGCTCTTCACAGTTTTCTACCCTATAGCCGGGCTATACTCCTTCTAGCCTACTCTATTTTAGCCTATGACGTCCTCTATAAATCCCTGATAAACCTCTTGAGGGGTCAGCTTTTAGATGAGAATTTTCTTATGGCTGTTGCCACCTTGGGAGCCCTGGCCCTCAGGGATTTTCCCGAGGCAGTGGCGGTCATGCTCTTTTACCAGGTCGGTGAGTACCTCCAGGAAAGGGCTCTTAACAGGAGCCAGAAGTCCATAGAGGCCCTGCTGGAACTAAGACCCGATGAGGTCAGCGTTAGAAGAAATTCCCAGTGGATAAAGCTTGCTCCAGAGGAGCTGGTGCTGGGGGATTTAATTAGAGTTCTCCCCGGTGAGAGGGTGGCCGTGGACTGTCTGGTCTATGAGGGTGAGAGCAGTGTTGATACCTCAGCTATTACAGGAGAGAGTAGACCAGTCAAGGTCAGTTATAAGGAACCCGTCTACAGCGGCAGCATAAATCTTGACTCTCCAATAGACTTAGTGGTTAAGAAAAAATATAGTGAATCCACCCTGGCCAGGATTCTGGCCCTGGTCCAGGATGCCGGCTTTAAGAAGGCTCCTGTGGAGCGCTTTATAACCAGGTTTTCTAAATTATATACTCCAGTGGTAGTGGGCATTGCCCTGCTCCTAGCCCTGGTACCAAGCCTGATGGGCCTGGAGGGTGATTGGATTAGAAGGGCCCTGGTATTTCTAGTTATTTCCTGCCCCTGTGGCTTTGTGATTTCCGTACCCCTTTCCTTCTATGCCGGCATAGGAAAGGCCTCCTCCCAGGGTATCCTGATCAAGGGAGGCACAGACCTTGAAACCCTATCCAAGCTTAAGGGCCTGGTATTTGATAAGACTGGTACCCTGACCAGGGGAGAGTTTTCAATCCAGGAAATCATGGCAAGGGACATCTCCCAGAGGGAGCTCCTTAAAATAGCAGCCTCCCTGGAGAGCCGCTCAACCCACCCCATAGCCAGGAGCATTGTAGCTGCCCATGATGGCAATATCTACCAGTATGATAGGTATCTGGAGGTCAGGGGCAAGGGTATAGAGGGCTATAGGAGGGACCAACGCTTTTTAATCGGTTCCAAGCTCTTTCTTGAAGAAAAGGGAATAGAGGTGAAGGAAGGAGCTAGCCTTATTCATCTTGCTAGGGACCAGGACTACCTGGGCTATCTAGAACTGGGAGATAAACTCAGGGAGGAAAGTGCTGAGCTTATGGAGGGTCTTTCTAGGCTGGGCCTTAAGAAGTTCATGCTCAGCGGAGACAAGAAGGAACTGACCGATGAGGTGGCAAGTAGCATAGGCATCGATAGGGCCTATGGAGAGCTTATGCCAGAGGACAAGGTGACTATCTATGAGGAGATAAAGGAAGAGTTTTCACCCCTGGCCTTTGTGGGTGATGGCATAAACGACGCCCCAGTCCTTGCCAGGAGTGATCTTGGTATAGCTATGGGGGGCCTGGGTTCCGATGCAGCCCTGGAGGCTGCAGATATGGTACTCATGGAGGATAATCCATTAAAAATACTCCAGGGTATCGAGATCTCTCGAAAAACCCTCAAGCACCTCTGGCAGAACATAGTCTTTATATTTGGGGTAAAGGTCCTAGTCCTCCTGCTGGGAGCATTGGGTATAGCCAGCATGTGGATGGCAGTTTTTGCCGATGTGGGGGTTACAGTAATAGCAATTTTAAACTCTCTTAGGATTTACAAGTAATTATAGCTAGGACTTTTGTCCTAGCTATTTATATCTTGGGGGTCTTTTTTCCAAAAAGGCTGAGACTCCCTCCCTGGCTTCTTCTGTAGTGCAGAGGCTGGCAAAGTGGTAGTTGGAAAGCTCCGTTGCATCACTGTAGCTTAGATCCTCTATTTGGTAGAAGGATTTTTTCCCCAGCTGCATAGCCTTGGGGGACTTGTCGGCAAGTCTTTTCGCATAGTTAAAGGACTCCTCCTCCAGGCTTTCCTCGGGAAAGACCCTATTTATAAGGCCAATATTTAAGGCTTCATCAGCTTTAATTAAATCCCCTGTGAGGATAAGCTCCAGGGTTCTTTTTCTGCCCAGGCTCTTTACCAGGGCAACAGCAGGGCCCATACAAAAAAGACCGACATTTATTGCCGTTGCACCAAACCTTGCCCTATCAGAGGCCAGGGCTAGATCGCAGGCTGCTACCAGGCCCAGGCCATTGGCAATTGCCAGGCCTTGAACCGAGGCAATGACTGGCTTTCCCATGGATGAAATTGTGGTGTTCATCTTCTCCATGAGGCGGACCCAGTGGAGATATTCCTCCATGGACCTGCCATCTATAAAGTTCACATCTATTCCGGTGGAGAAATTCCTTCCTCTGGCCTTTATAAGTACTACATTGACCCGGGGGTCCTCTTCGTATTCCTCCAGGGTCTGGTTTAGCTCCCTGGCCATGGTGAGGTTGAAGGTATTGTAGGCCTCGGGCCTGTTTAAAGTAATTATTCCCACCTTGTCCCTAATTTCTACTAGTAGGCTTTCTTTCAAGTCTTCCTCCTTAGGCGTGATTATTTTCTTCCTGCACGAAAGCTCTTAGATATGTCATAGTACTTGTTTTTATAGAGTTTTTCTAGAATTAGGTCTCTGAGCTGCCAGGTGTAGAAGATCCTACCCAGCCTATCAGCCTCTTTTTTTACATCTTCACAGAAAATCCTAAGTTCAGCGCTGGCTAGGGGGCTTTTTGCTTCATCGGAGGCCCTGGCTAGGGAGGCCTGGAGTTTGTCGCAGTTAAACTCCTCCAGGAGGCCATTTCTTTTAATAACATAGCTAGTCCCATCACCAAGGACCTCTTCATAGAGGCCGGGTAGTGAGCCTGTTACCAGCCTACTCAGTTCCCTGGCAGATAGCTTCTTCTCTCTTAGATTTTCTACAAGATCTTTAAACAATAAATTTGACTCCATTTCTTCCTCCTCTTAAAAGTTTAATTCCCTAGAACAGCTTAGATATCATGAAGGATTGGCTCTCTGCCAAAGTAGTCCTTGGGCAGACTCATAAAGAGGCTGCTATCCTTTCCCTCCCTTAAATAGCCATAGGGATCCAGGATGTGCCAGAGGCCATTGGACAGGATCTCTACGCCAAAAAGTGTCTGGCTTTTATTGGAGATTATTCTGGTGGGGATGCCGCTTCTTCTCAGCAGGGCCCCGTAGATAAGGGCGCTGGTCTTCCTATCCAGAGTCCTGGTTTCCAGAGCCTGGCTTGGCCCCTCCACTGTACCCAGACTAAAGTTGTCCCCAAGGATTTCCATGAGCCTCCTGGCCTTGTCATAGTCGTAGCTCAGGCCCTTTACCTGGCTACTGAGTTCTCCAACCAGCTCCTCCTGACTTAAAATAGAATCAGAATAGGAGAGTAGGAGGCCCTCCTCCAGACTGGTATTTAATAGGGAGAACATTAGAAGGGAATCTTGGCCCTCAAAGAAGTCCAGCCCTTCCTGGCTTAGCTCCTCCTCGCTAGCTGGTATAGCTAGGCTGAGGCTATGAAAGCCCAGGCCAAAGGGGATGGGGATTCTAGCATTAAATTTTCCCTCTTCCACAGGGAAACTATAGTCAAAGCTTCGCTTACCCCTTTTTACAGTGGCCCTTAATCTGGTTACCGAGGGGTGGATAGAGCCCTTTAGGACCAGCACCTTATCCACCACCATGTTGGAATAAAGGGGCAGGTCCAGTTCCATGCCCAGGGCAAAAAATCCTCCAAGTTCTACGTAGTGCTCCTCCCTCTCATCAATGGTGTAGGCATTGAGCTGGAGACTGGAGAGAATTTCCTCCTCCAGTTTTATTGCAGAGCTTGGGGATTGGCTGTGGTTGAAAAAAAAGGTCTCAACATAGCGGTTTTCCAGGGTGAAAAAACTCAGGCCATAGTAGCTTGTCATCTTGTCATCCTTGTCCTTTTTAATAAAACTCCGGTGGAGGATCCTCCTGCCCTCTATAAGAAGGTTTTTGCTGTCGTTTCTATCAAAATCCTCCAGCTCCAGTTCTTCTAGCCTCCTGGAAATTACATCCTCCAAATCCCCCTCTCCCAGGGGGCCTGTAGTTACCTCTATAAAGCTATCGGTCTCCTCCTGGCTAAAGCTATTTGGTGAGCTTCTCTTCCAGAAAAAGGGAAGGATATAGGAAATTTTTGCATCTACGAAGTCCACCTTTTGCCGGTTTTGTAGATAGCTAAGGCTGACATCCTGGCTTCCTCCAGTTATGGAGATTTCCTTATCATCCAGGTTGTAGTGGAAGTTCATATAGTCCAGAAGGACCCTATAGGGAACGTAGAGCTCATTGTTCTTTTTAAAGGGAGGGTTTTTCCATTTAAGTTCTTTACCATTTAAATAATATATGTTACTATTTATATTGAATTTAATAAAAATATTGTCTCGAAAGATTATTACATCGCCACTGCTTCTCTCGGTAAACTGCATGGAAGTTAGCTGAGAGAAGGTTTTTATAGGCAAAAAAAACTCCTCCTCACTACTCAAAAGGGGAGTATCAATAACTTTCCCATTTAATTTAATATCCACTGGCAGCAGGCCTGCCCCCAGAAGAGGAATTATTAGTAGACATATTAAAAGTCTATCCCTCATTTTTGTTTTCATTATTACCAACTTTCTACCCCTATAATATCTAATTTTATGCATATATGCAATTGGAGGACCCCGTGGATTTAAAAAAACTTACCTTAGTTGAACTAAAAGCCAAGGCCAAGGAGCTAGGCCTTACGGGCTTTAGCGCCATGAGAAAGGCAGAACTTATCGAGCTTATAGAAAGGGAACTAAGAAAAAAGCCCCCCGCTCCTCTTGCCAGGAGCCAGGAGAAAAAACCAAGGGAGAGAGCTGAGACCATCAAGGTCAAGGGCTATCTTGAAATAATAGAAAATAAGGACTTTGGCTTCCTTCGCTTTGATAACTTTTCACCCAGCGAAGAGGACGTCTATGTATCTCCTGTTTTTATTCGCAGATTTAACCTTAGAACTGGCGATAAGATCACAGGCCAGGTAAAAAAGAATTCAGATAGTGATAGATACAGGGCCCTGGTCTATGTGGAAAAGGTCAATGGTTTGGCCTCTGAAGTGGCTATTAATAGAAAGAACTTCGATAGACTTACCCCTGTCCACCCCAGGGATAGGCTGGTGCTTAGCTATAACCAGATTGAACTCTCCACTAGGATGATAGACCTTATTGCCCCGGTGGGCCGGGGCCAGAGGGGACTGATTGTGGCTCCTCCCAAGGCGGGTAAGACTATACTTTTGCAGAATGTAGCCAAGAGCATAGAAAAGAACTATCCCGATGTGGAGGTTATTGTCCTGCTCATTGATGAGAGACCTGAAGAGGTCACTGAGATGAAAAGAAGTATCAGGAGTGATGTCATCTACTCCACCTTTGATGAACCACCATCAAACCATATCCGGGTAGCCCAGCTTGTCCAGGACAGGGCCATGGCCCTAGCGGAGATGGGCAAGGATGTGGTGGTACTTCTAGACTCTATAACAAGACTTGCCAGGGCCTATAACCTGGAAACCACACCCAGTGGCAGGACCCTCAGTGGGGGCTTGGATCCAGCTGCCCTTCACCTACCAAAAAAATTCTTTGGACGAGCAAGAAAACTGGAGGAGGGAGGCTCCATAACCATACTGGCAACAGCCCTTATAGAGACAGGTTCCAGGATGGATGATGTTATTTATGAGGAGTTTAAGGGTACAGGGAATATGGAGCTGGTACTGACTAGAAACCTAGCTGAAAAGAGGATTTTCCCAGCCCTTGATATAGGCAGGAGCGGTACAAGAAGAGAGGAGCTCCTCCTCAGCCAGCCAGAACAGGAGTTTGTCTGGGCTCTGAGGCGGGGTCTTGATAGAAGGGACCAGGCCAGCCTACTGGAGGAAATCATAGGTATGATGCTACCAGCCAGGGACAATGATGAATTTATTAGAAGGTGGAAGCAGCTAAATTTTAAATAATGTCCTCCGGGACCTTTGGTGAAATTATGAAGAGAGTGGCACATTTTATAGTTGGGCACAGGGGTCTTATTATCCTTGTATTTATCGCTCTAAGTCTACTGGGCCTCCTGGTCCAGTTTTTGGTGCCCATAAACTACAATCTAGCAGACTATATCCCTGATAGTGCTCCCTCCACCCAGGCTATTAGGCTCATGGAGGAGGAGTTTGACCAGGCTATTCCCAACCTCAGGGTCTATGTACCTGATCTTACGCTAGCAGAGGCCAGGGCCTTTAAAGATAAGCTCCTTGAAGTTCCCCATGTAAAGGGGGTCCTCTGGCTTGATGACTTCTATGACTTAAAACAGCCCATAGAGATGGGAGACCAGGAACTAATCCAGGCCTACTACAAGGATGGGGGAGCTCTCTACATGGTGGTGACAGGCCTTGAAGACACCATGCTAACCCTAAGGACCATGCAGGAGGTGATAGGGGAGGAGGGGGCTATAGAAGGCCAGGTGGTGGACCTTGCCAAGGCCCAGTCCTCGGTGGATAGCGAGATGCTAACTATCCTTCTTATCATGGCTCCCCTGGGTATTCTTATCCTAAATCTAGCTACCAATAGCTGGATTGAGCCTATTTTGCTTTTTATAACAATTGGAGCCGGCGTACTTATGAATATGGGGACCAATATTATTTTTGATAGTGTCTCCTTTATAACCGCTGCCGTTTCGGCAGTTCTCCAACTGGCTGTTAGCATGGACTATGCAGTCTTCCTACTCCATAGGTTTGGAAGCTACCGCCAGGAGGGCTATGACCTGGAAAAGGCCATGGAGATGGCCATTGTAAAGTCCTCCACGGCAATTTTGGCGTCAGCCTCCACCACTGTCCTGGGTTTTTTAGCCCTGGTTTTTATGCGCTTCAAAATAGGTCCTGATCTAGGTCTGGTCCTGGCCAAGGGCGTAATATTTAGCTTTTTCTCTGTTCTTTTCTTCCTTCCCGTCCTGGTTCTTTACCTTGACAAGTGGATAGTTAAGACAACCCACAGGCCCTTTCTTCCCTCCTTTAGACTGGTGGGGCGTTTTATTAAAAAAATCCGCTATCTGGTTCTGGTGCTAATTCTTATAGCTCCCCTAGTCTTTATTGCCCAGCAGAATAATGCCTTTATCTATGGCAATGCTGACTATGACAGGGGCTCCAGGGAGGAGCGGGACAAGTTAATTATAAAGGAAAAATTTGGAGATGAAGTCTCCCTGGCCATCATGGTGCCTAGGGGGTTTTGGGGTAGGGAGCAGGCCCTGGAGGAGGAGCTCCTCCAAGTACCAGGCGTGCTGGGCCTTATGAGCTACAACCAGAATGTTGGGGCCCTTATGCCACCAGAGCTAATTAATGAAGAGGATCTGGGGCAGCTTCTAAGTGAAAACTACAGCAGGCTGATCCTGACAGTTAGGGGCCCCAAGGAGGGCCCGGGACCCTTTGAGAGCGTTGAGGCCATAAGAGAGCTTGTCTACAAGTACTATCCCCAGGGCCATGTTCTGGGAGAGTCGGTGGTTAACTACGATATGAAGACCACTGTGGAGAAGGACAATGCCATTGTCAATGGCCTGGCAATTATCTCTGTAGGCCTGGTGCTTCTTATTAGCTTTAAGAGCCTGTCCATCCCCCTACTTTTACTTCTAACCATAGAAACCAGCATCTGGATTAACCTGTCGGTGCCCTATTTTACTGGCACCAGCCTGACCTATATCGGCTATCTGGTCATATCCACCCTCCAGCTAGGGGCCACCGTGGACTATGGTATCCTCTACACCCAGCACTACCTAGATAATAGGCTGGTTATGACCAAGGAGGAGGCTATCTATGTCAGCTTTATTGAAACCATAGGTGGACTTTTGCCTCCAGCCCTGATTCTTATTTCGGCAGGCTATCTACTCTACTTTGTATCCAGCCTCTCCATAGTAAGTGAATTGGGTCTAGTACTGGGTAGGGGAGCCCTGACTAGCTTCCTCCTGGTTATCAGCTTTCTTCCAGGACTATTAAACCTCTTTGACTACCCTGTTGAAAAGACAACCCTCAGGGTAAAGTTTTTTAAAAAGACAAAAGCATAAGAATTTATACCAGTAGATTATGGGTATCATATAGAGAGTAAAGAGGAGGTTGGATGAAAAATATATATAAAAGGCTGATTGCACTATTTCTAGTTCTACTACTTATTGTGCCCTCTTCCTTTGGGCTTGACAAAAAAGAGCTGGGAAAAGAGGAGGTCATCTATGCCAAGTTAGGCCTTAGTGGCCAGGCTGAGCTACTTATAGCTGTCAATGGCTTTCCCAAGGGTTATAAGGGGAAGGACTTCGGAAACTACAGCGATGTCTCCAACCTATCGACCACAGAAGAGCTTGACCACGATGGAATAAAAGTAAACATAGATGCCAAGGAAAATTTTTACTACCAGGGAAAACTTGATGGAGGACAGCTTCCCTGGCTAATTGCTATGGACTGGTTCCTAGATGGAAAAAAGGTCAGTGAGGAGGAGCTCCTGGGTAGCTCCGGCCACCTGGAACTAGACTTTAGGATAGAAAAAAATCCCAAGGCTAACCCCGACTACTTTGACTACTACGTCCTTCAAGCGGGCTTCCACTTTGATGTGGACCAGATAAGTAACCTGCTGGCTCCCGATGGGACCCAGGCTGCTGCTGGTTCAGTCAAGATGGTTAATTTTATGAGCCTACCTGGCAGGGGGGGCAGCTTTAAACTAGAAGCGGATGTAAAGGACTATGAGCCTGGAATGATCCAGATAGCAGCTCTACCTCTAAATGTGGGCTTTGATATGTCAGAACTTTCAGATTACACAGGGGACCTTAAGACCCTGGAACTGGCTCTTTCCCAGCTCAATAGTGGGACCTGGGACTTTCTTGATGGACTCTACCAGATAAAGGAGGGCTCCAGAGCCTATAGGGATGGTGGATATGAGCTTCTTGACGGCTCTTCAGATCTTAGCTCGGGCCTCTTTGAGATAAGCCGGGGCTCTAAGGAGTTCAGTCAGGGACTAGGTGATTTTAGTGATGGAA
>CAYFUM010000001.1:47857-111875 GCA_964346475.1 uncultured Peptostreptococcaceae bacterium
ATAAGCCGGGGCTCTAAGGAGTTCAGTCAGGGACTAGGTGATTTTAGTGATGGAATGGAAGAGTTTAAAGAGGGTATCCTAGAGCTGGTCTTGGGTCTTGATGATATGGCAGGAGGCCTTGGCCAGCTAGATCAGGGTGGAAGAGAGCTAAGTAAAGGGGTAGAGGAGCTTTCAAAGGGCCTTAGGCAGCTTGTTGTAGCTGGCAAGGGAGGCCTAGGGGAGGATACTAGTGAAGAAGAGGAGAACCTAGTCTTCGCCTCCTCCCAGTTCCTAGAGTTTTTCAGGCTCTTTTCCAGCCTGGAGGGGATCGAAGTTAGCGAAGAAGATATAGACACTATTAAGGAGGCCCTGGCTTTTATTAGTGAAAAACTAATACCCGCTATAAATAGCATAGATAGGGAGAGCCTGGAGGAGGTTTCCAGTCTTATCGAGGCCAGTCTACCCCATGTGAGAATTAGCGTAGAAAACCTGAAGGCTATTAGAGAAAGCCTACTAGCTCCAGGGGACTATGAAGCAGGTGATGAAGATGATCTTGAACTCACTAGCAGGGTGTCGGAATACTATAAGAGTCAAATGTCAGAGCGGGCAGGAGAACTAAGTGGAGAAATTCAGAGGCTTGAGGCCATAGAGTCAAATCTCTATATTCAAAACCAGCTACTAGACCTCTTTATCCAGGCCCTGCCGGTCTTTGAAGATGATTTTGTGGAATTTCAGAGGCTCCTAGGAGAACTTCAAAAAATCCTGGAGGAGCTGGAGTTTAGCGCAGACCAGGTCCAGGAACTCCTGGACAGCCTGGCCATGCTAAGCCAGGGCTATGAGGCCTTCCATGGAGGCCTGGTCCTCTATGTCGATGCCATAGAGGAGGTCTATCTGGGGGTCTCCACGGGAGAGAGGAGCCTGGCCTATGGCCTAGGGGCTTTAAGCGATGGCCTTAGCCAGCTCTACCAGGGCATGGAGGAGTTTTCCTCTGCCAAGGATGAGCTCCTGGGAGGAGTGGGAGAGCTCAGTGGAGGAGCCCGCCTCTTCTATGAGAATTACCTCAGCCTCCACCGGGGACTAGCCAGCCTTGCTGGGGGTCTTGGAGAATTTGACTCAGGTCTTTCCCAGTATATCCACGGTTTTTGGCCCCTTCACCAGGGTCTAGAAGACCTCTATAGTGGTGGCCTGGAGCTGGGCCGAGGGACCTCGGCCATGGCTGATGAGACCCGGGACATGGACCTTAAAATGATAGAGGAGATAAAAAAGGAGATAGATAATTTCATAGGCCAGGATGTGGACTTTAAGTCCTTTGTGGATTCTAGGAATAAGAAGGTCTCCAGCGTCCAGTTTATTATGCTCTACGAAGGTAGGAGTCTGCCCCAGGAGGAAACAGACCAGGACCAGGAAGAAGAAAAGAGCTTCTGGGATAGGTTTGTAGACCTATTCAAAAAAGATTAATTTTTATTACAAATTTAATCTATAGCACTATTTGCACTTTTAAATTGCAAGTGGTATACTCTTATAGGTATATATTAAGTGGGAGGTGAATACGATGAAAAAAGATCTTCATCCTGAATATAAAGAAGTACAAGTCACTTGTGCCTGTGGTAATAGCTTTACTACAAGATCAACAAGAGATGAGATTCGGATTGAAATCTGCTCAGAGTGCCATCCTTTCTTCACAGGAACACAGAAGGTTCACGACCGAGGCGGACGAGCAGAAAAGTTCAAGAAGAAATATGGTATGGAAGATTAGAGAAAACTCTAATCTTTTTTCTTTATAGCCTAGAATTAGGGTATAAGGTCCTAAGGAGGCGCTATGGCAAAATTATACTTTAGGTATGGTGCTATGAATTCGGGTAAATCTACAGCCCTGATTCAGGTAGCCTATAATTATGAAGAGCAGGGTATGAGGGTTCTTGTCCTCAAACCCCTTATAGATAGTAAGAAGGATGACCATATATCCTCCAGGGTGGGCCTGGAGAGAAGGGCGGATTTTTTAGTGGATGCTGGGGATGATATCTTTAGTCTGGTGGAGTCCCTGGAAGCCCCTGCCTGTATCCTGGTAGATGAGGCCCAGTTTCTTGAAGTCCAGCAGGTGGACCAGCTCTTTAGGCTGGTGATTGAGCTTTCTATTCCGGTGATAGCCTATGGCCTGAGAACTGACTTCTCCATGAAGGGCTTTCCAGCCAGTGAAAGGCTCCTTCTTCTAGCCCACAGTATTGAGGAGCTCAAGACCATCTGCAGCTGCGGCAGGAAGGCCATACTAAATGGCCGTCTGGTGGGAGGAAATTTTGTCTTTGAAGGCGAGCAGGTGGTTATTGATAATAAAGAAGATATAAGCTATAGGGCCCTTTGTGGCCAGTGTTATTTAGATGAGCGGAGGAAGTATGAATAGAGCCAGTGTAGGTGGACAAGCCCTGATTGAGGGAGTCATGATGAAGGGTGATAGAGCCACCAGTATGGTGCTAAGAAAAGAAGACGGTGGCCTAGAGGAGATAATCCTAGAGGAAGCCAGCCCCGGCCAGGGGATTTGGAAACTGCCAATTCTTCGGGGGATTTTTTCCCTCTACAGTGCAATGAAAATAGGAGTCAAGGCCCTGGATATATCAGCCCAGGCCCTGGGGGAAGAGGAGAGCTCCTTTGATAGGTGGATGAAAAAAACCTTTGGTAAAAAAGCTGAGACTTTAAGCTTTTTTCTCACCCTATTAACCAGCCTTGCTCTGGCCTTTATTCTTTTTGCAGCCCTGCCTACCTTTTTAATAGGCTTTTTAAAAACAAGGCTGGCTAGCCCTGTGCTCCTCAGCCTTTTAGAGGGCCTTATGAAGATGGCCCTGCTAGCAGTCTATATTTTTCTTATAGGTAGGCAGAGGGATATCCACCGGGTCTTCCAGTACCACGGCGCCGAGCACAAGGCAGTCTTCACCTATGAGGCAGGCCTGGATTTAACCGTGGAAAATGCCAGAGGCTTTACCAGGTTTCATCCCAGGTGTGGCACCAGCTATATAGTCTTTGTCTTTGTTATTTCTGTGGTCTTTTTCTCCTTTGTGGGCTGGACCTCGGTGACTAGCAGGATTATCCTAAAACTTCTCTTCCTACCCCTTCTGGCAGGAATAAGCTTTGAGGCCCTGAAGTTTACAGCCAAGGAGTCAAGGCTTGTGGTCTTTCTAAGAAAACCTGGACTCTGGCTTCAAAGACTTACAACAGCTGAGCCCGATGATGACCAGCTGGAGGTAGCCCTAAGGGCCCTGGAGCTAGCAGTAAATGAAAGCTAGAGATATTTATAAGTCCCTAGCTTTTCTTGGAAAAAGCCAGCAAAACTGGGCCTTCTTCCATCTGGTGGGCAGGGCCTATGGTGATGTCTTTTTAGATAATCCAGAGCTTGATGTGGAGGAGAGGCTGGAGGAAATAGAGGAGGCCTATAGGGGGGGACAGCCCCTGGCCTATATCCTGGGAGAGAGCTACTTCTATGGTAGAAGGTTTAATATTGACAAGAGAGTCTTAATACCCAGGCCAGAAACCGAGGGTCTGGTGGAAAGAGCCCTGGAGCTTTCCTGGGAGAGAGCTCTAGACCTATGTACAGGCAGTGGAGTTATAGCAATTAGTCTGGCCCTGGAAAGGGGGCTCAGGATCCAGGCCCTAGATATAAGTGGGCCAGCCCTGGAACTAGCTAGATTAAATGCCCAGGAGCTGTCTGCCCCGGTTGATTTTTTTAAGTCTGATCTCTTTGAAGGAGTCTCAGGCGACTTTGACCTAATTATCTCCAACCCTCCCTATATTAGGAGTTCTTCTCTAGGGGAGCTGGAGGTTTCTAAGAGGGAGCCCCTTCTAGCCCTGGATGGGGGAGAGGAGGGCCTGGATATAATTATTAGAATTATAGAGGGTGCCAGGATACATCTAAAGAAGGGGGGCCACCTTCTTTTAGAGATAGGCGACGACCAGGGCCAGGATATACTTAACTTGACCCAGGATTTTTATGGTAGAATTGAAGAGGATTTAGCGGGCAAGCCCCGATATTATATTGGAAGGAAAGTATAAGATGCTGAGAGATAAGCTAGACAAATTAGTGGAAAAGTACAATGAGCTCTCAAACCTAATCAGTGATCCAAAGATTATTGATGACACCAAGACCTGGCAGAAGTATGTAAAAGAGCACAGTGAACTTATGCCAATTGTAGAAAAATATACCTCTATCTCTGATTTAGAAGAAGAGCTAGAGGGGGCTAGAGAGCTTTTAGAGGCCAGTGATGGAGAGATGCAGGAACTGGCAAAAATGGAGGTTGAGGAGCTAGAAGGCCAGCTGAGCCAGCTGGAGGAGGAGATAAAAATCCTCCTTATCCCCAAGGACCCCAATGATGAAAAGGACGTTATTGTCGAGATCAGGGCAGGGGCCGGTGGGGATGAAGCAGGGCTCTTTGCAGGGGAACTCATGCGCATGTATATTCGCTACGCCGAGAACCACCGCTGGAAGGCCGAGGTTATTGATATCTCCGAGACCTCGGTGGGGGGCATCAAGGAAGCCTCCCTGCAGATAAGGGGCAAGGGGGCCTATTCCAAGCTCAAGTTTGAATCGGGTACCCATAGGGTGCAGAGGGTTCCAGAAACCGAGTCCGGTGGAAGGATCCACACCTCTACAGCCACGGTGGCTGTCCTACCCGAAGCCGATGAGGTGGACGTAGAGATAAACAACCATGAGATAAGGGTCGATGTCTATAGGTCTTCAGGCCATGGAGGCCAGTCGGTAAATACCACCGACTCTGCTGTCAGGATTACCCACCTGCCCACAGGCATGGTAGTGACCTGCCAGGATGGCAAGAGCCAGCAGATGAATAAGGAGCAGGCCATGAGGGTCCTCAGAGCCAGGCTCTACGACAAAATGCGCTCAGAGCAAGAGGCTGCCATTGCAAAGGAGCGAAAGATGCAGATTGGGACAGGGGACAGGTCTGCCAAGATCAGGACCTATAACTTCCCCCAGAGTCGAATAACCGATCATAGAATTAACATGACAGTTTACCAACTGGAGAGTTTTATGATGGGGGATATCGATGAGATGATCGAGGCCCTGGCTACCAATTATCAGGCCCAGCAGCTCCAGGAGAACTAGTGACTAGGCTCCTTAGAGGGGACAAAATTAAAGAGGCAGCTGAAATTTTAAAAAAAGGGGGTAGTGTAATCTTTCCCACCGAGACCGTCTATGGCCTGGGTGCCCGCTATGATGATGAGGGGGCTTTAGGAAAGATTTATGAGGCCAAGGGAAGGCCCAAGGACAACCCCCTTATTTTGCATATCTATAAGAAAGACCAGCTTGAGGAGTTGGTGGAGGAAGTTGACGATAGGGCCAGGCTTCTCATGGAGAGGTTTTGGCCAGGTCCCCTGACCCTGATTTTTAGGAAAAAAGAGGGGGTTTCAGCCACCATAAGTGCTGGCCTTGATACTGTGGCCGTTAGAATGCCCAGCTCCCCCCTGGCTTTGGAACTCCTAAGAGAGGTGGGGGTGGCTCTGGCAGCACCCAGTGCTAATCTTTCCGGTAGGCCCTCGCCCACTAGTGAGTCTCACCTGGAGGAAATGATGGGCAGGGTGGATGCCATCCTCCTGGGAGGAGATTGCCAGGTGGGACTGGAGTCCACTGTCCTTGATATAAGTGGAGAGGACCCCCTGCTCCTTAGACCAGGTAAAATAAGTCTAGAGGAACTGGAGGAGCTCCTGGGCAGGGTCAAGGTTTTTGATAAGAGCTCCGGTGACTACGCTTCGCCTGGCCTTAAATACAGGCACTATGCCCCCAAAACCCCAGTGGTAATCCTGGAGGGCTCTGATGATGACATTGTTAAATTTATTAGAGAGAATAAAGAAAATTCCACATATATTGTTAGGGAATCCATCTTTAGAAGGTGTCCTGGCGGAAAATGTAAACTTTTCTACCCTGAAGATGATTTAGAATACGCTGCCAGGGAATATTTCAGACTATTAAGAACACTTGATAGACAAAGTTATGATACAATATATATAACTGAAATTCCGACCCAGGGCCTGGGAAGAGCTATTATGGACAGGCTCCTGCGTTCAAGCGGAGGTCGGAGGAGGAGATTTTTATGAAAATTGTCCTAGCATCGGATCATGGTGGCTTTGATCTTAAAGAGGCCATTAGGCTCTATTTAGAGGAGAAAAACTATGAGATAATAGACCAAGGCTGTTATGACCATTCCAGTGTTGACTATCCCGACTATGGAAGACTGGCCGGGGAGAAGGTCCTGGAAGAGGACTGCCTTGGAATTATTTTTTGTGGTACCGGCATAGGAATAAGCCTGGCCGCCAATAAGGTGAGGGGTGTTAGAGCTGCACTTTGCAGCGAGGAGTACTCCGCCAGCATGGCCCGTCAGCACAATAATGCCAATATCCTGGCCCTAGGGGGCAGGACCACCGGTGTAGATTTAGCCAAAAGCATTGTTGATGCCTTTTTAAACTCCGAATTTGAGGGGGGCAGGCACCAGCGAAGAGTAGATAAAATAACTGCAATCGAGGAGAGGAGGTAACTTTTGAATGCCATAGAGCAAGTTAAAAAGGCTGAGCAGGAGGCAGTGGAAATCATTGCCAGTGCTAGAAAAAAAGCTGAGGATGATCTGGAATTTGCTCAGGACTATGTAAGAAGAGAAGAAGAGCAGATTCTAGACCAAGCCAGGGAGGAAGGCGAGCTGATCTTTCAGCGTGCCCGTATCGATAGGCAGAGGCAGATCCAGCGTATAGAAGAGGAGACTGCCCAGGTTATCGAAAAACTTGACGCAATGGATGAGACTCTACTAGCTTCGGCAGTGGAGCGCATCCTGGAGAGGTTATTGGAAGAAAATGGCAATAGTTGATATGAGTGTTTTCACCCTCATCGGCCCCGCTAAGAAGAGGGAGAAATTACTTAAAGAACTTCAAGGCTTCGAGTATGTTCATTTTATAGATATGAAGGAAGTAGACCCAGAGCTTCTAGCTGGCTCCCAGCCAGAGGATCTAGCTTCTATAGAGGAGGCTAGAAATAGGGTGGCCTTTATCCTTGAGGAGCTAGGACCCTATGATCCTAGACCCCAGGGCCTCAGGGCAAACCTGGTGGCTAGACCCTCCTACAGTCTGGAGGAGCTGGCTGTAAAAAAGGAGACCATAGAGGAGGAGGAGCTCTACAAGAAAACCCGAGAGCTCAGCCAGGCTATGGAGGAGATCAACCAGGAAATAGTAAAACTCGGGGGCCAGCTGGTGGAGCTAGAGCCCTGGCAGGACCTGGACTTTGATTTAGCCCTGGTTGAAAACACCAAGTCTACCCAGGTGGTCATGGGGAGTTATCCCAGGCGCTTTGAAGACAGCTTCAACAGGGCCCTGCTGGACTACCCAGAGGTCTACTACAAGAGGGTTTCAGAAGCCTCTGGCATGATATACTGCTATTTAATTTATCTTGGTGATAATAGGGAGTCCGTGGAGGACCTACTCAGGAGCCATGGCTTTAGCCAGCAGGAGGTCCTGGGCAGAGGAAGTCCCAGCCAGGAAAAAAAGGCCAGGGAGATGAGGCTAGAGGAGCTGGAGGAAGAAAAGCTTAGCCTCCAGGCAGCTTTTAAAGACCTGGCCCAGAGTTTGGAAGAAGTCGAAGTTCTTTATGAATTCTATGAAAACCAAAAGTTAATTTACGGGGCAACAGATAACTTTCTTGCCACCAGACATATGGACATAATAAGCGGCTATGTCCCCACAAAGAGGTTGGAGGAATTTGAGGGGCTAGTAAGAAAGAGCCTTGGTGAGGACTACTATCTGGAAAGTGAGGCCGCTGATATCGACGAGGATATCCCAGTGCTCTTGGAGAACAGTCCCCTGGTGGACAGCTTTAGTGGAATCACCAGCATGTATGCTATGCCCAGATACAATGAGATAGATCCTACACCGCTACTGGCACCCTTCTACTGGCTTTTCTTTGGTATGATGGGGGCTGATGTGGGCTATGGACTGCTTTTACTTGTCCTTTCAGCCCTGGTACTAAAGTTTGTACCCCTTCAAAAAACCCAGAAGAATTTTTTGAAGTTTTTCTTTTATTTAAGTATAAGCCTAGTCATATGGGGTTTTATCTACGGTTCAGCCCTGGGAGGACTGATCCCGCTAAAGGGTCTTATTGATACCAGCAAGGACTTTACCACCCTTCTGATACTGAGTATCATCATGGGTATGATCCATCTTTTCTTTGGCCTGGGAATCAAGGCCTATATGCTTATAAGAGATGGCAAGTATCTAGATGCAATCTATGATGTGCTCTTCTGGTTTATGGCCATTGTCGGAGGGATTGTCTTTCTACTGGCCATGTCCCTGGGTCTTCCTGATCCCCTGGGACCGGTGGGTAAGTGGGTCATGATAGCAGGAATGGTGGGTATTGTTCTTTTTGCAGGCAGAGAGTCGGAGAGTCTAGTAGGTAGGCTGGGAACAGGCTTTTATGAGCTCTATGGTATATCCAGCTATGTAGGGGACTTTGTTTCCTACTCCAGGCTTATGGCCCTGGGCCTCAGTGGTGGCTTTATTGCCCTATCTATAAATATAATAGTGGGCATTGTTATTGATAAGGGAGTAATTGGCCTTATATCAGGTATTCTTATCTTTATCGTCTTCCACCTTTTTAACATCTTTCTTAGTATGCTCTCGGCCTATGTCCACACCAGTAGGCTTACCTATGTAGAGTTCTTTGGAAAGTTCTATGAGGGTGGCGGCAAGGCCTTTAAATTATTTAAAACCGATCCCAAGTATATTGAAATTAATAATCAAGGAGGAAAATTATGATGGATTTTTTAGTTAGCTACGGTGGGGTAATCATGGCCCTAGCTGGAGCCTTTCTGGCTGTCAGCTTAGCAGGTATAGGTTCAGCGGCAGGTGTTGGTCTGGCAGGTGAGGCAGCAACAGGGGTGGTAGTAGAAGAACCCGACAAGTTTGCCAAGTCTCTTATTCTCCAGCTACTTCCCGGTACCCAGGGACTCTATGGCTTTGTTATTGGAGTTCTTGTCATGCTAAGAATTGAACCAGGCATGAGCTTCCAAGAGGGTTTTAGGATCTTCTTCTCCTGTCTACCCATCGCCTTTGTAGGCTGGAAGTCTGCGGTCTCCCAGGCCCAGGTAGCGGCAGCAGGAATGAACATCCTAGCCAAGAATGAAGACCACTTCTTCAAGGGAGTTATCTATTCTGTTATGGTTGAGACCTATGCTATTTTGGCCTTTGTTGTCTCCATAATGCTCCTCTTCACCACCGCCATATAGGTGGGCGCCATGTCTAGCTTAGAGCGTATAACAGATAGGATTTTGGAGGAGGCCAGGAAGGAAGCTGAAAAATCCCTTGAAGCCCTGGACCAAAAAAAAGCTGAAATTCTAGCTGATGGGAAAAGAAGAGCTCTAGCTCTAGGTGAGAAGATGATTGAAAAAGCAAAGAAGGATTCCCACCTGGACAAGGAGCGGGCCATTGCTTCGGCAGGCCTAAAGGCTCGTGATAATATTTTGAGTAAGAGGCTGGCTATTCTGGATAGCTGCTTTGAAAAAGCTAAGGAAGAACTTAGGAATATAAGTGATGATAGGTATCTGGACTTTCTAAAGAAAACCCTGGCCAGTCTTAAACTGGATGGAAAGGAAAGTATCATAGTACCTGAGGACAAGAGGGAACTGGTTAAAGGCCTAATAAAGCCCAGTGAAAAAAGCTGCGACAGCGGCTTTATCATAGAAAAAGAGGGCATTAGCTATAACTTCCAATTCGATGAGCTAATAGATTATAGAAGAGAAGAGATCCAGGATGAGATCTACAGGCTGCTCTTTCTAGGAAAGGAGTAGTCATGGAAGGACGAGATTATATTTATGCTTCGTCTAGAATAAGGGTCTTTGAAAAGAAACTCCTAAAAAGGGAGCAACTTCAGCGCCTGGTCCAGGCAGGAGATGAGAAGAACTTTCTCCACCTCCTCCAGGAGACCGACTATGGCAGCTACATCCAAAATGTCAAGAGGCCCGAGGACTTCCACAAGGCCATGGATAGCAGCTGGCTCTATAATCTAAAGGAAGTCCTTGAGATGGCTAGGGACAAGGAAGTAGTAGAGGTCCTGGCTGCCAGGTATGTCTACCACAATCTCAAGGTCCTGGTTAAGGAGGAGATTCTGGGAGAAGACCTGAGTGCTCTTCTACTAGAACTTCCTGCTATGGATGTGGATTCCATTAGAAACCGCCTTTCAAGGGAAGATAAAAAGGAAGTTCCTGAGGCTATTTATAGGGCCCTGGAGGACTATGAAGATAAAAAGGACGCCCAGAGAATAGACCTTATCCTGGATAGAGCCTACTATGAAGAGATGCTAGCCAAGGTGGAGAAGCTGGAGGACAGCTTTCTTACTAGCTTTGTAGTTAGGAGTATTGACTATTCCAATGCCAAGGCCCTGCTGCGTCTCAAGGCCCAGGGACTGGACTATGAAGCCCTGGAGGATATCTACATCCCTGGGGGCAGGATTGAAAGGGAGAGTTTTAATAGACTCTACAAGGAGGAGCCAGGCCAGGTTCTAGAGAGCCTGGGTAAGGAAATATCCGACTCCACCCTTAAAAGAGCCAGGGCGGTCTACGAGGCTACAGGCTCCCTATCGGCTGTGGAAAAACTCATGGAGGATGCCCTGATGGATTTTACCAGGGACAACAGAAGGGTGACCTATGGACCTGAGGTCCTCTTTGGCTTTCTACTGGCCAAGGAGAGGGAGATTATGAACCTGAGAATGGTCTATACCTCCATTATAGCAGGCATTGCCCCAGAGAAAATAGAAGAAAGGCTGCGTGATAGTTATGTATAGAGTCGCCATATTAGGAGACAGGGAATCAGTGCTAGCCTTTAAAGCCCTAGGTCTTGAGATCTATAGCCCCCTGGGTGGTGAGGAAACCCGAGACACCCTGGATAGGCTGGCCGGTGAAGATGTAGGTGTAATATTTATTACTGAACAGCTAGCGGACCTGGTTCCTGAAACCATAGCCCGCTACAATGAAGCTCTAACTCCGGCGGTGATTTTAATACCCTCCGGTGCCGGCAGTCTTGGCATTGGCATGGATAGGATAAATCGCAATGTAGAAAAAGCCGTCGGCTCAAATATTCTATAGAAGGTGAGGACGAAAATTTGAAAACAGGAAAAGTAATCAAGGTCTCCGGCCCCTTAGTTGTGGCCGAAGGCATGGAGGAAGCTAATGTTTATGATGTGGTCCTCGTTAGTGAAAATCGCCTTATTGGAGAGATTATCGAAATGCGAGGAGACAGGGCCTCCATTCAAGTTTACGAGGAAACCACAGGCATAGGCCCAGGAGAGGTAGTCTTTACAACGGGACAACCCCTTTCTGTGGAGCTTGGTCCAGGACTTATAGAGGAGATGTTTGATGGTATTCAGAGGCCTCTGGATGTCATGAGAAGCCTGGAGGGTGACTTCCTCAAAAAGGGCAGTGATGTGGCCTCGCTAAACAGGGAGAAAAAGTGGGACTTTGTAGCCCTGGCTGGGGAGGGCGATGAAGTAAAGTCCGGGGATATCCTGGGCACTGTTCAGGAAAACCCTGTTGTTAGCCACAAAATCATGGTTCCCCCAGGAATTGAGGGAAGAGTTAAGGAAATAAAAAGCGGAAGTTTTACCATAGAAGAGGTCATAGCAGTTCTTGAAAGGGATGGGGAAGAAATCAAGCTGGACATGATCCAGAGATGGCCCGTCCGTAGGGGAAGACCCTATGATAGGAAGCTGGACCCCTCTATTCCCCTGATCACTGGTCAAAGGGTCATAGACACCTTTTTCCCCGTGGCCAAGGGTGGCACCGCAGCTATTCCAGGGCCCTTTGGATCAGGTAAGACCGTGGTCCAGCACCAGCTGGCCAAGTGGGCCGACGCAGAGATTATTGTCTATGTAGGCTGCGGCGAACGGGGCAATGAGATGACCGACGTCCTCATGGAATTCCCCGAGCTGATTGACCCAGGTACAGGCGAGTCACTGATGAAAAGAACTGTACTTATAGCCAACACCTCCAACATGCCCGTTGCTGCCAGGGAGGCCTCCATTTATACAGGCATTACCATTGCTGAATACTTTAGAGATATGGGCTATAGTGTTGCCCTTATGGCCGATTCCACCTCCCGCTGGGCTGAGGCACTAAGAGAGATGTCTGGCCGTCTAGAGGAGATGCCCGGAGACGAGGGCTATCCTGCCTATCTTGCCAGCCGGGTTGCAGACTTCTACGAGAGGGCTGGTAAGGTTATGAGCCAGGGCTCTGAGCCTAGAGAGGGAGCTCTTACTGTAATTGGAGCGGTTTCTCCTCCCGGTGGTGATATCTCCGAGCCTGTAAGCCAGTCAACTCTCAGGATTGTCAAGGTCTTCTGGGGCCTGGATTACGCCCTGAGCTATGCCAGGCACTTCCCAGCTATCAACTGGCTAAACTCCTACTCCCTCTACCAGAGCAAGATGGATGACTTCTTTGATAGCAGGATTAGTGAGAATTTCTCAAACTTTAGGAAGACTTCCATGGCCCTGCTCCAGGAGGAGAGTGCCCTTCAAGAAATTGTTCGCCTGGTTGGTAGGGACTCCCTAAGTGAGGGCGACCAGCTTAAGCTTGAAGTTGCCAAGAGCCTTAGAGAGGACTTCCTCCAGCAAAACGCCTTCCACGAAGTGGATACCTTCTGCCCCCTAGAAAAGCAGTATAAGATGCTGGATATCATCCTCACCTTTAATGAGGAGGCTAAGAAGGCCCTGGCAACAGGCACCTATCTTGATGAGATACTAGAGCTTGAAGTAAGAGAGCCCATTGCCAGGATGAAGTATGTGGACAATGAGGACCTAGCAAGCCTGGACGCGCTCAAAGAAAGGGTGATAAAGGACCTGGCGGCCCTGGGACGAGGAGGTAAAAATGCTTAAAGAATATAAAACCATCGTTGAAGTAGTGGGCCCCCTTATAGTTGTAGAAGGTGTAGAGGGCGTCAAATACGAAGAACTGGTGGATGTAAGACTCCAGACCGGAGAGCATCGCCGGGGCAGGGTCCTGGAAATTGACAGGGACCGGGCCATGGTCCAGCTCTTTGAGGGTTCTTCGGGAATAAATCTCAAGGAAACCTCGGTTAGGTTTATTGGCAGGCCCCTGGAACTTGGGGTCTCTGAGGATATGATAGGCAGGATTTTTGATGGTATGGGTAGCCCCATGGATGGGGGACCTGAGATAATACCAGAAAAGAGACTGGATATAAGTGGAACCCCCATGAACCCAGCTGCCAGGGACTATCCTTCTGAGTTTATCCAGACTGGAATAAGCTGTATTGATGGTCTTAATACACTAGTTAGAGGCCAGAAACTGCCAATTTTCTCAGCTTCAGGACTTCCCCACAACGATGTTGCAGCCCAGATAGCCAGGCAGGCCAAGGTCCTGGGCACAGGGGAGAACTTTGCTGTTGTCTTTGCCGCCATGGGTATAACCTTCGAAGAGGCCCAGTTTTTCATGGATGACTTTAGAAAGACGGGAGCTCTAGAAAGGGCAGTACTCTTTATGAACCTGGCAGATGACCCTGCTATAGAGAGGGTGGCAACCCCAAAGATGGCCCTGACAGCTGCAGAATACCTGGCCTATGAAAAGGGTATGCACGTCCTGGTTATCCTGACAGATATGACAAACTACGCCGAAGCTCTGAGGGAAATCTCAGCTGCCCGTAAAGAGGTACCTGGTCGTAGGGGCTATCCGGGTTATCTCTATACTGACCTGGCTTCTATTTATGAGAGGGCTGGAAGGATCAGGGGAATCGAGGGCTCCATTACCCAGATTCCAATCCTGACCATGCCCGAGGATGATATAACCCATCCCATTCCTGACCTTACAGGCTATATTACAGAGGGGCAGATTATCCTCTCTAGAGAACTCTACAAGAGGGGCATCGAGCCTCCCATAAATATAGTACCCTCCCTATCCAGGCTCAAGGACAAGGGAATAGGCCAGGGCAAGACCAGGGAAGACCACGCCGATACCATGAACCAGATCTATGCTGGCTACACCTCTGGTATCCAGGCCAGGGAACTGGCGGTAATCCTGGGAGATAGCGCCCTTAGTGAGGCCGATAAGGCCTTCTCCAAGTTTGCCAGCGCCTTTGATGAGCGCTACGTGGACCAGGGCTACTATACCGATAGGACCATAGAGGACACTCTGGACCTTGGCTGGGATCTTATGAAGATTATTCCCCGTTCAGAGCTCAAGCGTATCAGGGATGAGTATCTAGAAAAATATTTGGATCCTAAAGGAGACAAGTAATGGCCCGCCTAAATGTCAATCCTACCAGGATGCAGCTGACCCGGCTTAAAGAGAGGCTAAATGTCGCCACTAGGGGCCACAAACTCCTAAAGGACAAGCAGGATGAGCTGATGAGGCAGTTTATTGATCTTATCCGCCAGAACAAGGCCCTTAGAGAGCAGGTGGAGAAAAAACTCCTGGAGAGCTTCTCAAAGTTTCAGCTGACTGCTGCCATGATGAGCCCCCAGATGCTGGAAAGTGCCCTGGTGCTGCCCAAGCAGAGCCTGTCCCTGGAGATTACAGAAAGAAACATCATGAGCGTCCATGTACCCGAGATGAGCTTTAAGCGTTCCCAGCAGGCCGGGGGCCTCTACCCCTATGGCTATGTCACAACGCCTGGGGAGCTGGATGAGGCTCTCAGGGAGCTGGATGGTGTGATGGATGAACTCCTGGATCTGGCTAAAATTGAAAAGGCCTGTCAGCTCATGGCCGATGAGATTGAAAAGACCAGAAGAAGGGTCAATGCCCTGGAATACAGGACCATACCAGACCTGGAGGAGACTATAAAGTATATAAGAATGAAGCTGGATGAAAACGAAAGGGCTACCATTACCAGGCTTATGAAGGTAAAGGAGCTTATAGAAAAAAGTGAACAGGAAGCCTATTAGGTTTCCTGTTTCTTAAAAGGAGTTAGCATGACAAGAGATGAGGCACTGGCCCTCTTGAAAAAACACAATTCTTCAGAAAGCCTCCTCCAGCATGCCTATGCTGTGGAGGGGGTTATGCGCTACTTTGCTAGAAAAGAGGGTGAAGATGAGGACTACTGGGGAAATATAGGCCTACTCCATGACCTGGACTATGAAAAACACCCCGACCAGCACTGTATAATGACAGAAAAGATCCTCCAGGAGGAGGGGGTAGAGGAGCCAATCATAAGATCTATCCTCAGCCATGGCTATGGAATCTGCACCGATGTGGAGCCGGTCCACTACATGGAAAAAATCCTCTTTGCCAGCGATGAGCTGACGGGTCTAATTAAGGCCACCTGTCTAATGAGACCCTCAAAATCCGTACTGGATGTCAAGGCCAAGAGCATAAATAAGAAGTGGAAGGACAAGTCCTTTGCAGCAGGTGTCGATAGACAGATCCTGGAAAAAGGACTTGATATGCTGGGCATGGAAAGAAGTGAGCTCATTAGTGAGGTCATTGAGGCCATGAAGGAAGTTGCCGATGACATAGGTCTCAGGGGCAATCTATAAAGGAAGTTTTGGCTTCCTTTTTTTATAGGGTATAATAAAGTCAAGGAGAAGACTATGATAATAAAAACCCAGGGACTGACCACCTACTACGGTAAAAATAGAGGCATAGAAGATCTTAGTCTCATTGTTAATCAGGGGGAAATCTATGGATTTGTAGGGCCCAATGGGGCGGGCAAGTCCACCCTTATGCGGACTCTACTAAATTTCATCAGGCCTAGAAGTGGCAGTGCCCATATCTTTGGCCTGGATGTAGAAGAAAATTCAAGGGAGATAAAGAAAAATCTGGGCTATGTTCCTGGAGAAATCAAATACTATAGCCATATCAGCGTTGAGGAGCTTTTAAACTATTCTGCCAGACTTAAGGGGGCGGAGGCCTCCCAGGTGGCTGGGCTAGTTTCCCTTCTGGGCCTTGAAGGAAAAAAGAAGTTCTACCAGCTCAGCCTTGGCAATAAGAAAAAAGTAGCTTTAGCCCAGGCCTTCCTTGGCCAGCCAAAGCTCCTTATTCTCGATGAGCCAACTTCAGGCCTGGACCCCCTATTTCAGAGGATCTTTTCCGATCTTATCCTGGACTTCAAATCCAGGGGAGGCAGCGTCTTTTTGTCCTCCCACAACCTAAGGGAGATAGGCCACCTCTGTGATAGGGCCTCGGTTATCCGCCAGGGCTTTATTGTGGATAGCCTGGATTTAAGGCAGGTAGAAAGTGGCTTTGGCTGGATTGTTGAAGTAAAGGGAGCCCTACCCAGGGAGGCTATTAGTGAGCTAGCTGAGAAGGTCTATGAAGGCGGAGACAGGCACTGGAACTTTCTCTACAAGGGCAGCATGGATAATCTGATAGCAAGCCTAGGCCTCTTTCCTCTAGAAGATCTTCTTATAAGAAAGGAGAGCCTGGAGGATAGGTTTCTAGACTACTATAGGGGGGATCATGATCAGTCTACTCAGCTTTGAACTTAAAAGACAGCAGAAGAAGGCCCTGGCCTGGGCCCTTATAAGTGGAGTCTTTATCCTGGTCTTTATGGCTCTTTTTCCCAGTATGGAAAAATCCGGTATCCAGGAGCTGGTAATGGAAAAGTTCGACGCCTTTCCCAGGGAATTTATGGAGGCCTTTGGCCTGGATATGGCTGTAAACTTTAATGATATAATGCACTACCTGGCCTACACCATCCAGTACATAGTCATGGCCCTATCTATCTATGCACTTTTTCTTGGCCTGGATAGCCTGCTTTTAGAAGAGAGCCAGGGAACTATAGAGTTTATCTATGGCCAGCCCCTATCAAGAAGGGATATCTACCTGGGCAAGCTCATCAGCCACCTTCTGGTCCTCTTTGAAAGCCTGGTCCTGGTTGGCCTTGCCAGCTTTTTTAGTGCCTCCCTTTTTAAACCTCCCTCCCTGGAGATCCAGGTCCTGGCAGGGGACATACTAGAGATGTTTATGGGGACCCTCCTGGTCCTATCCCTCTACTACTTTCTTGGCCTTTTCCTAGGAAGTCTCCTCCACTCCGGTGGACTGGGCTTTGTTATGGGAGTCTTCTTTTTTACCTACCTTCTGGGAGTCCTATCGAGGATTAAGGAAAACCTGGCCTTTCTACAGTATCTTTCCCCCTTTGACTACGCCCTGCCCATGGACCTAGTTAGAGAGGGCCTAGCTAGTAACTTTCTTTTTGCTGGTCTGGCGGCATGCCTTGGCTTTTTAATCCTTTCCTACCAGATCTTTCTAAGAAAGGATTTTAGGCTCTAGGAGGTTTTTATGAAAATAGGCTTATTTAATTTAAGGGCTAGAGACCTTGACCGGGCTCTGGAGGAAATAGCCAGGGTCTTGACAGAAGATGAGGCTGATAGCTACTTTTTTGGTGAAGGGTTTTTACAGGGTCAGTACTTTCCCTCCCTTGATTATGGAAAGGATATCTATAGCTGCCTATCCACCGGGGCTAGGGAGCTGGTAGCCCTTAGAAAACTGGCCAGAGAGAGAAGGAAAAACCTTGGCTTTGGCTTTTATGAGAATTACAGGGGTGGAATCTATAACAGCTACATGATAATAGATAAAAGGGGGGAGCTGGTGCTAAACCACCAGAGCCTAGCCCCCTGGGGGGCTGGAGCCAGCCCGGACTACAGGAGGGGTAAAAAACTCAGCTCCTTTCTTCTAGATGGAAGGAGGTTTATGCTGGTTCTAGGTGAGGAGTTCTACCTGGATAGCTACCTACCCTATATAATTGAGTACGATAGCAGGGTGGAGGCCTTTTTATGGCCTAGAAAAGCCCCTGCTCCAGAGGACCTAGCCCATAGTGCTATCCTGGCTGCCCCTGTTTTATATTCAGCTTGGGATAGCTTGGCTAGGCTGGAGCAGGCTCAGATACTAGAGGAGGGTAAAGGCCAGTTGATTCTAGAAATCTAGTGTAAAAATCAGCTAAAACCCAGCACTTTGTTGTAAGCTCATCTAAAAGGTAGAAAGAGTGCTTTTTATTTCTTTCTCCTTTTTTAATTTTAGGAGCTTTTATCTTCAGTTTTTCTCCTATAACTGTTACAATTAAACTTGTGATTTACAAGGAGGTCGAGATGATTTGTTTTAAAGATGCTACCCTTATTGATGGTAGAGGAAAGTCCTTCCAGGCAAGTCTTCTGGTGGAGGATGGGAGAATCCACAGTATTGGCGATGAGCTAGTCGAGGGAGCCCAGGTTATAGATTGCCAGGGCAAGTTTATTATGCCGGGTCTAATAAATAGCCACGTTCATATCTGTTCAGACCCTACTCTTGATTTCGGAGACAGGGCAGAGCTCAGCGACGCCAAGAGGACCCTCATGGCTCTGACCAATCTAAGAAACCACCTTAGAGCAGGCATAACCTTTGTCAGAGACCTGGGAGGCTACAACTTTGTAGAGCTTGATGTCAGAGACGCCGTTAGGGCTGGAGAATTTCAGGCTGCTGATATGGTGGGCTCTGGCAGGTATGTCACCATGACTGGAGGCCACGGCTGGAGAAGGGGCAGACAGTGTGATGGAGCCGATGAAGCTAGAAAGGCAGCTAGAGAGCAGTTTCGCGCAGGAGCCGACCTCCTCAAGGTCATGGCTACAGGGGGCGTTATGACTCCTGGCGTTGAGCCCGGTGCAGCCCAGCTTACAGAGGAGGAGATGAGGGCCGCCATTGAGGAAGCAAAAAAACGCGGTGCAAAATCAGCCACCCACGCCCAGGGAACCCAGGGCATCAAAAATGCCATCCGAGCCGGTGTTGATTCTGTAGAACATGGAATCTATCTGGATGATGAAGCTATAGAGATGATGAAGGAAAGGGGAGTGGTCCTGGTGCCCACCCTGGTAGCCCCTCTGTATATTGTGGAGATGGGAGAGGAGGCTGGAATACCCAGCTATGCTGTGGACAAGGCCAGGTCCGTTATGGAGGCCCATTTTGATAGTTTTAAGAGGGCAGTCAAGGCAGGAGTTAAGATTGCCATGGGTACCGATTCAGGCACCCCCTTTAATCCCCATGGCAGCGTAGTCAGGGAGCTGATTCTCATGGAAGAAGGCGGGATGAGCGCCATGGAGGTCCTGGAGGCGGCAACCTTTAAGGCAGCTGAGCTTCTTGATATTGATAAGGACTATGGCAGCCTGGAAGCAGGTAAGGTAGCAGACTTTTTAATTTTAGATGAAAATCCTCTGGAGGACTTTAAGGCCCTTGATAGGCCCCGGGTCTTTAAGAGGGGCCAGGAATTTATCTTCTAATAGATGTGACTTTTAAGATTCCCCGCTAGTCGGGGAATTTTTTAGCTTGAAACTTCCTTTACTTTATGTATAATTACTTGGATGAGGTGGATATGAAAAAAAGCTTGTTTTTATTCCTAGTAGTTCTACTTTTGCTTTTGGCTCCCCTTACTGCCTGTGATTTTTTCCTAGAGAGGCAGCAGGAGGATGAGTCTTTATTACTAGTAGAAAAAGAAGATTTTGATTTAGTAGATGAGAAGACGACCCTGAGCCTGGAAGAAGTGGTCCTTTATATCAGCCAGGAAGGCAGATTGCCTGAGAGCTTTCTTACTAAGAAGCAGGCCCAGGAGCTAGGCTGGGTAGCTGCCCAGGGAAATCTCTGGGAGCTGGCTCCGGGAAAAAGTATTGGTGGAGATAGATTCTACAATAGGGAAGGCCTTCTTCCTGAAAAAGAAGGCAGGCTTTATTATGAGTGTGATATAGATTATAGTGGTGGTAGAAGGGGTGCCAAAAGGCTGGTCTACTCAAATGATGGACTCTTCTTCTATACCGATGATCATTATAAGACTTTTAGGGAGATTATAGTTGAATAGGATTCTTTTGGATGGCAGGAGGATGGCTAATCCCTCCCTGGCCCATAGCTATATTAGGGAAGAGATGAATTTAAGCGAGTATTATGGTGAGAACCTGGATGCTCTTTGGGATGAGCTGACAAGCATTTCCCAGCCGGTTAGGATAGTTATTATTAATAGCTCCAGGCTTCAGACTAACCTGGGCAGCTATGGAAAAAAACTCTTGGAGACCTTTAAAGAGGCTGGGAGGGAAAACCCCAGGCTAGTGATAAAAATTAAGAAATGGCGCTTATTCTAGACTCAAAATATGCTATACTACTCTCACAGGAGGATGCAGGATGGAAAAATTTGTAGTAGAAACCTCTCTCAATTTAGAAGGCAGTCTTAGGGTCAGTGGTGCCAAGAACTCTGTTTTAATAATCATGGCCGCCAGCCTCCTTGCCGAGGGAGAGTGTATTATAGAGGATGTCCCCAATCTTTTAGATGTTCATGTAATGATAGATTTACTTAGAAGCCTGGGTTCTGAGGTCAGCTATGATGTAGAAAAAGAGCAGCTTAGAACCAGGGTAATAGATCCCGCCATAACCGATGCCAGCTACGAACTCACCAATAAGATGAGGGCTAGTATAGTGGTAATGGGTCCCCTTTTGGCTAGAAGAAGGAGGGCAAATGTGGCCCTACCCGGGGGCTGCCCCATAGGTGCAAGGCCCATAGACCTCCACCTAAAGGGCTTTAGGCGCCTGGGAGTTGAGGTAGAGATAGGCCACGGTTTTGTAGAGGGTGTGGTTAGGGACAGGATGAAGGGCAATACCATTTACCTGGATTTTCCCAGTGTTGGTGCTACCGAAAATATCCTCATGGCTGCCACCCTGGCTGAGGGTGTAACCACCATAGAAAATGCTGCCCAGGAGCCAGAAATAACTGATTTGGCCAGCTTTCTAACCAAGATGGGAGCCAAGATAACCGGCGCGGGAACCTCGACTATAAGGATAACAGGAGTCGATAGGCTAGAGGGAGTACGCCACCAGGTTATTCCCGATAGGATAGAGGCCGGGACCTATATGATAGCAGCGGCTATTACCAGGAGCAGGATCTTTATTGATAACGTGGTACCCACCCATTTGAGACCTCTTTTAAGCAAGCTTGAGGAGGCTGGGGTTGAGGTCCTAGCCGAGGCTGGGGGCATGGTAGTGGATGCTAGAAAGGGCTTTAGTGGTGTAGATATAACCACCCTACCCTATCCAGGCTTTCCCACGGACCTCCAGGCCCAGCTAATGGTTATGCTGACAATAAGCCCTGGAATTCACACCGTTAGAGAGACCATCTTTGAAAACCGCTTTATGTATGCCAATGAACTTATGCGCATGGGCGCCGATATCAGGATTGATGCCTCCTCGGCCATGGTTAAGGGGGTTGATCATCTAGAGGGGGCCCAGGTTAAAAGCACAGACCTTAGAGCAGGTGCTGCACTGATCCTGGCAGGTCTGGTGGCCGCCGGTAAGACTGAAGTTTTTGAAATTCACCATGTAGACAGGGGTTTTGTAAATATAGAGAAGAAGCTCCAGTCCATAGGAGCAAATATTAAAAGAGTTAAACAGTAGAAGAGAGCAATCTCTTCTTTTTTTCCTTGGAGGTTTAAATGGGAAGGATTGGATTTGTTTTAGAGGGAGGGGGAGTCAGAGGAGCCTACCAGAGTGGAGCCATTATGGCCCTGGAGGAGAGGGGGATCAGGCCCCAGGTCATAACTGGCACCAGTATAGGGGCTATAAATGGGGCCATGGTGGCCCTGGGTAAGAGCCAGCGTCTTAGGGAGCTCTATGAGAACTTTGAGGCCAAAAACTTCTTTGATTTAGACCCCAAAATTATAGAAAACCTGGTGCTGGAAGAGGAAACTCTAAAACAGCTTCCCCAGATAACAAGGGCCGTAACTGGCCTGCTCGCCGAGGGGGGAGTAGATATTGAGCCCCTAAAAGAAATGATAGAGAGGGAAATAAGTGAAGCTGAACTAAGGAAGAGTTCAACTGAACTTGGTATAGTGACCATGGAAGTCCCCAGGGTAAAGCCCGTGGAGATCTTTGTTGATCAGATGCCTGAGGGCCAGGTAAAGGAGTATCTTTTGGCTAGTGCCTACCTACCCTTTTTTAAAGCGAAGGAGAGAAGTTATATCGATGGCCTTTTTGTTGATAATCTTCCACTGGACCTTCTCAGAAGCAGGGGACCCTTTGAGAGGATCTTTGTAATCCGCTGCTACAGGGGGAGGTCCCTTAAACTAAATAGACTTGAGGATGAAAACATCATTCTTATAAGCCCCAGCCAGAGCCTGGGTAAGAGCTTTAACCTAAGCCAGGCCAAGATGAAAAACAACATCAAAATGGGCTACTATGACACCCTGAGGATACTTGAAGCCTATGATGGCGAGAGGTTCTGCTTTGATAGCTTTCCAGACCTCAAGAAGAGGCTAATAGACAGCGAGGTGGCAGCCAGGCTGCGGGACCAGTTTTCCACCAGTGAAAGCTACCATCCTACTAGGTATCTTCATGAAGAGCTCCTGCCTGGCCTTGCCAGAGCCCTAGGTCTTGGGGTAGAATCCAGTTATCAGGAAATTTTAATAATGCTGCTTGAAATGGGAGGCATCTATCTGGGGATAGACCCCTATGAAATCTATGACTTTGCCAGCTATATGGCTAGGCTTAGAGGGGCTCTGGATTTGGAAAATCACAATTGGAGTCTTAGAGAGAAGGTCTCCAGTGGCGTGGCACGTTATACCCGGGGTTGGCTAGGGGACCAAGAAAGTCTGGTCCTAGCCATGCTGGATATCCTGGTAGGCCAGGAGTGGAGGTAGAAATGGATGTGTTTGAAAGGGAGCTCATGGACCCCCAATATGACAATAATTACCATGACGAGATGCTGGCTTTGAGCCGGGAAGAAAAGTATGACAGCTACTATAAGAGTCTGGAGTTTGGTACAGCAGGTATGCGAGGAAAGATGGGAGTAGGTCCCAACCGCATGCATATCTATCAGATCAGGCGCCTTAGCGCTGCCTTTGCTAAATACCTGCTGGAGGAAAGTGAGACCCCTAGCTGCGCTATAGCCTTTGATTCTAGAAGAGGCTCCTTGGAGTTCTCCAGGGAGGCCGCAGTTACCCTGGCCAGCCAGGGAGTCAAGGTCTATCTTTTTAGGGAGTATTCAGCAACTCCTGAGCTCAGCTACGCCCTAAGGGAACTCAGGGCCACAGGAGGGGTTGTAATAACAGCCAGTCACAACCCTCCAGAGTACAATGGCTACAAGGTCTATCACAATACAGGTAGACAGCTCCTAGATGAGGAGGCTGCCAGGGTAAGTGAGCATTTTATGGGCCTGGCCCCTACCATAAAAAACCAGAGCTATAGCCAGTTAATAGAGGAGGGAAAAATAGAGTTTATTTCTCTAGACCTCCTGGAAAAATATGACAAAGAGATCCTTGGCGCTGTAAAAAACCAGGTCAAGGGCCCCCTTACAGTGGTCTATTCTGCCCTACACGGTGTAGCTGGCAGGGGGACCAGGAGTATCCTAAAGAAGATGGGGGTGGATTTCATTGCAGTGGAAAGCCAGTTTGAGCCCGATGGAAGCTTCCCCGAGGTCCCCTATCCAAACCCCGAGGACCCAGGGGTCTTTGAAAAGGCCCTGGAAATCGCCAGGGAAAACCAGGCGGATTTAATTATTGCCAGTGATCCTGATGGAGATAGGCTGGGAGCTATGGTCCACCACCAGGGGGACTATAGGAGCCTTGGGGGCAATGAACTAGGCCTTCTTATGGCCAAGTATCTTCTGGACCAGGAAAGGGGTGAAATCATTACCACCATCGTCTCAGGCTACCTTATAGATGAGCTGGCCCGGGACCATGATGTCAGGGTTACCAGGACACTGACAGGTTTTAAATATATAGGGGAGAGGATGAATAGGATTTATAACTTCCTTCTAGCCTATGAAGAGAGCTATGGCTATCTATCCCTGGACCATGTCAGGGATAAGGATGCCCTGCAGTCTGCCTCTAGACTCTGTGAGCTGGCGGGCTTCTACAAGGACCAGGGAAAAACCCTGGTGGATGTCCTGGAAGAAATCTATGAGAGCTATGGCTATGAGAAAACTGGCCAGATTAGCTTTGAGCTGGAGGGAGCCGAGGGAGCCCTTAGGATTGAAGAGCTTATGGAGGGCTATAGGACATCTCCGCCAGCCAGCCTAGGAGGCTGGGACCTGGTTAAAAGCCAGGACTATTTAGAAGAGGGTACAGGCCTGCCCCAGTCCAATGTGGTTATGTGTTTTTATGAAGGTGGCCACTGGCTGGCCTTTAGGCCTTCGGGAACTGAGCCTAAACTAAAGATCTATGTGGGAATCCGAGGTGCTAACAGGGAGGAAGCCCAGGAAATTTATAGAAGGGTGGAGGAAGAGCTTCTAGGCTCCTCCGAGGAAAATGGAAGTAATTAGTAGAATAGCTGCCCTCTTTATAATTCTTATAATTGGGGCCCTCAGTGGAAAACTTAAAATTGTATCAGGAAGATTCAGGGGAGATCTGTCACAGTTTCTAGCCAAGGTGGCCCTCCCCGCCTTTTTATTTAATAGCCTAGTAGTAAATACTGGCAGCAAGAACATAGGCAGCGGCCTTAGCATGGTGGGTCTTAGCCTGGCCATCTATGGCAGCTCCATAGTAGTGGCCAGCCTCAGCAGAAAGTTCTGGACAGTCAGTGAAATAAAAAAACCCGCCTACCTTTTTTCCATGGTCTTTCCCAACATGGCCTTCCTAGGAATGCCCGTGGTTGAGGCCGCTCTAGGCAGTGAGGGGGTCTTTTATGGGGCCTTTTATATCCTGATTGTGGATACCCTTATGTGGACCTACGGGGTCTACCTTTTTAGGGGGAGCCAGAAGGACTTTAGAGCCAGGCAGATAGTAACCCCCAGCTTTGTGGCAATTATCCTGGGCCTGGTATTTTTAGGTCTGGACCTTAACCTGCCCCAGGCCTTAGCCCTACCCATAGGCCTGCTTTCTGCCACCTCACCACCCCTCTCCATGATTGTCCTAGGTCTAATGCTCTCGGAGATGAGGTTAGCTGAAGTGGTTGAGGGACCAAGTTCCCTATTGGCCTGCCTTTACAGGCTCCTTCTTTTTCCCCTGGCCACCCTCTATGCTTTAAAGGGGCTGGGTTTTGAGGCCTACCACCTCCAGGTGCCAGTTATTATAATGGCCATGCCGGTGGCAGCTATGGGAGCCGTCCAGGCCTCGACCTACGGTAGGGACTATAAATCAATAACGGGCCTTATAGTTCTTAGCACCCTGCTTAGTCTTGTCACAATCCCCTTTATTATTAGCCTCATAATCTAATCACTTGTGATAGGGGCTGCCTGCCAGGATGGAGTAGCCTCGGTAGAGCTGCTCTAATAGCAGGGTTGGCATCATATCATGGGTGAAGGTCATTTTTGAAAAGGAGAGCAGCAGGTCTGCTCTTTTTTTTATGTCTTCACTAAAGCCCAGGGCGCCTCCTATAATAAAGACCAGGTTTTTTGTGGAGGCCAGCTCTCTTTTTTCAAGTAGGCGGGCAAAGCCCGGACTGTCAAACTCCTGGCCTGCTGGGTCTAGGAGGATTAAATAGCTCTGGCTGGGAAGTTTTTTCAGGAAGCTAGTTCCCTCTTTTTTCTTAACATGCTCAGTCTCAGCAGGTCCCAGTCTAGAGGGGAGCTTTTCCTCTTTAATCCTTGTAATTGTAACCTTGGTGTAGGCTGTCAGGCGCTTTTCATATTCTTTTTCTGCCTCCTTCCAGTAGCTTTCCTTGCTCCTGCCAGGGAGGATAATGGTTATTTTCATAGTGGTTTCCTTTCCACCTGATTCTACCACAAAGAGGCTAGCAAGATATATTTTGACAAAAGCTCCAAGCTTAGCTACAATATACATGCCCTATAAAGAGTGGTGGAGGGACTAGGCCCTGAGAAACCCGGCAACCGGAGTCACGGTGCTACATCCTACAGGAAACTGATAGATAGGGCCCAAGCCTAGAAGGCTTTTTTTTGTATTAATGGAAAGAGGAGAAGAATGAAGAAAAAATTTTTTACATCGGAGTCAGTTACTGAGGGCCATCCCGACAAGCTCTGTGATCAGATTTCCGATGCTGTCCTAGATGGAATTCTGGAAAAAGATCCCCAGGCCAGGGTTGCCTGTGAGTGTATGGCCACCACTGGCCTGGTCCTGGTCAGCGGTGAGGTTACAACCCAGTGCTATGTTGATATCCAAAAAATCGTCCGTGATACAGTCAAGGAAATTGGCTATACCCGGGCTAAATACGGCTTTGATGGGGATACCTGTGGGGTCCTTGTAAGCCTGGATGAGCAGTCCAGTGATATAGCCCTGGGGGTGGATAGGTCCCTGGAGGCCAAGGAAAAAAAGGGTGAGGAGTCCCTGGGAGCCGGGGACCAGGGCATGATGTTTGGCTTTGCCTGTGATGAAACCCCCACCTACATGCCCATGCCCATCTACCTGGCCCATGAGCTTACAAGAGCTCTGGCCCAGCTAAGAAGGGAGGGTGGAGTAGACTACCTGCGCCCCGATGGCAAGAGCCAGGTAACGGTGGAGTATGAAGATGATAGGGTTAAAAGGGTCGATACAGTGGTCCTATCTACCCAGCACGATGACAGGGTGGAGATGGATAGGCTAAGAGGGGATATGGAAAAACTCATTAGAGAGGTTATCCCGGCTGATCTCCTGGACCAGGATACCAAGATTTATATCAATCCCACAGGCCGCTTTGCCATAGGTGGCCCCCAGGCTGATACAGGCCTGACGGGAAGGAAGATCATAGTGGATACCTATGGTGGCTATGGCCGCCATGGCGGGGGAGCCTTCAGTGGCAAGGATCCCACCAAGGTAGACAGGTCTGCAAGCTATGCCGCCCGCCACGCTGCCAAGAACATGGTGGCAGCAGGCCTGGCTAAAAAGCTAGAAATTGAGCTTAGCTACGCCATAGGAATTTCCAGTCCTGTAAGTATCTATGTAGATAGCTTTGGTACAGGGGTGGTAAGTGATGCTAGACTAGAGGAGATAATAAGAAAGCACTTTGATTTTAGGCCCAGTGCAATAATTGAGAATCTAGACCTCAGAAGGCCCATCTACAAGAAGACGGCCGCCTATGGCCACTTTGGTAGGGAAGATGAGGACTTTAGCTGGGAGAAGCTGGACAAGGTCCAGGCCCTTAAGGAAGAGATTTCTCTTTAGTTTAAGTGGGGTCTTTTTTAAGGAAGGGGCGCTGTGGAATTTAGCGGTAGTGTTGCAGAAATAATATACGAAAGCACTAGGGACTACTACAAGGTCCTTCTAATAGAGGGCAAGGAGGAGGTCCTGGTGGTCCAGGGCAGCCTGCCAGGCCTTGCCCTTGGGGACCATGTGAACTTTGTAGGGGAGATGGAGACCCATCCCCGCTTTGGCGAGCAGATGAAGGTCACTTCCTTTAGCTTTGATGAGCCCAGTGACATCCATAGTATTGAGCTCTTCTTATCCTCGGGCCACATTAGGGGGATAGGACCGGTACTAGCCAGCAGGATAGTGGAGCGCTTTGGCGCCAGGACCCTGGAGGTTATGAACTATGAGATAGAAAAACTGGGCCAGGTTCCTGGTATAGGTAAGAAGACCCTGGAGGTTATAAAGGCCGACTACCAGGCCATGGGAGCAAAAAAGGAGCTTATCCTCTATGTCCAGTCCCTGGGCTTTTCTCCCCATCTCAGCGCAAGGATCCTCTCGGGACTGGGAGGCTCTGCCAGGGAGATAATTGAAGACAATCCCTACAGCCTCATGGCCATAGAGGGCATTGGTTTTGAGAGCTGCGAGGCCCTGGCAAGAAAAAGGGGCTTTAGTCTGGGGGATCCCAGAAGGCTCAAGGCCTATATTGAGGACCTGCTACAAAGGGCCCTGGCCCAGGGCCATATCTACCTGCCCAGGGAGAGGATTCTAGACAAGATCTGGGAGCTGGAGGTCTTTTCTGAAGAGGACCTAAGCGGACTCCTGGTTCAGGGCCACTTTATTGAGGAAAAGGGAGGGATCTACCTTCCCCATAGCTATGAAAGCGAGGGCAGGGTAGCAGCTGATATAATAAGGATTTTGAGAAGTCCCAGGGAGGAACTAAGCTATGAGCTGGACTCCCTCCAGTCTCAGCTTTCAAAAAACCAGCTTAGGGCCCTGGAAAAAAGCCTGGAGAGCTCTCTTAGTATCATTACCGGTGGGCCAGGAACAGGCAAGACCACCCTTATTAGAGCCCTGGTGGAACTCTTTTCCCAGGGGGTCCTTCTCTGTGCCCCCACAGGCAGGGCCGCTAAGAGGATGGAGGAGGCCACAGGCCAGGAGGCCTATACAATTCACAGGCTTTTAGAGTATCGCTATGATGAGGAAAAGGGGGTCCTGGGCTTTGATAGGAATGCTGACAAGCCCCTGGAACTCGATATTCTCATAGTGGATGAGTTTTCCATGGTGGATATCTTTCTTATGAAGAGCCTCCTGGAGGCCTTTCCCTTGGGAGCTAGGCTGATTCTAATAGGAGACGAGGACCAGCTTCCTTCGGTGGGTCCTGGTAGGCTCCTAGGTGATATGATTTCATCTGGGGTTATCCCCTTTACCAGGCTTAGGGAGATCTTCCGCCAGGATGAACACTCCCTGATCCCCATAAATGCAGCCAAGGTCCTGGCTGGGGAGAAGGACCTACTTACCGATCCCCAAGGTGATTTTTTTATCCTCAATTCCACAGGGCCTGAGGGCCTGGTGGATTTAGTTAAAAACAGGCTAAGTAGTTTTTATGGCTATGACCCCCTCTGGGAAATCCAGGTGCTGGCCCCCATGAAGAATGGCCCCCTGGGCACCAGATCTTTAAATAGGCATCTCCAAGAAGCCCTGAACCCCTATGAAGGGGGCCCCAGAGTCCATCTAAAGGATAGGGTCTACCAGATAGGTGATAAGATAATGCAGACAAGAAATAACTACCAGGCCTCCTGGAGGGATCTAAAAAGTGGTGAAGAGGGCCAGGGGATATTCAATGGAGATATAGGGGAGATAGTGGATATAGCAGGAGGAGAGCTTAGGATTGTCTTTGATAGGACTAGGAGGGTTAGCTACAGTAAGGAGCAGCTCTTTGATATCGAGCATGCCTATGCCATGACTATCCACAAGAGCCAGGGCAGTGAATTTTTATGTACTGTGGTGGTTGCTCAGGGGGTGCCTCCCTTTTTGGCTTCAAGAAACCTCCTCTACACCGCTATAACCAGGGCCCGGGACCTGCTGGTTATCTACCAGGGGGGCTCCAGCCTATCCAGGATGATAGAGAGGGTGGACAGCCATGAAAGGTATTCCTCCCTGGGAGAAATCCTCATGGAATACACTAAGGAAGCCTAGCTAGAAAGGCTTTCTTTTTTTCTAAGAAGCAGTAGACTAGGCCTATGGCTATCTTTGGTTTTTATAGGTGTGAACTTTGTCAGGAGGAACTCTATGGGGAGACCTTTTTTTGCTCCAAATGCCTGGAGGAAATTGAGGTCTTTTTAAGGATGGAGAGGAGTGAGGAGGAGGGCTATTACGTCTACAGCCTCTTTTTTTACGAGGGTATAATAAGAGACCTCATAAGAAGGTGGAAATTCCAGGCCTCCCCCTATATGGTCCACCTTATGAGCAGCCTTCTTGTCAGGTTTATTCAAGAGAATAATATCTACCTAGAGGGGGTTAGCTTTATCCCCATGCACAGGAGAAAAAGACTGGTCAGGGGCTTTGATCCCATGGAGGACCTCTCCCGCAGTCTAGCTAAGAAGCTTGGCCTTAGACAGACAAGGCTCCTTGAGAGGACCAGGCCAACGAGGCCCCTCTACAGCTTGAAGCTGGAGGCCAGAAAAGAGGAACTCAGGGGTGCTTTTTCAGCTAGAAGGGGGGAGCCAGCTGGAGTCTTTGCCCTGGTGGATGATATCTATACCAGCGGCTCCACCACCAGGGAGGCAGCCAGGACCCTTTTTAGCGCAGGCCTGCAGGATTTTTTTTTCCTAATTCTGGCTAAATAGGAGATTTAGCAGGGCTTTTAGGGTATAATGTTTTTGAGGCAAATAACTATCTAGGGCAAGAACTACTTAAACAGGAAGAGGTTTGATCATGAAATTTGAAATCAATGGTAAAAATTTTCGTGTTGATGATGATCTTCGTCAACGAGTAGAGGACAAGCTAGGCAAGTACAGTCCTTATTTTAATGAGGATGTAACTGCCATAGTGAACTTTTCTCAAGTTAAGAATCTTAACAATGTTGAGATTACCATTCCGCTGAAAAATGGGGCAATTATCAGGGTGGAGGAGCAGAGCTTTGAGATGCTGACCAGCATTGATAGAGCAGTAGAGAAGCTGGACCGCCAGGTAAGAAAACATAAGACAGCCCTCAGGAGGCGATACCAAGCCCATGATTCAATCCGCTTCGAGGAAGTACCAGAGTTCGAAGAGGAAAAAGAAGAAGAAATACAAATCATGCGGACAAAGAATTTCCCAGTTAAGCCCATGAGCCCTGAAGAGGCTATAATGCAGATGGAGCTTGTAGGCCACGACTTTTTTGTCTTCCTCAATGCAGAGACCGATGAGGTTAATGTGGTATATAAGAGAAAACACGGCGGCTATGGATTGATCGAGCCGATCCTTGGTTAGTTAAGTAAATTTTTTAAGTAGGGCCCCCTTTAAGCTAAAAAGGGGGCTTTTTTCTTATCCCTATGCATTTTTTGCGATTAGCTAAATTTTGTGGTCCGGGGTCACTAAATGGGGTAGAATTATGTCAGTGTTAAATTAAAGGAGGACAAGAGATGGCGCAGGATCTAGCAAAAAAGGAAATTGATCTTAAATCAGAAAAACTTACAGGGCTGGCAAAAAGGATATGGGAAAATCCAGAGATAGCCTTTAATGAGGTCAAGGCTTCCTCCTGGACTGCTGACTTTCTAGCAGAAGAGGGCTTTGAGGTTGAAAGAAACTACGCAGGTATGCCTACAGCTATTAAGGCCACTTGGGGTTCTGGCAAGCCTGTCATAGGCTTTCTTGGAGAGTATGACGCCCTGCCAGGCATGAGCCAGGCGCATTCCACAGAAAAAAAACCTCTAGTTGTTGGAGGTCCAGGTCAAGGCTGTGGCCACAACCTGCTGGGGGTAGCCCATGTAGGTGCGGCCCTGGGTATGAAGGCTGCCATGGAGGAGTATAAGCTCCCAGGAACAATTATTTACTACGGCTGCCCAGCTGAGGAAGTCCTAACTGGTAAGGGCTTTATGGCTAGGGGGGGTGCCTTTAGGGAGATGGACATAATGATGGCCTGGCATCCCGGCACTAGAAACGAGGTTAGCCTGGGCAAGATGACTGCACTTAACAGCGTAAAATTCCACTTTAAAGGTAGAACTGCCCACGCCGGAGGAGACCCCCATAACGGAAGAAGTGCTCTGGACGCCCTAAAGCTAATGAATGTAGGAGCTGAGTTCCTAAGAGAGCACGTCACCGATGATGTTAGAATCCACTATATAATCACCGAGGGTGGGGTTGCTCCAAATATAGTTCCCGATAGAGCCTCCTCCTGGTACTATGTAAGAGCCCTGTCCAGGGAAGCTGTTGTTGATACCTATGAGAGACTTTTAAAAATAGCCGAAGGGGCTGCCCTTATGACCGAGACCCAGGTTGAAGTTGAGTATCTAGGGGGCTGCTACAATACCCAGCAGAATAAATTCCTGGTGGAACTCCTCTATGAGACCATGAAGGAGATGGAGCTTCCCCAGTGGACTGATGAAGAAATGGACTTTGCCAGGGAGCTAAACAAGGTCTCTGCCAACTATGATGAACTTCTAGAAAGAAAACTTATTAAAGAGGGAGAGGAAATCCACTCCTCAGTCAGTGAAATCGCCAGTGACAATAGCTATGGTTCCACCGATGTAGGCGACGTCCAGCATATAGTGCCAGGGGTCTTCTTCACCACTGCTACCTATAACATAGGGGCTGCAGGCCATAGCTGGCAGGTCACCTCCTGCTCAGCCTCTTCCATTGGAGAAAAGGGCATGCTGCTGGCATCTAAAATCATGGCAGCTACAGGCCTTAAGCTCCTTGAAAATCCAAAGCTGGTTGATGCTGCTAAGAAGGAATTTGATGAGGTTATGGGTGGAAAGAGCTATGAATGTCCGGTACCAGAGGACCTGCCTGTACCCCAGCCAAGATAAAAGAGCCCAGGCTCTTTTTTCTTGCTTAAGGGGCCCAAAATTGCTAAAATTAACCAAGAGAGGTGGAATATGAAATTAATTTTGAAGGGCAAGACCAAGGACCTATATGAACTGGATAATGGACTCTATAAGCTGCATTTTAAGGATGATGTGACAGGCTCTGAAGGGGTCTTTGATCCTGGGGCCAACCAGGTAGGCCTTATCATGGAGGGAGCTGGCAAGGCAGGCCTTAGGATGACTAGCTACTTCTATGAGAAGTTTAATAGGCTTGGTATCAATACCCACTATGTCGAGAGCAATTTAGAGGAAAATACCATGACGGTCTATCCTGCTGAGAGCTTTGGCAAGGGGGTGGAGGTTATCCTGCGCTACAGGGCAGTGGGCAGCTTTATCCGCCGTTATGGCCTCTATGCTAGGGAGGGCCAGGAGCTTGATGGCTATGTGGAGTTTACTTTAAAGGATGATGAGAGGGGAGACCCCCTTATAACCAGGGAGGGCCTGGCCCAGCTGGGGATCATGAAAGAAGAGGAGTACGATGAGCTAAGGGCCATGACCCTGGAGCTTGGTGGGCTTATTAGAGAGGACCTGGCAAAAAAGGGCCTAGAACTCTATGACATGAAATTTGAGTATGGCCGCCTAGGTGAGGATAGGAGGCTGGCCCTTATTGATGAAATTTCAGGAGGCAACATGAGGGTCTATAAAGAGGGCCTCTATGTGGAGCCCCTGGAACTTGAAAGGATATTTTTGGGAGACTAGTATGAAGACAAGTGACCTCCTTGAGAGGATAAAAATTAAAAAACTCTATGGCAGCTTTCCTGAGGAGGTTAGAGATATCACCCTGGACTCTAGGGAAGCCGGCGAGGGCTGGATCTTTGTTGCCAGGGTAGGTTTTAATCTGGATTCCCACCAGTTTATTCCCAGGGCCATTGAGCAGGGCTGTAGGTTTATTGTGGCGGACCGCTATCTAGACCTAGCCCAGGATGTGGGCCTTATGGTGGTAGCCGATACAACTAGAGTGGCCTCTATCCTGGCCCAGCATATCCATGACTTTCCCAGTGAAAAAATGAATGTGGTGGGGGTTACTGGCACCAGTGGCAAGACCTCTACTGCCACCATGATCCACAGTCTTTTAGAACTCCTAGAAGAAAAGTCAGCTATTATAGGAACCAATGGCTTTAGTGTAGGAGATAAAACCATTCTTAATATCAACACCACTCCCGAGACCAGCCTTTTGACCCGGCAGTTTTCCCAGGCTGTTAATGAGGGGGCAGGCCATATGGTTATGGAGGTCAGCTCCCACGCCCTGAGCCTGGGTAGGACTGCTGGCATAGACTATGATATAACCATCTATACCAACCTAAGCCATGAGCACCTGGATTTCTACAGGGATCTCTACCACTATGGCTATACCAAGGGCATGCTCCTCTCCCAGATGGGCAGTGATTTAAGAAGGAGCAAGTATGTCATTTTAAATGATGACGATGAGTTTTTAAAGGAAATGGCCATGGAAACTGGCTATGAGATTATCTACTTTTCCAGGAAGAATCCCCAGGCAGATTTTTATGCCTATGATCTTTTGGAGACCAGCCAGGGGACTAGCTTTAAACTCAGGACTCCTGAGGGAGACTTTGAACTAGCCTCGCCCTATCTTGGAAGCTTCAATGTAGAAAACCTTATGGCTGCCCTGGCCTGTCTTTGGCTCAAGGGCTTTGACCTAGATATCCTGGTGGACAGGGTCAGTCTTCTTCCTCCCATCAAGGGCAGGGTGGAGTTTCTAGGTAGGGAGGAGCTGCCTATAACCCTGGTTGTTGACTACGCCCTAACCCCCGATGGCCTGGAAAGACTGCTGGAGGCAGTTAGGCCCCTGGTGACTAAAAGGCTTATCCTCTTGACGGCCATGTGGGGCTCGGGCAGGGATATAACCAAGGCCCCCAAGATGGGCAAGATCTCCTCGGTGGCTGACTATGTGGTCTTTACCAACAATAACCCCGGGGATGACGACAGGCAGCGCCTGGTGGATGAGCTGGAAAAGGGAATTGAACACAAAAACTACAGTAAGTTTCTTGAAAGAAGAGAGGCCATCCTCCATGCCATTGACTACAGTGAGCCAGGAGACCTGGTCCTGCTTACAGGCAGGGGCAGCGAGCCCTATATGATGGTGGAGGGGGGAGAGAGGATTGTCTTTAGGGATGATCTAATAGCCTTGGAAGCCGCCAGGAAAAAGTACAAAACCCCCTAAAATATGCTATGATAATAAAAGAGTCTATAAGGGACTCTTTTTAAAAGCCAGGAGGAAGTATGGGTTATTTAGCTCTTTATAGAAAATATAGGCCAGAGGATTTTTATGATTTTGCTGGCCAGGATGAGATTACAAAAAGCCTGCGCTACCAGGTGAAAACTGGGACCTTTGGTCACAGCTATATTTTTAGTGGTATCCGGGGTACAGGCAAGACCTCCATGGCCAAGGTCTTTGCCAGGGCTGTCAACTGCCTAAATCCCAAGGAGGGCAATCCCTGTGGGGTCTGTGAGAGCTGTGTCAACTCAAAAAAGGGGCTTTCCCTGGATGTTGTGGAAATGGACGCCGCCAGTAACAATGGCGTGGACGATATCAGGGAGCTCAGGGAGAATGCCAGATTTCTACCTGCAGGCAGTAAGTACAAGGTCTATATAATCGATGAGGTCCAGATGCTCTCCACCAGCGCCTTTAATGCCCTTTTAAAGACCCTGGAGGAGCCGGCCCCCTCGGTGATTTTTATACTGGCAACCACCGAGCTCCACAAGATACCTGAAACCATCCTCTCCCGCTGTATGCGCTATAACTTTAAGCGAATTGAAAGGGAGGCCATGGTGGGCCGCCTAGCTAAAATCTGCCAGATGGAGGGGGTTAGCTATGAGGATGAAGCCCTGGAGCTCATAGGTGAGCAGGGGGGAGGGGCCCTGAGGGACGCCATAAGCCTTATGGACAAGGCCTTTGCCATGGCCAGGGGAAACCTGACCCTGGAATCGGTCCAGGAGAGCCTGGGGCTACTGGGAAGGGATAGGACCCACCAGCTACTCTACAGTCTTCTTTCGGGAAGCCTTGATGAATCCATATCTATCCTGGGAGAGATTCTAAAGGAGGGCAAGGAAGTCTCCATGATTTTCTCTGAGATTATGTCCTTTCTAAGGGGTATACTCCTTGCTAGGATGATGGATGAGAGGGCCCTTATTTCCTACCTGGGCTACTCCATGGAGAAATATAGGGAGGACTACAGGCATCTAAAGGATGAGGATGTCCTGCAGACCCTGGAGGTCTTTGAGGCTGCTTCTAATAAGCTTAGACTCAGCAACCTGCCCAGACTCACCTTGGAAATGGCTATGATCCAGGCTGCCTCCAGTAGAGCTCTAAAAAGCCAGGTAGAGCTCAAGAAGGTAATTAGCAAAAGACAAATTGAGAGAATTGAAGATGAGGAACTACCTGCTGAAGTGATTGACCTATCCCAGGTCCAGCTCTACTGGGAGAGGCTCCTAGCCAGGCTCAAGGAGAAAAACCATGTGGTTATCCTAGCCTACCTATCGGCAGCCGTAGTTGAGGACATAGACGAGGAGAAAATCCACCTCTGTTTTGGGCCTGATTACAGGATCCACAGGGACTCCATAATGAAAAGGGACAAGCTGGATATTCTAAACCCTCTGGTGGAGGAGGTCTTTGGTAGAAAGCTCCTTATTCAAGCCAGGGTCCAGGATGAAACAAGCAATAAGTCCCAGCCTATGGAGGTAAAAAAGGAAGATCCTCTTCCAGATAAAAAAGAAGAAGAAAGTCAGTCCACCACTGAGATGCTCAGGAGGCTTCTGGGTGAGGACAGTGAGAAACTTGTTATAAAGTAGGAGGAAAAAATTGGCAAAAAGACGTGGTGGCTATCCGAACATGGGTGGCATGAATATGCAAAGTATGATGAAACAGGTTCAAAAAATGCAGGAGGATATGCAAAGAGCCCAGGAGGAACTGGAGAAGAAGACCTTTGATGTTTCCCTGGGGGGTGGTGCTCTGAAACTTAAGATGAACGGCAAGAAGGAACTTCTAGAAGTTGATATTGATGAGGACCTCCTAGATCCTGAGGAAAAGGATATGTTAGAAGACCTGATAATAAGTGGAATCAATGAGATCTTCAGGCAGGTCGAAGCCGTCAGTTCCAGCAGCATGGAAAAACTGACAGGTGGCCTTAACATACCTGGATTATAATGGACTATCCAAAGAGCCTGACCAGGCTTATTGAGGAGCTGGCAAGGCTTCCTGGCGTTGGCAGAAAGACTGCCATCAAGATGGCCTTTAGCCTAATAGATATGAATAAAGAGGAGGCAACAGAGATTGCCAGGGCCATAGTGGATATGAAAAACAAGCTGGGCCTCTGTGAGAGGTGTCACCATCTTTCCGAGGAAAGCCTCTGCACTATCTGCCAGAATCCCCGTAGGGATAGCAGTATAATCTGCGTTGTGGATACCCCCAGGGACCTGCTGGCTATAGAAAGGGCCAGGGAATATAGAGGCCTCTACCAGGTGCTCCACGGCAGGATATCCCCCCTGGAGGGGATTAGGCCCAAGGACCTCTTTATTGATGACCTTCTCCAGCGCCTTGAAGAAGAAGAGATTGAGGAGGTTATCCTAGCCAATGCTCCAACCCTGGAGGGGGAGAGCACGGCTATTTACCTCAGCAAGCTCCTAGAGGGTAGGGTTGCAAAAATTACCAGGATAGCCCATGGGGTTCCCATAGGAGGAGACCTGGAGTTTGCCGACGAGGTAACTCTACTCAAGGCCATGGAAGGCAGAAAGGCACTCTAGTGGACCTTTATCTTTATCTTTTAATTATTTTTCTGGCCATTGCCTATCTTCTTCTAAAGAACATAATAAATAGGAGAAGGGGACTTAGGAAGCTACTGGAGACCAGGAGCCTGGGCTCCAGTAGTTTTAGCCTGGAGGATCTGGATACCCACTATAAGGAGAGGCTGGGTCAAATAGAAAAAAGAGCAGTGGATAGTCTGAGCTGGAATGACCTGGAGATGGATGACTTTCTACTAAAGAACCAGAGTTTTTTCTCAAGCCCTGGAGCCTGCCATGTCTATGAGTCCTTCCACTATTTGGAGGATGAAAAGGCCCTGGAGGCTAGAAAAAGGCTGTCAAATTTATCTGAGGAGGATAGACTAACTGCCAGCAGGCATCTTTTTTATCTGGGCCGAGATAGGGGGGTTAACCTTCCCTTTTTTATTAGGGAGGCAGGAAGCCTTCCCCTGTCCTACCTGCTTTTAAATAGCCTCTTTATTTTAGCCCTGGTCGCCATCCTGGTAACCTTTCTATCCAGGGGTTGGGGGCTTATTTTTCTAGGCATCCTAATCATGATAAATTCCCTAATCTATACCTCATCCAAGGAAAAAATAGCCAAGGAACTCTATAACCTGGACTACTTTCAGAGGATGATAAAAAGAGCCAGGCTCCTGGTTAAGGAACTGAGCCAGGAGCAGGAGTCCTACAAGGAGGAGCTGGATGAAAGGCTTCAGGCCTTTAAAAGGCTCCGAATTAGGCCCCTGACCAGCGAGGGGGGAAGTTTAGAGATGCAGTTTGCCAGAGATAGCTTTAACATAATATTTTTAAGCTCCCTACGTCACTACATAAAAACAGTCAAACTCCTTGCTAGGAGCAGGGATGAGGCCAGTAGGATAATGGAACTAATTGGGGAGCTAGAACTGGGGCTCTTTGTGGCTAGACTAAGGGAAAACAAGACAATGTGTCAGGCGGACTTTAGCCCTAGCAGGTCTTTGAGTTTTAAAGACCTCTACCATCCAGCCCTGGAGGAGCCGGTGCCCGCCACTAGGCAGGACTCCAGAAGGCTCCTTGTTACAGGTAGCAACGCCTCGGGTAAATCCACCTTTATGAAGTCTATGGCTCTGGGGGTGCTCTTTAGCCAGGTCACGGGCTATGCCTTTGCAGATGAGTTTAGCCTGAGTCCGGGCTATCTCTATACCTCCATGGCCCTAAGGGATAGCCTGGAAAAAAGGGAAAGCTACTTTGTTACCGAGATAAAAAGCCTTAAAAGAATAGTGGAGGCAACAGAAAAAGACTTCTGCTACTGCTTTATCGATGAGATTTTAAGGGGGACCAATACCCTGGAGAGGATTGCCTCTTCATCAACGGTACTGAAGAATCTAGCCAAAAGTGATAGTTGCATCTATGTAGCAAGCCATGACATAGAGCTTACTGAGCTTCTTAGCGGCTATGAGAATGTCCACTTCAGGGAACACTTTAAGGAGGAGGACCTGGTCTTTGACTACAGGCTCCTGGAGGGTCCCTCGGATACCACCAACGCCATAGACCTGCTTAGGATTCTGGGTTTTGATGAGAAAATAATAAGGGAAGCCAGGGACAAGGTGGAGTATTTTGTTGAAAACCGGTCCTGGAAGGAGTAGAAATGAAGATTATTGTGAAAATCCTCCTGGGAATCCTAGTATTTCTAGGGGCTTTTCTGGGCTTTTTTACCCTGGTGGAGTACAGACCCCAGGATATAGAAGTCCTGGAGCTTTTAGAAGCTAGGGATCTAGACAAGGATACCCTGAGCCTTCTTAGCTACAACATTGGCTATGGGGCCCTTAGCAAGGATGAAAACTTTTTTATGGATGGTGGAAAAAAGGTCAGGCCTGATAGTAGGGAGGTCATTAAAGACAACCTAGAGGGAATCCTGACAGAGATAGGGGAGAACCCAGCAGACTTCTATCTGATTCAGGAGGTAGATAAAAGGGCTAAAAGAAGCTATGGAATAAATGAAGTTGACTTCTTTAAAGAGGGACTGGGCCTGGAGGGAAACTATGTAAGAAACTTTAAGGCTCTCTATGTACCCTTTCCCCTGCCCACCATTGGCCCAGTGGACTCTGGCCTTCTAAACCTCTCCTCCTACAGGCCTCAGGTGGCCTACAGAAAGAGCCTACCAGTGCCCTTTAAGTGGCCCGTAAGGACGGTCAATCTAAAGAGGGCCCTGCTGGTGGAGGAGTATGGCATAGAGGGCAGCGATAGGAAGTTTGTCCTGATAAACCTCCACCTAGAGGCCTTTGATGATGGCCAGGGAAAAATAGAGCAGAGTAGGGCTCTAATGGCCCTGGCTGAGGACTACTACAAGGAGGGCCACTACGTCCTTGTAGGAGGAGACTGGAACCAGACCTTTCCAGGAGGGGAGATCTATCCCCAGCTGGATGACAATCTTTGGCAGGCCGGTAGGCTCCTGGAGGAGGAGCTTCCCCAGGGCTGGAGCTACTCCTCGGATAGTTCTAACCCCTCCTGTAGATCCAATCATGAGGCTTATAAGGGACCAGGCCACCAGGTCTATCTAATCGACGGCTATCTCTTAAGTCCCAATCTGGAGGAGGTCTCTGTGGAGACCCTGGACTATGGCTTTACCCATACAGATCATAGCCCTGTTAAACTAGTAGTAAGACTCCTAAAATAATTAATGCTAGAAGCTTCCTACTGGGGTATTAAGAAATAAAAGGAGGCGCATATGTTTAATTACAAAGACCAGATCGTTGCTGTAGTTGGCGCTTCCAGTGGCCTAGGTAGGCAGATGGCTAAGGCCTTTGCTAGGGCTGGTGGAGAGCTTGTAATTATGGCAAAGCGTAGGGAAAGACTAGAGGAGCTAAAGGAAGAAATTGTTGAAGCCGGTGGCAAGGCCCATGTGATAGAAGTTGACGTAATGAAGGACCAGGATATAAAGGATGCAGTGGAAACCATTGTTTAAAAATTTGGAAAGGTAGATGTCCTGGTTAACTCCGCTGGTTCTGCCATGGGTGGAGCTATAACAGAGATGACCAATGAGGCCTGGGACTTTACCCTGGGCCTGGACATAACAGCAGCCTTTAAGCTGACCAGGGAATTTGGTGGGGCTATGAAAGATAAGGGCTATGGCAGGATTATCCACATAGCTTCTATGTAAGGTATGCTGGCCACCAACCAGCAGCAGGCAGCCTACCACACAGCTAAGGCGGGTGTGATCCAGCTTTCAAGGGCTGCAGCTGCAGAGCTAGCCCCCTATGGAGTCACGGTAAACTCCATCTGTCCGGGGTTTTTCCCAACAGAACTCACCGAAGATTCGGTCTTTACCGAGGAATTCCAGGGCTATGTTAACCTTACCGTACCCATGCAAAGACTGGGTAGGGATGGAGAGCTAGACTCAGCAGCCCTCTTTCTAGGAGCCAGGGAATCCTCCTATGTGACAGGAATTGCTCTGGCTGTGGATGGAGGCTGGTCCTCTTCAAAATAGTAGAGCATTAGCAAGGACAAGACTAAAAATTTAAGCTAGGGAAATCCCTAGCTTTTTTAATGACTTTGTTTTAGAGGCTTAGGCCTCCTCCATGGCCCTTATTCCCCACTGGGGGTCTAGAAGAAAGGCTCTACCAACCCCTATAAGATCAGCCAGTCCTTCTTCTAGGAGTCTATCTGCTCCAGATCTAGTGGTGATACCTCCTGTTAGGATAAGGGGGAGGCTGGAGTGTTTTTTTATCTCCCTGGTCAGCTCCCTAAAGTAACCCTGGTCCTGGTTTATGGGTGGTTTATAGCCGCAAAAGCCACCGGATATATCAAGCAGGTCAAGACCCGAAGCTTCTAAAAGTCTGGAGGCTCCCTCTAAATCACTGGAATCAGAGCCACCTGGCCTATAGTCACTGGCGCCTAGCCTGAGAGCTAGAGGGAAGTCACCAAGTTTTTTAATTTCCTCTATAAGTTCCAGGTGGAGGCGCAGACGATTTTCCAGGTTTTGGGCTCCATAGCTGTCCTCTCTCTTATTGGTCAGGGGAGAATAGAACTGGTTTAAAAGATAGCCGTGGGCGGAGTGGATTTCTATCCCATCAAAGCCAGCTGCCAAGGCTCTTTTAACAGCCTCCAGGTAGGTTTTTTTAAAGACCTCTATATCCTCTAAAGTCATCTCTCTAAAGTTGTCCTGGCTAGAAGCTGGTAGGGCTTCCACATTTCTTGAAACACCCACCACACTGGCCAGTCCATTTTTGGCCTTGGCACCGGCGTGGTTTATCTGGGCAAAGACCAGGGAACCATTTTTATGGATGGTATCAACCAGGGTTTTTAGCCTGTCAATAGCTCTATCCTCAGCTAGGGAGAGCTGGTTATCACTGGCCCTACCCAGGGGGTCCATGTAGCAGTGCTCTACTATAACCAAGCCTATGGAGCCAGCCTGGGTAAGTTTGTCATAGTAGTCTATGAGGCTAGCAGTGGCCAGGCCCTCCCTGTCTGCAGCTCCTGTGGCCATAGGGGGCAGTACCAAACGATTTTTAAGCTTGAGATTTGGAATTTCAAAGGGTGTCTTTAGGTTCATAGAAAGCTCCTTTTCATTTATTTAATAGGATACCAGGCTTTTAAAACAAGTATAGCTAGATTTTTTCTTAAGGTCCCTTAAGCTCTTCGAGGTCCTGGAATTTACCCCGTTTAAGTGAGATTTAATTTATTTTTTAGTAAAAGTGTTGGCAATGGGTATTACTAGACTAACAGATTTTTAGGAGGTAGATATGGATTTTTTAAAAAAACTTGAAAAGAAAATTATGGAAGTAAATGAATCTCTACCAAAACTACCCGAGGGCTTGGTGGTTTTTCTTGGAGACTGGGCCTGGCTTTTTACAGCTCTATCGGTGGTTCTGGGGGTCTTAGCAATTTTTGCAATCTTTAGTATTTTGTTTATAGGATCCCTAACCATGTATGGTCTGGGAATAGGAATCTACATCCTGACCCTCCTGGCTATAATCATTTTTGGCTTTGCAGGCAACCTCCTCACCATCTACCTAAATATAAAGTCTATAAAACCCCTTAAGGCCAAGCTCTACAAGGGATGGCAGCTCATGCTACTGGCAGGGGTGCTGAACTTTATCTTTGGTGCTCTACAAAATCTTATAGAGGGTGGTATCTCAAGCCTGCTTAAATCAGCAGCTTTATACGCTCTTAGCCTCTACTTTATGGCCCAGGTCAGAGATCAGTTTATCCTGGGAGAAGAGCTTAGGGAGCTTGGGGATATAACCAGGGCCTAAAAAAGAACCTCACACCACAGTGAGGTTCTTTTATACTAATGGCTATTTAATTTTCTCATAGAGGGGAAGCTGGAAGAAGGCTCTTAGGATAAAGGCGCTCCTGATGGTGACGTCTTCCTTCTCTAGAAGTTCTAGGGCCTTTTTTTTGTCCACAAGTAGAGGAACTATATCCTCGCTGTCCTCCAGGTAGTCCTGGGAAAGGGAGCCAGAATACTCTCCAAAGACAGTGTGGACCTTCTCATTGCTAAGACCTATGCTGGTGTAGCGGGGGCCATCAATGCCCAGGGGCCTTAAATCAAGACCTGTCTCCTCTTTAAACTCCCTGATGGCAGAATCAAGAATCTCCTCGCCATCATCCTGGAGGCCTGCAGGAAAACTATAGACGTAGTGGCCAGCAGCCACCCTAAATTCCTTTACCATGGCAAGCTGGGTTTTTTCCCTATTCCAGGCAACTATCATGGAGCCATCGGAGTAGACCTGGCCAGAAATTTCCCTTTCCAGCCTGTCCTTATCTCCCCTGGAGACGCTCTCCCAGATCCTCTCTTTACCCGATCTATCTTCATAGATGATCTTAAAGGTCTTCAGATAGTCAAGGGGCCCTTCAAGGATTTCTTTAATCTTCAAGGACTGTCTCTACATAGCTTTTAAATCGCTCTAGACCCTCTTTAATCTCATCCATGGCCGCAGCGTAGCTGAGCCTGATGAAGTCATCCTGGCCAAAGCCAATGCCTGGAACAAAGGCGGTTTTATGAAGTTCTATCATATCATCACAAACCCTGAGGGAGAGTGACTTATCCTCTAGCTTGGCAGCCAGGGGACTGATATCGATAAAGACATAGAAGGCTCCCATGGGTGGGATAATTTCCAGCCTACCCCAGTCCTTGAAAAACTTCTCAATATAGTCCCTGCGCTCCCTGTAGGTTGTCACCATGTGCCTTACCTCGTCTTCGCATTCCCTTAGGGCGACAATTGAGGCAGCCTGGGTAATGGTGGAGGGATGGCTTGTTAGGTGGGACTGAATACTTCCCATAGCCTTGGCAAGCTCTAGGTTGCTGGCACTATAGCCCATACGCCAGCCTGTCATTGAGGCGGACTTGCTAAGGCCGTTTATAAGTATGGTCTTGTCGTAGATTTCCTCTGAGAGGCTGGCTATAGAGGTAAACTCACCATCATAGATGACCCTCTCATAGATTTCATCGGCTAGGATTAGAATATTTTTCTCAACCAGGGCATTGCAAAGAAGTTCTAGCTCCTCCTTGGAAAAGACATTGCCCGTGGGGTTGCTGGGGTTGGTAAGTATAATCATTTTTGTCTTGTCGCTTAGGTGGGGCTCTATGTCCTCTAGGGTAACCTTAAATCCAGCTTCTTTTTTTGTCTGTACCAGGACTGGAACTCCTCCAACCAGGGAAACCATCTCAGGATAGCTAACCCAGTAGGGGATTGGTATAAGTACTTCATCTCCTGGATTAATAGTAGCCAGTAGAGCGTTGGTTATGGAGTGCTTGGCGCCACTGGAGACAACAATTTGATCGGGCTTGTAGCTCAGGGAATTTTCCCTTTCTAGTTTTTCGCAGATAGCCTTTTTAAGTTCTAGATTTCCACTGGCGGCGTCATACTTGGTTATGTCACTATCGATAGCTTTTTTCCCCTCTTTTTTTACCTTATCAGGGGTAAGAAAGTCGGGCTCACCAATACTTAGGTTAATGATCTTTTCGCCCTTTGATTTAAGCTCCTTTACCTTGGCGCTGATACCAAGAGTAATGGAGGGTGAGATACTTGATGCTCTATTAGATAACATCCTTCCTCCTATATAATATATAATGGTATTATTATAACAAAGCTAGATTGAAAGAGCAAAGCTCTCCTGGCAATTTTTTAGATATTTCCAGGGAGAAAGGAGTGTTTTCATGAGGATAAAAGAGGGTTTAGACAGGGTAATAGCCGAGGAGCTAGTTCGTTTTGAAATGCCTGGCCACAAGGGGAGGATAGAAAAGGAAATTTATAAGTACGACTTTACAGAAATTCCCGGAACCGACAATCTCACTAGGCCTAGAGATATAATTTTGAAGACCCAGGAGGAGATAGCCAGGACCTTTGGCGCTAGGGCTAGTTTTATATCGGTAAATGGTGCCACAGGTGGCCTCCTAGGGGCCATGAGTGCCGCCTTTAACAGGGGAGATGAGATCATTATAATGCGCAGGGCCCATATGTCCATCTACGATGGCATCTATCTTCTTGGCCTGGTCCCCAGCTACCTCTACGATGATGAGGACTACCTTGAGCAGCTTGAAAAGCTGGTTACAGAAAAGACCCGGGGGGTGGTGCTTACCTCTCCTGATTACTACGGAGCTATCCTGGACGAAAAAATCTTTAAGTGGATTAAAAAAAGGGGCCTCACCCTAATCGTCGACGAGGCCCATGGCAGCCATCTAAAGCTCATCGATGAGAGCCTTTCTGCCATGAACTATGCTGATATTCTTGTCCACTCCTTTCATAAGACCCTGCCCAGCATGACCCAGTCTGCTGTAGTCCACCTGTGTAGCGATAGATTTACTCCTGCTTTTCTTCAAAAGAATATCAAGCTCTTTCAGAGCACTTCCCCCAGCTATCTACTTTTAAGAAGTATTGACATTGCCCTTGATATCTACAAGGACCAGGGTAGGGAGCTTATGGACAGGCTGCTGGATAACTGCAGCTACTTTAAAGAGGAGCTAGAAAAAAGGACTGACTTTTACATAGCCTACCTGGGAAAAAGACAGGACAGGACCCGGCTCCTTATCCGCCATAGCCTAGACATAGACTATGATGACCTGGATAGAAAACTCAGGGCTGGAGGGGTCCAGGCAGAGCTCAGCTCCCAGGAGGGTCTGGTCTTTCTTACCAGCATTATGAATACCAGGGAGGATTTTGATAGGGCTCTAGAGGTCCTATCCGCTATAGAGGTAGTAAGAAAAGACAAGATCAGCTATAAACACTTTAGGCCCAGCAGGGCTCTTGAAATCCCCCAGGCCTTTTTAAAGCCCTCTAGGTCTGTGAGCTTTAAAGAGGCCCTGGGCCGGCTAGTCAGTGAGTATATAATTCCCTATCCCCCAGGAAGTCCAATTATTGTTCCCGGGGAGATTCTGGATGAGAAGGTCCTAGCCTATTTAGAGGACTTTAAGGGAGAAATTGTAGGCCTGGAGGAGGATGGCTATGTCAGAGTTATTGATTTTTAGGACAGGCTGCAAGCAGCTAGGGGGAGGGGACCTTGGGAGATAGACTAGGCTATATCTTACTGGTAAACTTAATTTTAAATTGCCTATTCTTTTATAGGAGATTTAATGGGGAAAGGCGGAGTCTTTTCCTGGGCCTGAGTTTTCTTTTTACATTTGTCTCCCTGGCACTTTTAATGCTCTTAATCATGGTGAACTTGGAGGACTATAGCCTTGTCCGCTGGCTCCTCTACCTTCTGGCCCTGGTCCTGGCCCTGGTTTTTCTGACCTTTCCCCTGGTCCTGGTCTTTACCCTAATATTTACTGGCATCAGGGTCATAAGAAAGGAAGGGGGAGGTCTAGCCCACTACCTGTCCCTGGGTCTTGGTATCCTCTATCTCCTCTACCTGGTTTTTTGGCCAGTAATAGGAAGACTTGCCACATCCAGCCTAGCCAGCCTTGTCTACTATTACCTGTCCTTTGTTTTTCTTTCAATGGTCTTTGTCTTTATCCTCTATAGCCTGACAAACCTGCTGAACTTGATTAGGAGGCCAGGCAAGGCCTATGAGGCAGTGGTGGTTCTGGGTTCTGGTCTAAGGCATGGTTTTGAGGTGCCTCCTCTACTTGGTGCAAGAGTAGATAGGGGAATAGAGGCCCATAGAGAAAACCCTGCCAGTCTCCTGGTTTTATCAGGAGGCAAGGGCAGTGATGAGGCCCTTGCCGAGGCCCAGGCCATGGCAAGCTATAGTATTGAAAGAGGAGTAGATCCTGACAAGATAATAATAGAGGACAGGTCGACAAACACAAGGGAGAACCTGGTCTTTTCCAGGACCTTAATAGAAGAGAGGCTGGGTAAAAATAGAAGCCTTCTAGTGGTCACCACCAGCTACCACCTCCTAAGGGCCCTGCTTCTTGCAAGAGAGCTGGGTATAGACTGCGATGGCAGGGGCTCAAAAACCAGACTCTACTACTCCATTAATGCCTTTATAAGGGAGTGGATAGCCTTTATAGTTCTAAAAAGGAAGGCCTTTCTAGTTTTTTTCAGCCTGAGCCTTCTTTTATTTCTACTGGGCTTTAGGTTTTTACTGCCCTTTCTTCTATAATCAAGGAACTACCAAGGCTTTAAAAGCTATGATATAATGGAGCCAGAAAGGTAAGTTAAGTGAAAAGTAAGTATGAAAAACTATTTAGGGCTACAATAGACTTTCTTAAATCCCTAGCCCTGTCCATTGCCATACTGGCAGTGGTTCTGGTCTTTGTCAGACCGACCTCGGTTATAAATTCATCCATGTCTCCTAATTTTCTTGAAGGGGACAGGCTATTGATAAGTACCAAGTCCAAGATTTCCAGGGGAGATGTGGTTATTTTTGACTCCGGCATGGAGGTGGGGATCAGCCGCTGGTCCAGGCTTAGCCCCCTTCAAAAACTCCTAATAAGGCCAGAGAGCTCGATGAACCTCATTAAGAGGGTGGTGGGCCTACCCGGTGAACACTTTAGCCTGGAAGACTCCAAGATTTATATAGACGGGGAGCTACTGGTGGAGGACTATGCTAAGGGCAGGACCCTTGGCCAGCTGGAACTAGACCTAGCCGAGGCCAGCTACCTGGTTCTAGGTGACAATAGAGAAAACAGCCTGGATTCCAGGGACGAGACCCTGGGTCCTATACAAGGCGAAGATATAAAGGGGAAGGTTTTTTTTAGATACTGGCCTTTAAGCCGAATCAAATATATAGGAGGGACAAGATGAAACTACTCATTATTGTTGTTCAGGACGATGATGTAAACCGACTGGTCAGCAGTCTAAACCAAGAGAAAATAGGTGTAACCAGGCTCTCAAGCTCCGGTGGCTTTTTACGAAGGGGTAACACAACTATTCTAATTGGTGCCCAGGAGGATCAGATTGAACTTATAAGGGATATCATTAGAGAAAAGTGTCGCTCTAGAGTGGAGATGATGCCCAGTATCCCAGTTATTGCCCAGGGTATAATCACAGCCAGTGAACCCATAGAGGTTAGGGTGGGGGGAGCTATCTATTTCCAAATAGACATCGAGGAATTTTTAAAGTTTTAATGAAGTTAATTGGCTTTGATAGCATACTGGAGGAGCTGGTCCACCTAGCTGACAGGGGGCGGCTCTCCCACGCCTATATTTTTACTGGCATAGAAGGCATTGGGAAAAAAGAACTAGCCAGGCAGCTGAGTAGGCATCTTCTTGAGCTGGAGTCCCTGGAAAAACTCGACTACTGTCCTGATTTTCTCTATATTGATGAGAAGAGAAGCATAGGTGTGGAGGAGATAAAGAGGGCTCTGGCCTTTTGTGTGGAAAGACCTCTCTATGGAAGAAAAAAGGTCCTGCTTATTAATGATGCCCACAAGATGAACCACCAGGCCCAGAATAAACTACTTAAGACCCTGGAGGAACCCCCGGATTTTTTGACCTTTATCTTTGTTTCTTCTGCTCCAGCCAAGCTCCTGGATACCATCCTAAGCCGCCTGGTTGAATATCCCCTAAAGCCCCACAGTGAGGAAGATATCTTCAAGGCTCTGGAGGGCTATGAGGACAGGGAGAGGGAGCTGGCTGCCAGGTTTTCTGGAGGTAGCTTTGAAAGAGCCTATGCCATCCTGGAGGACCAGGAGCTGAGAAAGCTCTTCTTCTTCCCAGAAAAGATCTTTGATGCCCTTTTTGAAGGGGACCACCTTAAACTCCTGGACTATGCCAAGGAATTTGGTAGAGACCGGGAGAGTGCAGGACTTCTCATGGAGCACTGCCTGCTCTGGCTTAGGGACCTTGCCCTGGTTGGACAAAATAGAAATTCAAGGAATTTATACTATAGAGATAGAATAAGTGTGCTAATTCGTCACTCCCAGTCCCTGGGAAGGGCTAAGATACCTCTTCTAAAGGTAAAAATAGAAAGAGGGCTAAAACAACTGGCTGCCAACTGCAATCCCGAGATCCTACTGTGGAATTGTCTGATGCAGCTGCAGGAAGGAATGAACTAATGAATATTATAGGCGTTCGCTTTAAAAAAAGTGGAAAGATCTATTATTTTGACCCAGGAGATATAGAAGTTGCAAGTGGAGAAAGCGTTATAGTGGAGACCATCAGGGGGCTGGAGTTTGGCCAGATTGTCCTAGGTCCTAAAAAGGTCTCACCCGAAGAAATAAAGTATGAGCTTAAGCCAGTCATCAGAAAGGCCAGCCCCGATGACCTGCTGACCAACATAGAAAACAGAGAAAAGGAAAGACGGGCCTTTGAGATCTGTGAGGAAAAAATAGAGAAGTTTGGCCTGGCCATGAGACTTTTAAATGTGGAGTACACCTTTGATGCCAGCAAGATTATCTTTTACTTTATCGCAGAATCCAGGATTGACTTTAGAGAGCTGGTCAAGGAGCTAGCCTCCATCTTTAGGACCCGGATAGAGTTAAGGCAGGTCGGTGTCAGAGATGAGGCCAAGCATGTAGGGGGCCTGGGCTCCTGTGGCAGGGAGCTTTGCTGCTCCAGCTGGATGGGCGACTTTCATCCAGTATCAATAAAAATGGCCAAGGACCAAAACCTCTCCTTGAACCCCACCAAGATTTCCGGGGTTTGTGGCAGGCTAATGTGCTGCCTTAATTATGAGCAGCCCCACTATGAGGATATGCGCAGGAGCCTACCCTCCAAGGGAAGCAAAATGGACTATCAGGGGGAGCAGGTTACCATAAATGATGTTAACTATCTGACAGGTAAGCTCCAGCTTAAAATCCACGAGGAAAAAGAGGACGTTTTTGACCTGGTCTGGGTTTCCCATGATGAAATAGCTGAGGAGAAAAAACCCGATCCCAGAGTCTTGGAGGATGAGGAAAGGCCCAAGGAAAAGAGAAAAAAGAGGCCCAGGAGAAAGAAAGGTAGGAAGAAAAAGTAGAGTTTAACTCTACTTTTTTACAAGCATGCAAAGGGATAAACTAACTGAGGATTTATTTATTTATCAAAGCGATAGTGTTTTTCGCTATGGCATAGATGCAGTCCTCCTGGCCCATTTTAGTCTGGCCATGGCAGGGGAAGTCATAGATCTTGGAACGGGGACTGGAATTATCCCCCTCCTCCTCTCTTCATCCAGCAGGATAAGTAGGATTACTGGCCTAGAATATCAAAGCCAGGCCTCGGACCTAGCTAAAAAATCCATTAGGGACAATGGACTTGAGGACAGGGTGGAGATAATAGAAGGGGATTTTATGGAAATTGATAGGCTCTTTGCCAGGGGGAGTTTCAGCGGAGTAGTCTCCAATCCTCCCTACTTTGAAAAGGGCCACGGCCTGGCCTGTAAGGACAGGGCTAGGATAATCTCCAGAAGTGAAGAGGTCATGGATTTAAGGGGTCTGGTGGAGGCAGCAAGCTACCTTTTAAAACCCAAATCCCCCTTCTATCTGATCTATAGGCCCAGAAGGCTGGTCCAGCTTCTCCACCTCCTGGCAGAATATGGGCTGGAGCCCAAGACCTTGAGATTTGTCCACCCAAGAAGGGGAAGTGAGGCTAACCTGGTACTGGTGGAGGCCATAAGGTCTGGTGGCAGGCAGTGCAGGGTCCTGGATCCCCTCTTTGTCTATGAGGCCACTAGCTACAGCCAGGAAATCCTGGATATATATGAAAGTTTGAGGATGCTATAATGCTCTATTTAGTTGCTACCCCCCTGGGTAACCTGGGGGATATAACAGTAAGAAGCCTGAGGACCCTGGAAGAGGTAGATGTAATATTCTCCGAGGATACCAGAAGATCCAGGATCCTCCTGAGCCACTATGGCATAGATAAACCCCTTAAAAGGTATGACGAAAATAGAGCCATAGAGGGTTCTCCCTTGGAGAGGGCACTAAGAGAGCAGGATGTGGCCTTCATAAGCGATGCTGGCATGCCAATTATAAGTGACCCTGGCTTTGAGCTCATATCCTTCTGTTTAGAGGAGGCCATAGACTTTGAAGTCCAGCCTGGCGCCAGCGCCTTTAGTCTAGCCCTGGTGGCTTCAAACCTACCCAGCCACTCCTTTGTCTTTGGGGGCTTCCTGCCTAGAAAAAAAAGCGAGAGGATTGAGAGGCTTAACCATTACAAGGATTACAGGGAGACTCTGATTTTTTATGAGACTCCCCACAGGATTGTGGCCAGCCTAAGGGACGCTCTAGAGGTCCTGGGTAGGAGGCCAGCCTGCCTTTCCAGGGAGATGACCAAGATCTACGAGGAGCACCTGAGGATGGACCTAGGGGAGCTTCTGGCTGAGCTGGAAGAAAACCCTAGAAAGGGGGAAATGGTCCTGCTTATCCAGGGCTGCCAGGAAAATGGGGAAGAAGTAGACTATGAGGGCCTCATAGATAGGGAACTTGAAAGGGGCACTGGTACCAAGGAAATTGCAACTATAGTCTCAAAAGCCCTTGGTATAAGTGGGTCCGAGGCCTATAGACTTGTACTGGAAAGGAAAGGCAAATGAAAATTGAACTCTACTGCATAAAAACCTGAGGAAGCTGCAAAAAGGCCAGGAACTGGCTTGAGGAGAGAGCTTTTAGCTATGAGGAGATAGATTTAAAAAAGCAGGGGATTGATGAGGCCAGGCTTTTAGAGGCTATGGTAAAAAGTGGTCTAGAGCCCAGGAGGTTTTTTAATACCTCAGGTAAGGCCTATAGAGAAGGAGGCCTAAAGGACCTGGTCAAGACTATGACTAGGGAGGAAATAGCCCATAGGATATCCCAGGATGGCATGCTACTAAAAAGGCCCCTCCTGATTAGAGGGGATAGGGTAGTGGTGGGTTTTTCTGAGGAAGACTATAGTAACTTAGAGTAAAAAAAGTCGGTGGATAACCACCGGCTTTTTTAAAAGGTCATAGGGTCCTTGTCATGGCCCTTTTTAAATTTGTCAACCAGTCCCATAGCCCCGCTATAGGCAGATTCAGTGCCCTTGGCGGCTATGCCTGAAATCCGGTCTATACTGCCCATAATAGAGGGGGTGATATCTAGGATTTCATCTATGCTCTCCCTTTTTTCTTCAATCAGGCTTCTTATTAGCTTGATAGAACCTAGCACCTCCTTGAGGACCAGTACGAGATAGGCAATAAGAACAATTAGTGCGATCATCACTCCGGCCAGAAAGAGTTCCTTTAGCGAAAAGACTATTTGAGTATTCATTTTCTATCCTTTCTAGAGCTGGTGGATTGCTAGCCCATCAATGGCCATGGCAGCCTCCATGAGAAGTTCTGGCAGAGTGGGATGGGCGTGGATGGTATCGTAGAGCTCTTTTACGCTTAAGTTGTATTTGATGGCCAGGGTGGCCTCACTTATTAGATCCGATGCACCGGCTCCCAGGATATGGACACCCAGGATTTTTCCCTCTTCATCGGCCAGCATCTTGACAAAGCCCTCGGGCTCGTCCATGGCCAGAGCCTTGCCACTGGCACGGTAGAGGAATTTAGAAACCTTGTATTCTAGGCCCTCTTCCTTGAGGTCCTCTTCATTTTTACCCACCGAGGCAATTTCAGGATAGACAAAGGTACAGGAGGGAACAGCCCTATAGTCGAGCTCCTCGGGGTTTCCAGCTAGACGCTCCACTACATTTAGGGCTTCATAGGTAGCAACGTGGGCTAGCATGGCGCCTCCTATTACGTCACCCACGGCAAAGATATGGGGGACCGAGGTCCTTAGCTCCTGGTCTACCTTAATGCCGGACCTATCATAGTCAATCCCTGCTGCTTCTAGGTTACAAGAAAAGTTGGGCTGCCTTCCAGCGGATAGGAGGACCTTATCACAGACTATTTCTTCAGGTCCCTTTCTGCCTTCAACAGTTACCTTGAGGCCACCCTCAACTTCTTCGATGGACTGCATCCTACCACCCAGGTGAAACTTCATGCCCTGGCGTTTTAGGTAGTTTTGAGATCTTTTCTGAATCTCTTTATCCTCTCTTTTGAGATAGGTTCTCCCGGATACTGTAACCTTGCTTCCCAGTTCCAGGAAGACCGAGGCAAATTCCAGGCCTACAATACTGGCACCTGAAACAAAAAGGTGCTCAGGAACCTCCTCCAGTTCGAGGAGCTCATCACTGTCTATAACACCGGGTAGATCTGAGCCTGGGATAGGAGGGTTAAAGGCAACTGAGCCTGTGGCTATCATAAAGTTCTTAGCAGTATATTTTTCTCCTGCTACCTCTACTGTATTTTCGTCCACAAAGTAGCCCCTGCCCTGGACCACAGGTATTTCCTTTTGAGCGAACATCATTTCGATGCCCTTGACCAGCTGGTCGGTGACCTGGTCCTTTCTCTTTTTTACCTGGGCATAGTCAATACTATAACTGTCTATATTTACCCCATAGGCAGCAAGATTTTTAACAGTCCTGACCACCTCTGCGTTTTTAACCAAAGCCTTGGTGGGGATACATCCCCTGTTAAGACAGGTGCCGCCTAGACGATCTTCTTCAATTAGGAGCACATCCAGTCCTCTGTCCTTGGCTCTTAGAGCTGCAGCATAGCCTCCAGGCCCACCGCCAATAATTATTAAATCTTTCATGAAAACCTCCTTAATTAGAATAAGTATAGCATATAATAGCGGGTCCATGGTAAGCTTATAGCATGAACAAGGTATATATTTTGGCCTGCAGTGATGGTAGTCTCTACACTGGTTGGACCAACAATTTAGAAAAAAGGCTAGCTGCCCATAACCAGGGCAAGGGAGCCAAATACACAAGATCCAGACTACCCCTTAAACTGGTCTATTTTGAGTCCTACGATGATGCCAGTGCTGCTAGAAAGAGGGAGGCAGAGATAAAAAAAATGACCCGTAAAGAGAAGCTTGCGCTAATAAAAAAAGACCCCTAGGGGTCTAGTTGCTGACTCTGTCTAGCTTATAGGTATTACCAAAAATTTCTAGACTACCTGCTTCAATAAGCATGGACTTATCCTTGTGGCAGATAGAAAAATTGGGCACGCTAAGCCCTCCTTCCTCTTCACTAAGACGAAGGATTACTGCATCTACTCCTCCAGCTTCGTAGACGATGGGGGAGATCTTTGGATCTTCTATAGCATCGTCATCGGTGAAAAGAAAGCTTGCCACATCGCTGAAGATAACCTTGCTATCGTCGGTTAGCTTCAGGGTAATCATATCCTTCTCAAGCCTTATTTCTATGTTTTCTACGTCCTGGGACTTAATTTTATCTAATAGTTTTTGTATCATAAATTACTCCTGTACAATCTATATCACATAAGCTTTGCCTAGGCAAGGGCTTTTGACAAATTGCCTCTATGATGATAGTATTACTTCCATAAGCGATGAAGGAAAGAGAACCTTTAGATGGCCCACAGAGAGCTGGAAACCAGGTGAAATCCAGCGGCTTGAGAAGGGGAAAATGGCTCTGGAGCTTTAAGGGTTGGACCCCTTATAGTCCCCGAGCTGATAAAGAAAATTAGGGTGGTACCGCGGCCTCTTCGCCCCTAGGAGAGGTCTTTTTATTATTTAAAGGAGAAGTCATGAAGAAGAAATTTTACCTAACCACAGCTATTGCCTACACATCCAAGATCCCCCATATAGGCAATACCTATGAGTGGATTTTGTCCGACGCCCTGGCCCGCTATAAGAGAAATCGTGGCTATGAGGTGTATTTCCTAACAGGCACCGATGAGCACGGTGAAAAAATTGAAGAAGAAGCAAGAAAAGAAGGAAGGAGCCCCCAGGAACATGTAGATATAATAGCTGGGGCTATAAGAGAGATTGATGATCTTCTAGGCGTAAGCTATGACCAGTTTATTAGAACCACCGATGAAAAGCATGTTAAGATTGTCCAGAAAATCTTCAAAAAGATCTATGACAAGGGAGATATCTATAAAGGGGTCTATGAGGGCCTCTACTGTGTTCCCTGTGAGTCCTTCTTTACTGAAAGCCAGCTGGAGGATGGAAAGTGCCCCGATTGTGGTAGAGAGGTTACTAAGACCAAGGAAGACGCCTACTTTTTTAAGCTGAGCAAGTATCAAAAAAGGCTGGAGGAGCATATAGAAAAGCATCCTGACTTTATTGTACCTGCCTCCAGAAGAAATGAGATGCTAAATAACTTTATTAGGCCGGGTCTTAGAGACCTCTGTGTCTCCAGGAGCTCCTTTAGTTGGGGGGTGCCCGTGGACTTTGATGAGGGCCATGTGGTCTACGTATGGATTGACGCCCTTAGTAATTATATAACAGCCCTGGGCTATGACCCTCTGGGAGAAAGCCATGAACTTTTTGAAAGGAACTGGCCAGCTGATCTTCATGTAATAGGCAAGGACATAGTGCGCTTTCACACCATCTACTGGCCCATTATCCTTATGAGTCTGGACCTGCCCCTGCCCAAGCAGGTCTATGGCCATCCCTGGCTGCTAAGTGAGAGTGGAAAGATGAGTAAGAGTAAGGGCAATACCCTCTATGCCACGGATCTGATTGAGTCCTTTGGCCTGGATAGGGTCCGCTACAGCGTCCTTAGAGAGATGCCCTTTTCTGAAGATGGTCATTTCTCCCCCGAGAGCCTGGTTAAGAGGTCTAATCTGGACCTTTCCAACATCCTGGGCAACCTTCTAAATAGGACCCTGGCCATGAACCATAAGTATTTTGGGGGTAGGGTGGAGATGGGAGGCCCCTTTGAAGAAGTTGACCTAGCCCTGCAGGAGGAAGTTAAAAAAACCCTGGCTCGCTATGAGGAGAGGATGGACTCCCTTCATGTAAGTGAGGCCATGGATAGTGTCATAAACCTGGCCAAGGCCAGCAACAAGTATATTGATGACACGGTTCCCTGGATTTTAGCCAAGGAGGAAAATAACCAGAGACTAAAGACGGTGCTCTACAGCCTTACAGAAAACCTCAGGATCCTGGCTATCCTACTGGAGCCCTTTATTCCAGGCAGTTCCAAGGAAATCCTTGACCAGCTGGCCACAGAGGTCCGGGACTATGAATCTATCAGGACCTACGGAGCTCTGGAGGAGGACCTGGTAACCACCAAGGGCAGTCCTATCTTTAAGCGCCTAGACCTGGATGAGATTATAGAAGAGGAAGAGAAAAGCAAAGCCCAGGAACTTAAGCTCAAGGATGAGATAGATTTTTCAAACTGGGAGGCCCTGGATATAAGGGTGGCTACTATTACAGCAGTTGAAGACCACCCCAAGGCCGATAGACTCTATGTTCTAAAGCTTGATCTAGCAGGCACTAGCCGGCAGGTAGTTAGCGGTATTAAGGAAAACTACACCAAGGAGGAACTAGTGGGTAAAAGAGTGGTCCTCCTGGCCAACCTAAAGCCTATAAAACTCAGGGGTGTTACCAGTGAGGGAATGCTCCTAGCTGAGAGCCAGGGCAAGGATGTAAAGCTGCTGGAGGCTGTGCTAGAGAGCGGCAGCCCCATAAGTTAGGAGGACAAGTTGAAGTTTTTTGATTCCCACGCCCATATTGATGATAGGCGACTGGATAACAAGTATTTGGCCAAGAATCTCAGGGAGGCAGGAATAGCTGGTGTTGTAATACCTGGAGTTGATAGAAAGGGTTGGGCAAGGATCCTTGAGATGGCCAGGGAGGAGGATATTTTCTATCCCAGCCTTGGTATCCATCCCCAGGAGGTCAGCGACTGCCCCTGGGAGGTCCTGGATGAGCTGGAGGCACTTCTTAAAGAGAACCCCCAGGTGGTGGCCATTGGAGAAATTGGCCTGGACCTCCACTGGAGACAGGACAATATAGAGCTGCAAAGGGACTGGTTTAGAGCCCAGATGCTCCTGGCTAAGAAATTTAACCTGCCTATTATTGTCCATGACAGAAAGGCAAACTCCCAGGTCTTTGACCTTATAGAGGAGGTTGACCCCTATAAGAGTGGAGTTATTATGCACTGCTACAGTGGCCATGTCCCTCTGGCCAGGGCCTATGTGGCAAGGGGAGCCTATATATCCCTGGCTGGTCCGGTGACCTTTGAGAATGCCAGGGTTCCCAAGGAGGTAGCTGCAGCTGTCCCCCTGGAAAATCTCCTAATAGAAACAGATAGCCCCTATTTAACCCCCCATCCCTTCAGAGGCAAGAAGAATGACCCCAGCAAGGTCATCTACGTGGCTGAAGAGATAGCTAGGATAAAGGGCCTAAGCTTGGAAGAGGTGGCAAAGGCCACCTACGACAACGCCCTTAGAGCCTTTAGACTATGAGGATAAAGGAAACCCTGGTGGTGGAGGGCAAGGACGATGCAGCCAGGATTAGCTCCTGTCTTGAGGCCAGGATAATCATAACCCAGGGCTATGGCCTAAATGAGACCATCCTTAGAGAAATTGAGGAGGCCTATAAGAGGGTTGGTATAATAATTTTTACTGACCCTGACACAGTGGGCAGTCAGCTAAGGAAAAAACTCCTGGAGCGCTTTCCCAAGGCCAAGGAGGCCTTTATCCTAAAATCCCAGGCCTTGAGGCAGGGGGATATTGGAGTGGAGAATGCCAGCTGTCAGGATATAATAGAGGCCCTAAAAAGGGTGAGGACACCTGGAGAAAACCAGGAGAATTACACCATGAAGGACCTGGTAAGCTGGGGCCTGGTTGGCCCCGGGACTAAAAAGAGAAGAAGGGACTTTGGCAGGAGGCTGGGCATAGAGACCCTTAGTGCCAAGGCTAGCCTGGATAAGCTAAACTACTATGGCATAGCCTTAGAGGAAATTATGGAGGCTCTGAAGGATGTTTAAGAGAAATAGGCCCAGCTGGATAGCAGCCACTATGAAGGAGGAGAACTTGGCCTTTAGAAAACGCTTTGGCCAAAATTTTCTTATTGATGATAATGCCCTTGACAAAATTGTTGACTCCCTAAAGCTGGTCCCTAATGAAAATGTTTTGGAAATCGGCCCAGGTCTGGGTGCCCTGACAGAAAGGCTCCTAGACCAGGATATAAGCCTGACTGCAGTGGAGATAGACAGGGACCTTAGCAGGATACTTGAAAGGGATTTTAAATCGGAGAACTTTCAATTAATAACCGAAGATATCCTGAAAGTTGAGCTAAACAAGCTTGCCCAGCCCCTGACTATAATAGGCAACCTTCCCTACTATATAACCTCAGCTATCATAATGTATTTTTTGGAGTCCCAGCTGGATATAAGGCGCATGGTTTTTATGATGCAAAGGGAGGTAGCGGATAGGCTCCTAGCTGGTCCAGGCAGTAAGGACTATGGGGTCCTTTCTGTCATAACCCAGCTCTACAGCCAGGTTAACCCCCTTTTTGATGTTGGTAAAAACTGCTTTATGCCCAGGCCCAAGGTGGAAAGCAGCGTGGTAGAACTCCTTCCAAGAAGGGATGTCCTGGTAGAACAAAAGACCCTGGATATAATAAAGGCAGCCTTTTCCCTGCGAAGAAAGACCCTGGCCAACTCTTTAGGTTCTGTCTTTAATAAGGCAGAGGTGATAGAGACATTAAAAAAAGCCGGTATCAATCCGGCCTCTAGAGCAGAGAGTTTAAGTGTCCAGGACTTTTTAGAAATTTCAAAGCACTGGCCCTAGGTATTTTCCAGCCTATCAAGATAGACATTTATGGCTGGAAGATAGTGGAGGAGCTGGTGGTTTAAGAAGCCTATGGGGATTGCCCTTTCCTCACAACAAGTGTGGGAAATTGATTTACGGCCCCCCTCCTGGGCTTTTTTTATTTTCTCCTCTACCATTTCTAGGGGCAAGAGGTAGAAGCTTTCAAATTTCTTGAAGTAGACCAGGAAGAAGGCTAGGCCTCCATGTTTTTTAAAGTCCCTCATATATTCCAGCTGGTGGGAGTGGAAGTTGGCCAGGGAAAAGGAATTTTGCCAGGTTTCCTTGGCATCAAAACACAGGGCTATGCCCTGACATATACCTATATAGTCGACAGTGGACCTTTTATCAAAATAACCCAGGGTAATCTGTCCCTTGGCGTTTTGCTCCACAACCTTAATAGGGGTTGAGATCTTATCTATCCTGGCGATACCGTTATTTTTGTAATATTCATTGCTTATATCAATTAAAGCCTCGAGAAGATCCCCTCGATGGCCCCTTGTTCTCCAAGCCATAAATTCCTCCTAATTACCATGATAGCATTATTAAGGTTGAAAGAGGAAGGAATCGAATATATTTCTTAAATGTTATAAAGTCACAGTGTTAGGGGAATTTACCACTATTTTCTGTGGACAAGCTGTGGACAATGTGGATAAGTCGGGTGTTTTTACACAAGCTTATCCCAAGACTATCCCAAGAAGAATGGGTTAAAAAAAAGATAAAAGCTATTTTTGTTTATAATAAATTCTATCGGGTAAAATATGCCTAGAAAGAATTGCTAATTTAGGAGGATAAAATGGAAAAGAAAGTAATTATCTATACTAGTAACACCTGTGGCTATTGCCATGCAGCTAAGGATTACCTTGATGATCTAGGAGTTGCCTATGATGAGCGCAACGTGTCCACCAACATGGATGCAAGAAAAGAATTAATGCAAAAGGGCTTCATGGGAGTACCGGTGCTACTGGTAGGAGAAGAAGTTATCCAGGGCTTTGATAAGGCCAGGATTGATCAGCTGCTGAAATAAGTCCCTAGGGACTTTTTCACTTTATGGAGGAAAAATGAAAAGAATCTTATTGCTGCTAGCTATCCTGCTCTTTGCAGTCTCCTGTTCAAGCCAGGAAGATAAGCCGTCTGTAGATTCGGCTCCCGTGGCTAAGGAGGAAGTGGTGGAAAGCCAGGAGGAAGACCTTGTTGTAGGCAACAGGGTTGGTAATCTAGCTCCTGATTTCGAGCTCAATACCATGGATGGTGGCAGCGTTAAATTGTCAGATTTAAGAGGCCAGCCCGTGCATATGGTCTTTTGGAGTGTAGACTGTGTCTACTGCGTTAAAGAGCTCCCCCATGTTCAAAGGGTCTACGACGAAAATAAGGAGGACTATACTGTCCTTGCAATGAATATAACCCTGCAGGATGGTAAAAAGCAGGCCCAGGAGTTTATAGAAGAGGCTGGCTATGATTTTCCAGTGGTTTTAATAGAAAACACCAAGGAGGGTCTAACAGCTCTACAGGACTATCAGGTAAGAGGAATACCCCTCAATGTCTTTGTGGATAGTGAAGGTGTAATTGCCTACTCTGTTCCTGGAATGATGGAAGAGGAGCAGCTGGAGATGGTATTAAAGGAGCTTACAAACTGATGAAGATAGCTATAATAGGAGCCATGAAGGAGGAGACCAGTCTCCTCCTTGAGCACTTGGAGCATAGCCAGCTAGAGGGAAAAAACCTCTACCCCTATCATCGGGGATTTTTTCATGATAATGAGCTTTTAGTTATGAATACCGGCATAGGCAAGGTCAATGCAGCCCTGTGCAGCCAGCGGCTTATAGACCACCACAGGCCAGACCTCCTTATCATGGTAGGAGTGGCGGGAGCTATAGAAAGACTGGCAATAGGAGATGTGGTTCTAGCCAGCAAGGTGGCCCATCATGACCTTGACCCCCAGTTTCTCTCTGACCATGCTCCCTACATAGATCCTAGCAGTGGGGGGTATTTTTCCTGCGACGCTGAGTACCTTCAGCTGGCCATCCAGGCTGTAGCTGATCTTGAGCTTGACTACAAGGTCTTTACAGGTCCCATGGTAAGTGGTGAAGCCTTCATTGACTCCCAGGGCAGGGAGGAGATAATAGAGAACTTTAGACCCCTCAGTGTAGATATGGAAACAGCTGGAGCTGCCCATAGCTGCTACAGGTCTGAAACCCCCTTTATTGCCCTCAGGGCCATTACAGACACCGAGGATGAAAGTGGCCTTGACCACTTTGAGAAAAATTATAAACTAGCCAGAGAAAATGCCCAGTATCTGCTAATGGAAATCCTTAAAACCCTATAGATTTGGTTTTTGATGGTATATAATAAATCTATATGATAAAGGAGGTACTATGCTAGCACTCGAACAATCCAGGCTCTACCTGGAGCAACTAACCAAGGGGAGCTTTCTAATATCAGGGACTGGAGACAAGACCAATATCATGACCATCGGTTGGGGCTCTATGGGATATTTGTGGAATCGCTTTGTAGTAATGGTGGCGGTTAGAAAGACCCGTCATAGCTACGAGATCTTAAAGGATGAGCACTATTTCACTATTTCTGTTCCTAAAAAAGGAGAGTTCTCTAGGGAGCTTAAATTCTGTGGGGAAAATAGTGGAAGGGACCTGGACAAGATCAAAGATCTGGCTCTGGGTATTGAGGAGGGTAGCATTCCTGTACCCCATCTAAAGGGAGCCCAGTTTAGCCTGGAATGTAGGATCCTTTATAGGGAGGAAATAAATCCTGAAAATCTCCACGGTGAGATAAAACAGGAGACCTATCCTGATGGGGACTATTCCGTTATGTTCTACGGAGAAATACTTAATATAATTGATTAGGGGGGATTATGTTTAAAGAGTTTAAGGAGTTTATCGATAAGGGTAATGCCATGGATATGGCTATAGCTTTTATTCTAGGGGCTGCTTTTACAGCCATTGTCAGTAGCATGGTGGAGGATTTAATTATGCCAATAATTAGCCTTCTGACGGGGGGAATTGACTTTTCCCAATACTTTTTGACCTTCGATGGCACAAGCTATTGGAACCTGGCAGAAGCCCAGGAGGCAGGTGCAGCAGTTTTTGCCTATGGGAATTTTCTAAATGCCCTGGTGCAATTTGTCCTAATTGCCTTTGTTCTTTTTCTTATAGTAAAATCCCTTAATAGTATGAGAAAAGAAGAGGTTGAGGAGGTTACTACCAAGGAATGTAACTTCTGTAAGAGTGAAATTCCCCTGGAAGCCACAAGGTGTCCCCATTGTACTAGTGAGCTGGCTGGAGAAGAAGCCTAGATGGTTGACAAAAAATCTCTGAGGGCAGAGCTTAGAAAATCCCGAGGAGCCCTTGGCGAAAAAAACCGTATAGAACTTTCTAACCAAATATGGCAGTCTATTAAGTCCATGGAGGAGTTCAAAAAAGCCAAAAAAATTGGTGTATATCTGGACTTTGGCAGTGAGGTCAAGACCACGGACTACCTCTTAGAACTCCTTGGTAAAAAGGAAGTCTTCGTTCCCAGGCTAAGGGGAAGAGAAATGGACTTTGTTGAATTTTCCGGCCTTGTCAACATGAAGGCAGGGGCCTTTGGTATCCTGGAGCCCCAGGAAGGAAGGGTGGTCGATCCTAGGGAGCTGGACCTTATGTTGGTGCCTGGACTAGGCTTTACCCTAAAGGGTGGTAGGCTTGGCTATGGTGGAGGCTACTATGATGGCTATATGCCTAAGACCAGGGCTAATTTATTTGCCCTAGCCTTTGAAGTTCAAATAAGGGATGACATCCCTCTTGAGAGCTGGGATTATCCTATCCATGGACTCATTACTGAGAAGGGTCTTTACCGTTTTTAGTTATTAGATAAAAAAATTTTTATAAAAAACCTCCTAGATCCCAAAGTTTGGGGCCTAGGAGGTTTTTCTTATCCTAAGGAAATCTAGCGCCTTTTATACTCTTCGTATTTTGACTTTATTTAGTTACCTATATTTCCAGCCCCTTGGAAGATTTAGCTGTCTTGCCCTTTTATTTAAAAATCCAGCTGGTCCTTTAGAGTTGCAGTCAAGTTATAGAAAAATAGAGGCTTGGGATTTAGACAAGATAATTTTTATGACAACCATTTGGGGAGAGGCAATTTTTAAGTTTAATAAGAATGGATATAAACTATTTGAAATAAATAGCTGCTTTCTGTCCCTAGGAAACTTACTAGTGGGCTAGAACTAGCAACTCTGGGATTATTTATCCAGGTTTTTCCAGGCTCAAATAAGGAAGAACACCCTGTAAAGGGCAAGGATTGATCCACTTAGAGGCTTGATAGTAAAAAGGGCTATTTAGCGTATTTGTAAATTTGACTTTAAAAAATCTTCGTTTTCATGTAAAATAGTTTCATAAGATATTTAAAGGAGGAAAAAATGCAAAAATGGATTTGTACGGTATGCCAGTATGTCTATGACCCAGAAATTGGCGATGAAGATAATGGCATTGCCCCAGGCACAAGCTTTGAAGATCTACCAGACGATTGGACATGTCCCGATTGTGGCGTAGAAAAAGACATGTTCGAACCCTACGAAGATTAGGAGGAAACCCATGACAAAAGTTGGTGAAATTTATAAATGTGATTTATGTGGAAATATAGTTCACATGCTCCACCCAGGTCAAGGAGAACTGGTCTGCTGTGGTGAGCCAATGATTCTTCAAGAAGAGCAAAGAGCTGAAATGAAGAATGAAAAGCATGTTCCTGTAATAGAGAAGGTTGAAGGTGGCTACAAGGTGACTGTAGGTTCTACCCTGCATCCCATGGTAGATGCCCACTATATCGAGTGGATTGAACTTCAGGTACCAGGCCAAACCCTGATTGCCTTCCTAGAACCAGAAATGGAGCCTCAAGCTGAATTTAAGACAGATCTAGAAGCTTTGGCGGCTAGGGAATACTGCAATCTCCATGGTCTATGGATAAACGATAATCCAGAGGGTTAATTACTTTACTTAAGCGGAGGAAAAAATGCAAAAATGGATTTGTACAGCATGTCACTATATCTACGATCCTGCAGTGGGTGATGAGGACGGTGGTATTGCTCCAGGAACAGCCTTTGAAGATATTCCAGAAGACTGGGTCTGCCCTGTGTGTGGTGTAGAAAAGGATATGTTTGAGCCCTACGAGGAATAAGAGGTATATATAAATGAATAAGGATTTATTGAGAGGCCTGGTGGAGCAAATTAACCTAGAGCTCCAGTCAGCCTATATCTATTTTGGTATGGCTAGCTATCTAGAGGAAAACGATTTTCCTGGTTTTGCCCATTGGATGAAGGTCCAGGTCAAAGAAGAAGTAAGCCATGCTATGAGAATTTATGATTTTCTGCAAGAGCGTGGTGAGCATATAGAAATGCTACCCTTTGAAAAGGTAGATGTAGATTATAAAAGTGTACTGGATGTCTATGAGAAATCCCTGGTACATGAAAAATTCATAACTGCAGCTATAGACAAGCTCGCCCACAGTGCCCACGAACTAAAGGACTTCTCAGCTATGGGAATGCTCCAGTGGTTTGTAGATGAGCAGGTCGAAGAGGAAGACCATTTTGGTGGTGCTGTAGTCAAGCTAAAAATGGCAGATGGCAAGGGTTCAGCCTTGCTCATGCTAGACAGAGAGTTTGGTAAAAGAGAAGAATAAAGACCCTGATAGGTGGTCCCTAGGACCACCTATCAATTAAAGAGGAGGATTTATGTCTGTTAAAGGAACTAAAACTGAACAAAATTTACTTAAGGCTTTTGCCGGTGAATCTCAAGCCAGAAGCCGCTATGAGATGTTTGCAAAAATTGCAAAAAAAGAAGGCTACGTACAGATTTCAGAAATTTTCATGGAGACTGCTAGAAATGAATTTGAGCATGCCAAGCGCTTTTTCAGATTCCTAGAGGGCGGTCCAGTAGAAATAACAGCCATGTACCCTGCAGGAATCGAAGGGACAACCCCAGAGAACCTCAAGGCAGCAGCTGAAGGGGAAAATGAGGAGTATACCATCCTCTATCCTCAATTTGCTGATATCGCCAAGGAAGAGGGATTCCCAGAAGTTGCAGCAGCCTTTAGGGCCATAGCAACAGTCGAGCTTGCCCACGAAACCCGCTACCTAAAGCTTCTCGAAAACATAGAAGAAAACAAGGTCTTCAAAAGAGAAAACAAGGTAATGTGGAAATGCCATGTTTGTGGTTACCTACATGAGGGCTATGAGCCACCAAAGATGTGCCCCAGCTGTAAGCACCCCCAGGACTACTTCTTTATTAAAGAAGAGAACTACTAAGAAAGTCAAAAACCTAGCTAGTCTAGGTTTTTT
>CAYFUM010000002.1:0-93139 GCA_964346475.1 uncultured Peptostreptococcaceae bacterium
CATTGGCAGAAAGAAGAAAGCCCGAAAGTCTAGAGGACTTTGTTGGCCAAGAGGAAATAATGGGTGAGGGTAGCCTTCTTAGAAGGATGATTAAGGCTGATAGACTAAGGAGTATGATCCTCTTCGGTCCCACGGGGGTAGGAAAGACTTCTCTTGCAAAAATAATTTCACAAATGACAAGTTCTGATTTTATTTCCTTAAACGCTGTGACTTCTGGTATTAGTCAAATCAGAGAGGTTATAAAAAAAGCTGAAGATAACCTGGCCTTTGAAGGGCGAAATACGATTTTATTTATTGATGAAATCCACAGGTTCAATAAAAGTCAGCAGGACGCCCTGCTACCCCATGTAGAAAGGGGTACTGTAATTTTCATAGGTGCTACGACAGAGAATCCTTATTTTGAAGTAAATTCCGCTCTTCTTAGCAGGTCACTTACCTTTGAACTAAAGGCTCTGGAAGAAGAGGATATTGTCAGGCTAATAAAAAGAGCCTTGGAAGAAGACAAAATACTGCTGGAATTGAATTTACAGATAGATGATGAAGTTATAGAGCAGATTGCCAGGGAGTCTTCGGGTGATGCCAGGAGAGCTATGAATATCCTAGAGCTTGCAGCTCTAACCACTGATTTGACTGGTCCAATTCGCATAATCACTAAAAATATAATATCCCAGTCTACTCAGACACCCTATTTAAAGTATGATAAGGATGGGGACTACCACTACGATGTTATATCAGCCTTCATAAAGAGTGTACGTGGCTCTGACCCCCAGGCCAGCATTTACTACCTAGCACAGATGCTAGCCTCGGGGGAGGATCCTAAATTTATAGCAAGAAGGCTAATAATCCTGGCTGCAGAAGATATTGGACTAGCGGACCCCCAGGCCCTGGTCCTGGCCAATGCTTCCTTTGAAAGTGTCCATAAAATTGGCATGCCTGAAGCAAGGATTATACTCAGCGAAATTACCCTCTACCTAGCCCTAGCCAAGAAAAGTAACTCTGCCTATCTTGCGATAAATAGGGCCAGTGAGCTTGTAAAGGAGCTGGGACCAGCCAGCGTACCAGAACATCTTGAAGACAGTACTAAGAAGCTTCTATCAAAATCCACTGCCAGTTATCTATACCCCCATAATGTAGATCAGGCCTGGGTGGAACAGGATTATCTACCTGAGAAGCTAAGGGGTCAGGTCTTTTATGAGGGTAAAAAGCTTGGGAGTGAGAAGGATTTAGTGGAGGAGTGGGAAAAAAGAGTTAATAAATAAATATAATAATTATTGTTATAAATATATTTTTATAAGAATTGGATATTTTTTATATAAAAACACTAGCAAATAAGATGATGAATATTAGTTGGCGTTTCTACTTATATACTTTATTGTAGTAGGGGAGGTGGAAAACTACAATATCTAGCATGAAAACCACTAAACTCTTTTTTGTTTAAATAAATAAGAAAATTAATTAATCTTTCATTATGTTTCTCATAATATTCATTATAAGAAAACTTCTTTTTGAATAGAAAATTCAACAATAAAAGATGTTGAGATGTCCTTTGTTTGTGGTAGCCTTTATATAGGAGGCTACCATGAAAAGATTTCTTACCCTAATTTTAATCCTTCTTTTAACGGGATGTGGCCAGCTTGAGTTCTATGATGAATACACAAGTCGCTGGAATATTGACCTGCCTAAACCCAAAAATGTTCGACTGGGAGGCCTCTTAGATCATTCACCTAAGGAGTATGAGGACTTTGATTTCATAATTACCTTTGATGAGGCAGATGATTTAGACAAGAGAATTGACTGGGAAATCCTAAATGAAGAAGAGCGTTATGAAGTCATAGAAGCCCTTCATAAAAAGTATGAGCTTGGACCAGGAAGGACCATTGAAGATAAAAAGATGCTACTGGGTGAGTTTTTAAATATAGACCTTGACCTAGGCATGGCTGCATTTTTTAAAAGCGCCCAGACAGAAGAAATCCTACTGCTCAAAACAAAGGAAAAGAGCGAGGTCTATGTGCTGAGGATGGTGAAGGATTAGGAAAGTCTCCATATTGACAAGGGGGGCTTTCCTTGATATTATTAAGTTAACTATTCCTTAAATGTATATTTTGGGAAAAGATGGAGGGCCTATGAAATTTAGACTAATAAACCTAGAGCTATTAATGGAAGAATGCTTTAATCCTGAAAAAATAGAAAGCCTCTGTAGTATGTGTGAATACTACAATCAGCACTTTGCCTGCCCTAGCCATAATTTTAATGTAAACTACTTTCTAAGTCACTATAGGTATGCTCTAGTGGTCAGCCACAGGCTTAAGGCAAGACTTGATGAATACTTCTTTTGGAGGGATCTTATAGATTCCCTCCTGCTTAGCTATGAAAATAAATTTCGAGGCCTGAGTCTTGTCGCTGGCTCCTGCCGCAATTGTAATTTTTGTTTTGACCGGGGTGCCTATGAATGCTCTTCACCTGAGCTACTAAGACACAGCTTTGAGAGCCTGGGTTTTGATGTATCCTCTATTCTTGAACTTTACTTTAAAGAGAAGCTTTCCTTTAGTCCAGATGGCCTCCACCTAGTCTATGGTATGCTTCTAAAGGATAAGCCTGAACCCATAATTCTCAATGACTTTGAAGGAGAACTTTGTGAAATATCAAATCAATACCAAGGGTAAGCCAGAACAGCTTATAAGAGAAGAAATAGAAATATCTAAGGCTATTAAAGAACTTGAACTTACTATGCCCTTATTTATGAGGGACTATTTTATATTTCTAAGGAGTTCTGTCTCCCCCGCCACAGCTCTTGCCTACAGTAGGGATATTGAGTTTTTCTTTAGCTACCTGATAGAAGAAACCCTTTTCTCCCAGGCAAAGGAAATCAAGGAGCTTGAGCTGGATGATTTAGCTAAGCTACGTCCTAGAGACCTTAATGAATTCTTAGGAGACTATTGCAGGCGCTATTACAAAGAGATCCAGGGACAGATGCATGTCTTTGAAAACAATAATGCCAGTATTTCAAGAAAGAGGTCTAGCCTCTCCTCCCTCTTTAGATTTTTATATAGAAATGAGCAGCTAGAGGAAGATCTAACAGGAGGATTAAATCCCATTAGGATGCCCAAGGCCCAGCCCGATACGATTAAGAGGCTCCATGAAGAAGAGATCCAGGAACTTTTAATGGTGGTTGAAAGCGGCCAAGGTCTCAGTGACAGAGAGCTAATCTACTGGGAAAAAACAAAATATAGGGATAGGGCTATCCTGCTCTTTTTTATTACCTATGGTCTAAGACTTAGAGAACTAGCCAACCTAGATTTATCTAGCTTTCACTTTGGTAGGATGGAATTTACTGTATACAGAAAGAGGGATAAGGAAACTGTCCTTCCTTTAAATAAAACCACTGAGACAGCTCTAGAGGACTATTTAAATCTAGAAAGACCTCAGAGCTCTGATGAGGCATTATTTCTCTCTCTCCAGGGAAGAAGAATGACCCAAAGGGCTATAAGGGAAATGGTAAAAAAATACACTGCCCTAGCCATGAAGACCAGCAGGTCCCAGGGCTATAGTCCCCATAAACTTAGGGCTACGGCAGCTAGTACCCTAATAGAAAGGGGGTTTTCCATCTACGATGTACAAAACCTCCTAGACCACGATAATGTCACAACAACCCAGCTATATGCTGCCCATAGAAAGAATGTTAAAGCAGATATCATTAGAAATTTTGAGCTTGATGATGACAAGTAAAAAGCCTCCAGGAACCTCTAATTATTAGAGGCTCGGAGGCTTTCATCACTATAAGGGATTTCAAGGAGTTGACCAGGGTATATTTGGTCATCTTCTAACCCATTGATTTTCTTGATTATATAGACTCCCTTTCTGGGATTCTCAGGAATTAGGCTCTGTCCAAAATTCCAGAGTGTATCGCCAGGGGAAACTTCCAGGGTTACTGTCATCAGAGGCTGGGCCAGCTCAACTATTGCTTTATCACTGGGTAAATAGACGTAAAGGCCTGCTACCAGGAGAAATAATATAAGTAGTCTTGTAATAAATTTATAGGGATTTTTTATAGTCATAATTTCCTCCAAACAAATGTTCTGTATTTATAATAACAGAACGTATGTTCGGAGTCAAGTATTTATTTATAATTTCTACTTACATATTCTATTTCCTCCTGCTTGTCCCTGGAATTGAGTTCCAAAGCCAGAAGGAAAAAATATCCAGAGAGTAGATTTGCAAAATCTATTAGGCCTTCCTCTACCTTCTTGTCTTCGCCATAGCGATAGATAAGTCTAACCAGCGCCTTGGCGTCAGCCCTCAGAAGATGGGCCAGACTTCCTCTAGTGGAGCCCTGAGGCAAAACAAATCTATCAAATTTATGGCTATGATTTTTTCTTAGCTCCCCTACCCTATCTATTAAAAAATTAATTTCATCCTTCTCTATAGAAAAGAAGGTCCTCAGACTAGGATTCATATGATAGATTAGGCCACAGATTTTTATAAGTTCATCTTTAATTTCCCTTTCTGGGCACATAGAGGCTAGTAGACCTGTTTGTGATGCCAGCCTATCAGTTAGAATTTCAAAATCACAGCGCAGATCCCTACTATCTTCAGACAAAAAGGGATAGGCTTCATAGGGACTCCTATATTTTTTCATTTTTACTCCTGAAACTTTTTCCAGCGTTTTAAAGAATTTAGCATATAGGCTACTATATCCATATCATATATTTCTTTGAGAAAATTTTTGTTTATAATATCTTCTGCCTTGCCCATGCCATAGATCCTTCCCTCCTTCATAAACATAAGATTATCAGTAAGCTCCATGGCAAGGTTAATATCATGGAAGACCCCAACTACTGCCTGGGACTTGCCCTGGGACCAGCCCTTGAGATAGTTAACTACATCCACCTGGTACTTTATATCCATATGGTTGGTTGGTTCATCCAGCAGTATGAGTTCTGGTTCCTGCACCAGGGTATGGGCAAGATAGACCCTTTGCAGCTGGCCACCGGAAAGGACATTTAGCTTTTTATTTCCTATCTCCATGAGTCTAGTGCTCTCCATGGTTTTCTCAACAATCTTTATATCCTCTTCACTGGGCCTGCCAAAGAGGTTCTTTCTGAGAAATCTATAGCGTCCCATCATAATTGTCTCATAGACACTGTAGGGAAAATGTACATAGTTTATCTGACTCATCAGGGCTATTTTCTCCGCGATTTCCCGCCTTTTCATTGTTTTGATGGATTTATTAGATAGGGTGATTTCACCTTGGTGATCAATTATCCCAGTAGCTGCCCTTAAAAGGGTAGTTTTTCCACAACTATTTGGACCTATAATAGCTAGGCTTTCTCCCCTATCCAAAGTAAAGCTAATATCTTTTATTATCGCCTTGCCATTATATCCCGCACTAACTCCCTTGAAGCTAAGCATTTTCACCTCTTTTCCTGCTGAAGTAGACCCAGGTAAAAAAGGGTGCACCTATTAGGGCAGTAACTGAACCTATTGGAAGCTCTAAGGGTGCAATTATCATCCTTGATATAATGTCTGCCAGGGCCATAAAGGTTCCTCCAAAGATAAAGGACATGGGAAGAACCAGCCTATGGGAGGACCCAAAAATCCTTCTTACTATATGGGGGGCAATAAGATCTATAAAGCCAATTACCCCCACAAAACTAACTGAGGCTCCGGTGAGGAAGGTAGCAAGAACAATTAATAGGAGCTTTATTTTTTTAAGATCTATTCCAACTGAGATAGCGTGTTCTTCTCCAAAGCTAAGAAGATCAAGCTCCAAGCTGTAAAAGTTAAGAATTATAACTACAGGAAGGACGCTGAAGCTTATAATAGCAAGTTCATTCCAGTTAAGGCCAGAGAAACTTCCCAGCTGCCAAAAGAGGAGCCTTTGTAGATGCTGTCTAAAAAGTGCCATTATAATGGTGAGAAAGGAATTTATAAAGAGGGAAAGTACCATACCAGTCAGTATGACAGTTTGAGTCTCCAGTCCAGCATCTAGTCTTGATGATATTCCAAGAGCTGTTAGAACAGTGGCTAGACCAAAGACCAGGGCTATGAAGGGAATTAGGTAATTTCCCAGGCCAGTAAGATTAAGGCCAAAGGCTATAAATATTGCAACCCCCAGGGAAGCTCCCGAGGATACACCCAGTGTATAGGAGGATGCCAGGGGATTTCTCAAGACCGATTGCATGACTGTCCCGCTAACAGCCAGGGCTCCACCAACAATGAAGGAGGCAAGGGTTCTGGGCAAACGAATCTTCCAAAATATGTCCACCAGCAGCAAATCATAATCAGCAGGTAGAGGCCTAGAAAAAAGCTTATGAGAAATAATCCTGGGAATATAGGCCATGGGTATTTTGGCAGAACCTAGTACAGCTGAAAAAGTCAGGACCACGAATACCAGGACTATACTATATAAAATTTTTCTCACAAGCTTATTCATTTATCTCTTACTCCCCTATTTCCCTATATTCATCAGGATAAATAGCCAAGGCCATTTCCTTTAAAGCCAGCAAAATATTGTGGTTAGGAAGACTACTATAGCCATTGTCTATATAGTAGACATCCTGGTTTTTTATAGCCTCCACTTCTTCCCAGCCCTGCCTAGAAAGAATCTCTCCTACAGAATCCTCAAGATAGTTTACATTTGTTAGGATTACCTGGGGATTTTTAGAGATGGCTGCTTCTTCGCTTACTGCTATCCACTTAGCCTCATCTGCAAAGATATTTTCAGCTCCCAGGATTTCTATCATTTCATGCATGAAGGTGGAATGGCCAAAGCTGTAGATTGAAGGAAGAGCGGCTATCTCAAAGAGCACAGTCTTTTTATTTTCAATTTTACTTCCTATCTCAGCAATTTTATCAATTTCTTCCTGCATTCTACCATTTATTTCTTCACCCTTTTTTGACAGACCAAGGGCGTCAGCAATAAACTGGGTATCTTCCTTTATGCCTTCTATGCTATCACTGGAGGGGATGGTAACTACAGCTATTCCAAGATCCTTCAGACTCTTGTATATATCCTCTCCACCCTGGGATGACATCCCGGTAACGAAGACAAGATCAGGACTCAGGGCAGCCATGGCCTCAAGATCAGGGCTCATAAGTTCAAATTGGACCACCTCTTCTAGACCATCAACATAGAGGGGGGTCTGCATATCAACTCCAATTATTTTTTCCTTGATACCAAGCTCTTCGATAATCTGAGTAATTGAGGGGGCCATAGAAACAATAGTTTCAACCTTGTCAGGTAGTTCAATTTCATAGCCCGCCCTATCTACATTGGGTAGGTTGCTAGCTGGGGCCTGGCAGGATGCCAGCAGGCTGATCATAACTAGCAGGAGTAGGAGAATCGACTTTCTTTTCATCATTATACCTCTTTTCATTAAAAAAACTGTCTTCTACCAAAAGAGAAAACAGTCAAAAAACCAGCTGTTTGCACTCTCTTAGGTCCGAAGAGATTGATTGCAAGATTTTTTAGACAGGTCTTCTGACTTAAAGCTATGGAGTCTATCTCCCTTCCCGGTACTACCAGTGGTATGAGATGGCTCAGCTTATCACAGCAGCGGCTCTGTAGAGGTCTTTCACCTCTTTCCCTTTTCTAAAAAATTTATTCAATTGCTATGTCATTCTACTCTATAGGGATTTGCTAGTCAAGTCCCTCAAAAATTTCTTCTCATATTGTTCCATACTTTTTTTAATGGTCTCCATGGCCTTTTTTGAATTTGCTACCTCTCCAACAATGGATCTTTTTCCCTCCAAAGCCTTATAGACAGAGAAGAAGTGTCGCATCTCTTCTTCTACATGACTGGGTAAATAGCTAATCTCCCTATAGCCATTATAGACAGGATCTGCAAAGGGGACGGCAATGATCTTTTCATCCATGCCCATTTCATCCTCCATTTGGAACATACCTATGGGATAACAGTGGATTTCAACCATGGGATGGATCTCCTCGGTACATAGAATCAGCACATCCAGTGGGTCGCCGTCATCGGCGTAGGTTCTTGGGATAAAGCCGTAGTTTGCTGGATAGTGGGTTGAGGTATGGAGGATCCTATCCATCTTAAGCATACCTGTCTTCTTATCCAGTTCATACTTTACCTTGCTGCCTTTAGAGATTTCCACCACAGCAATAAATTCTCCTGGACTTATATATTCCTCGGGCATATCGTGCCAAATATTCATAGCTCTCCCCCTTCTAATTTAAAAGATCCTATTAATGAATAAATTATATAATTAAAGGTTAATAAATACAAGTAAGAAGAGGAGGGCAGCCAGGCTGCCCAGCTATATAATCTATATAAAGATAAAGAGCTATCTTTTCATCTGAAGAATTACAGATCCATCCTCATTCCAAGTTACCAAAAGAAAGCGGCCCCCCCCATCTTCCCCACCATAGATTAGACCATCTGGGGTTTTAGTTTCATAGCTTTTTTCAGAAAAACCTGCTGCTTTTGCAGCGGCTATAAAGTCTTCTACAGGTTCCTTTTTCATGTCCTTATAAATAATCATAATACTCTCATCCGTAGCAGTAAGATCATGAATATCACCCTTGAGTTCAGGAAGTTCACTGATATAATCCCTAGGCCATGATCTAAAATCCTTAACTTCATAGCTATCTAGCTCAGCGTCACCATCATCAAGGTCCTCATGGCTAGCATCACTGACATAGTCCTCATGGGCTTTAGTAAAGCTAAGGCTACCCCCACCAAAGTCTTCATTTTCACCTACTCCAAAGAAGAATACAATGCCATCACCCTGCTTATCTATTCCAGAAAAAGCAACATTATAGGTTGAATTAGTGTTATGCTGACTTTTAAATCCTGCTGATTTAAGTTTCACAACATAGGCCCTGGCCTCCTCAATAGTAAGTCCAGAAAAGGTGATGTTGACTGACCTTTCTTCACCAAGCTCAACATGACTAGCTATACTTATCCCTTCTAATTTTGGTAGCTTTTCTTCATAAGCCTGAGGCCATGGTAGTGATTCTCCATAGGTAATCTTACCATCCTCGGTTTCCATGGTGACCACTTCGTCCTTGCTATTTAAATCTACGCTTACCTTGCCACCCGTGGCTGTTTCAATAATCTTTTCACTTATTTTTCCTGCAATCAAATCTTCTGCCTTTGCTTTAGCACAAGATGTAAAGACCAGGGACAGCAAAACTACTCCTATAATAAGAAATTTCTTTTTCATTACAGCCTCCCTTCCCTTGCTAGCTAGGTACCCAAATAGGTTTTTACTACTCAATGATGACAAATAAAAAAGCAACACTAATCCTATCCCTGTAATAATAGAAAGATGTGACTGTATTAGCTCGTTTCTCTGGAAATTTTGTTTTTAAATGCCTGGTTTTGTCTCTTATTATTAACAGCCATTCCCTTAAAAGCTAAATCCTATGGAATAGAGGAATTATAATTTATTAGTAAAGAAAATCTATCTTTTCTCATTGTCTTATTGCACAAAGCCTCCTAATCATTTAGACTAAATATGTATTAAAAGGAGGATTTTATGCAACTAAAACTTGATTCATTCTTAGACTATGATTTTCTAGGTCAAATAGGTATCTCTCCCTGTGGAGAAAAAATTGTCTTTGTTCTTGGTAAGGCCAATCTTAAGAAAAACGGCTATGACAAGCAGATTTGGCTCTATGAAAAGAAAAGTCAAAGCTATCGTCCCTTTACTTCTAAAGAAATTGATGGATTCTATGGTTTTGATGGAGATAGCCTGATATTTACAGCCAAGAGAAAAAGGGAAAAAGAGGAGGATGAGAAGAAGAGCTTCTATACCTCTGATCTCTACTACCTGCCTCTTGAAGGTGGTGAGGCACAGTTTCTAGCAGAGCTCCCCTTCATTCCTAGCAAGGTGAAAAGCTTAAATGATGATGAACTAATCTTTATGGGAACTTGGAAAAAAGCTGAAGAGGATACGAAAAAACTTGAGGATAAAACTCGAAGAGCGGCACTTGAGGCTTCTGTTAAGGTAATCGATGAGATCCCCTATTGGTTTAATGGTAGAGGCTTTATCAACAAGGTAAGAAGTAGACTCTTTAAGTATACTAAGTCCACTGGAGAGGTCCAGGTACTTACAGGCGAGTTCACCAATGTCCTAGATTTCGATCTAGCTCCAGGAAGAGAGGAAGTAGCCTTCCTAGCCACTAGTTATACCGATGTAATGGAAACCTTCCAAGAGCTCTACACCCTGAACCTTGCTAGTGGAGAAGTAAGGCAGCTCAGAGATGATTTAAAGTTCCGCTACTCCTTCTTTTCCTATCTAAATGAAGATAAATTAGTCTTTACCGGCAGTGATGGTAAAATCCACGGCAACAACCAGGACCAAGATATCTATACTTTAGATAGAAAAACCCTAGAGGCAAGAAGGATATCACCTGAAAACTGGGATGTCTCCATTGGAAGTTCTGTGGGCAGTGATAACAGACTTATTGGTGGCCTATCTTTAAAGGTTGATAGTGGAAAGTTGTATTTTTCCACAACAGAATTCGACCATTCCTATCTCAATGTAATAGATGAGAAGGGCAAGTTAACTAGACTCACTACAAGCAGGGGAAGTGTAGACAGCTTTGATGTTTCCAAGGGGCAAATCTATGCAGTACTCATGAGGGAACTTAAACTCCAGGAAATTTATGAGATTAAAGATGGCCAGGAAATTCAAATCACTGAATTAAATAAAGAGAATGAGAAACTGGAAAGAGCAAGACTTGATGAATTCGATTTTAAGCTAAATGGCCTAGACTATACAGGTTATGTACTCCTCCCCAGTAACTTTGATGAAAACAAAAAATATCCTGGAATTCTAACAATTCACGGTGGACCCAAGGCTTCCTATGGAACAGTGTTTTTCCACGAACTCCACTATTTTGCTCAAAGGGGATATATTGTCTTCTTTACTAATCCCAGAGGAAGTGATGGTAGAGGCAGAGCCTTCAGTGATATAAGGGGTAAATACGGCACCATTGATTATGAAAACCTTATGGATTTCACTGATTTAGTTCTTGAACGCTACCCCCAAATTGACCAGGCTAAGGTAGGTGTTATGGGTGGAAGCTATGGTGGCTTTATGACCAACTGGATTATAGGCCATACCCATCGTTTTGCAGCGGCCTGCTCCCAAAGAAGTATATCCAACTGGGTCAGTAAGTTTGGCATAACTGATATCGGATACTACTTTAACTCAGATCAGCAGCAAGCTACGCCCTGGGACAACTTTGAACATTTCTGGGAGGTCAGTCCTCTAAAGCACGCGCCAAATGCCAAGACCCCCACTCTACTAATCCACTCCGATGAGGACCATCGCTGCCACTATAGCTGCTCAATGCAGATGCACACAGCTCTCAAGCTCCACGGCGTCAAGTCTAGATTTGTCCTCTTCCATGGTGAAAACCACGAACTATCCCGTTCTGGAAAGCCTAAGGAGAGAATAAGAAGACTCAAAGAGATAGAGGATTGGTTTGATATCTATCTTATGGATAAAGAGGTAGAAGTTCTGGGATAGAACAATTGTTTGCCTGATAAGCCACTTTATGCTATAATATTTTAGAGGAAGGAGGAGATATTATGGGTTTAACAGCTAGACAGCAGGAAGTATACGACTATTTAAAGAAGAAAATTCAAGAGAATGGTTATCCACCTACAGTTAGAGAAATATGCAAGGGCCTTGGTTTTAAAAGCACCTCCACTGCCCACAGCTATCTATCTAAACTAGAGGAAGAAGGGTATATAAAAAGAGACGGCTCAAAAAATAGAGCTATTATCCTAACCCAGGAAGCACCCTTGGCTGAAACCTTGAGTATCCCCCTCCTAGGCAGAGTGCAAGCAGGTCGACCCATCCTAGCTGTTGAGAATATTGAAGACTACCTCCCCGTCTCCCCCCACTTTCTAGGAAGCGGTAACCACTTCTTTCTAGAGGTTCAGGGTGAGAGTATGAAGGATGCAGGAATTTTCAGTGGTGACTATGTCCTGGTAAAAGAGACGCCAGTGGCAGACAATGGAGAAATGGTAGTAGCCCTTCTTGGCGAAGAAACCACTGTAAAGACCTTCTTCAAGGAAAAAGACCATATAAGACTAGAGGCAGAAAATCCGCTATTTGAGCCTATTGTAACCCGGGATGTTCAAATCCTAGGCACTGTAAAGGCTGTGATGAGATTTATACGCTAATGGCTCCCTAGGGAGCCATTTTTAATTGGAAGAATCCATTTGTTCAAATCTCTCAACTATCTTCATAACACAAAGCCTTGCCTGTTCGTAGAGCAGAGCTCCCTGGACATAGACAGCGTAGGGTTCCCTAATGGGTGCATCGGCGCTGAGTTCTATGCTGGCTCCCTGAATAAAGGTACCTGCAGCCATTATGACCTCGGCATCATAGCCTGGCATGGCCCAGGGAATGGGAGTTAGATGACTATCCACAGGGGAAGATTTTTGAACCTCCTCACAAAAGGCTATTACCTTCTTAGGGTCCCTTAGGAGGATTGCTTGAATTATGTCCTCTCTGGTGGCGTCTAAAGCAGGTTTAATATCATAGCCTAAACTAGAAAAAACCTGGGCAAAGAGGATTGCTGATTTCAGCGCATTGGTAACCACCGTAGGAGCAAAAAAGAGCCCCTGAAGCAGGGTCCTGGTGATGCCAAAGGTCCCTCCTACTTCCTTGCCAAGGCTGGGTGAGGTTAGCTTGTGGGCACATAGAAGGATAAGATCCTTCCTCCCTACTATATAACCCCCGCTCAAGGTCAGGCCTCCACCAGGATTTTTAATAAGGGAGCCAGCCATAATATCCACCCCGTGGGAGGTTGGTTCAGTTTTTCTAACAAACTCTCCATAACAATTATCCAGAGCAACAATAATATCCGGTTTAATTTGCTTGGCGATTTTAATAACTTCTTCTAGACTTTCCAAAGAAAAGGTTTCCCTAAAGGAGTAGCCCTGACTTCTTTGAAAGTATAAGACCTTGGTGCTGTCCTTGATTGAGGATTTTATTGACTCTATATCAAACTGGGCTCCTAGCATAGGGATTTCTTCATATTCCACACCTAGCTCTATTAGGGTAGATCCATTTTTTTGACTAGTTCCTATGACAGCAAGAAGGGTATCATAGGGGGTCCCAGTCACTGTTAACATATGGTCACCAGGTCTTAATAGACCTGTGAGCATCAGTGTAATGGCGTGGGTACCCGAAGCTATTCCCGGCCTTACCAGGGCATCCTCGCTATCAAATACTTCAGCATATATTTTTTCCGTCACATCCCTCCCCTGGTCATCATAGGCATAGCCCGTGTTCCAGTGAAAGTGATTATCGCTAAGGCCGGCATTTTGCATTGCCCTTAGGATCTTTAAATTGTTGTAGGCCTTAGTGCTTTCCAAGGCAGAAAAGAGAGGCCCTAGAGCCTCCTCTTTATCTTCAAGAAATTCCTGGACTGCACTGGAGATTCCAAAATCTCTATACATCCCCGTCCTCCATAAAGTCAATATTTATTCCAGGTACCATAGTACTTATTGCATGCTTGTAGATAAGTTGCTGAACATCACCAGTTTTAATAATAACCGTATAGTTGTCATAGCCCTCTACTAGTCCTCTCAACTGATATCCACTGACTAGAAAAATGGTGACAGCAATTTTTTCCGTTTTTAGCTTGTGCAAAAACCTATCCTGTAAAGTGTTGGGTTTCATGGTCACCTCCAATTTTTATCTATAATTTCCAGTTTTTTTTCCAAAGAGAGTTCACCTTTTATGATTATAGCATCTTTATATTGGTTGCGTGCCCAGGTTCTTTGCCTTTTGGCATATTGCCTGGTGGCAATCAAATGTTTCTCCCTGGCTCTTTCAAGATCATAGTGGCCCTCTAAATATGGAAGATACTCCTTATAACCTATACCCCTAAGTGCAGGCAGGTATTCTTTTCTTCCGTATTGACTATAGACCTCTTCTACCTCCTCTATCAAACCCTCCTCTAGCATAAGATTGATTCTTTTTTCTATTCGCTGGTTTAAGGCCTCCCTTTCCCAGTCAAGAATAAAAATCTTAAGTGGCAGAGAGGATCTCTTTTTTTCCTGGTTCATTCTACCACTTTCTAAAAGCCGAAGGAGTCTGTGGGGATTGTCTATATCTATCTTTTCACTGTAATGGGGGAAGGCCTCCCTAGCCAGATCTCTTAGAGCATCAAGGCCTTTTTCCTCATAGATTTCTCTATATTTTTCTCTTTTATTTATATCTATATCTCTAAAAGCATAGTCATAGTAGAGACTGGAGAGATAGAGGCCTGTGCCGCCCACCAGTAGAGGATTCTTTCCCTTAGAGGAAATTTTAGCAATAGACTCCACTGCTTTATTCTTATATTCATAGACAGAAAAATCTTCATCAACCTCCAGAAAGCTAAAAAGATGGTGCTCTATCTCCCCCATTTCCTGGACACTGGGTTTGGCTGTTATTATATCCATGCCCCTATAGACCTGCATGGAGTCCATATTTATAATTTCACCATTATACTTCCTGGCTACTTCCAGGGCAAGACTAGACTTGCCGCTGGCTGTGGGACCAAAAATTACTAAATTATCTCTCAAAGCGCCTCTCCAGTTCCTTTCTAGGCATTTCAATAAATATTGGCCGACCATGAGGACAGGTATGGGGGTTATTAAGTACTTTTAGCTGGTCTAGTAGTTGATCTACTTCGACATCTTCTAAGGCGTCCTGGGCCTTAATAGCGGCCTTACAGGCCCTGGATATAAGTTCTTCTTCACCTATTTCAGCGCCACCTTCTAATATATCTCTAAAAAAACTACTGGCCTGACCTGGACTAAATCCATGGGGGATTTCTCTTAGAACCAGGCTGTCCCTGGAAAAAACTTCGTAATCAAAGGCAAGTTCTCTAAGTAGCTCTCCCCTATCTTCAAGTTCCCCAAGCTGCCTGGCATCAAGTTTTAGATTTATCGGAAGCATTAATAGCTGCTGGGACAAACTTTTATCCCTATATTCCTCCATAAACCTCTCATAGAGGATTTTCTCATGGGCAGCATGCTGGTCACAGAAGTAGATGCTATTTTTCTTCTGAAAGATTAAAAAGCTAGAAAAGGCCTGGCCAAGGTAGTAGAGGCCATCAAAGAAATCATCATAGCTTGTCAAGAGATTTTCAGCTACCTCAAGTTCTTCACTTTTTTTCGACTGGACTCTATCAAAAAAACTTAGAGGTAATTCTTCAGATCTATCTGGTAAATCCGGCTTAGGGAGGATTTTAGGCCTCGGGGCTTCTTCCTTTATGACAGGATGGATCTGTTTTCCATAGAGAAAGGGCCTTAACTGACCCTCTAGATCCTCTATTAAGGATAAGTCATGGGAAAAACGGACCTCCATTTTCCTAGGATGGATATTTACATCGACAAGGGTTGGTTCTACATCTATAAAAAAATAGACCACAGGAAAGCGCCTCAGTGGCAGTAGACCCTGATAGGTTCTCGAGATTAGGTCCCTTAATTCCTTGTTTTCAACCAGGCGATTATTTACTAGGAAATACTGACTACGCCTGGTGGTCATAGAGTGGCTTAGACTGGATAGATAGCCTAGGAGCCTATAATTTTCGCCCTCAATTTCCAGTGGGATTAAATAACTATATTCTTCTCCTGCAAGCTCCTTTAGAGCCTCCTCCCTGCCCCTGCCAAAGCTCTGCAGTATTAATTTATTATCCCCATGTAGGCTAAAGCTTACCTGGGGGTTACCCAGAGCCATGGCCCTGACAAAGTCAATAATCTTTCCTTGGAGGTAGCCAGGCTTCTTTAAAAAACCTTCTCTAACTGGTGTATTATAGAAAAGGTCTTCAATGACAAAGGAACTACCCTTCTGCCTGGAAATCCTTTTTAAGCTAAGGGTATTACCTCCATAGATAATAGTTTCAAAACCCTGGAGCTGGTCTTCCTGGCGACTGGTGAGGGTAATCTTACTGATGGCTGCGATACTAGCTAGGGCCTCACCTCTAAAGCCATAGCTTGTAACTGTCTTTAAATCTTGGGCCTGGGAAATTTTTGATGTAGCGTGTCTTTCAAATAAAAGACCAGCATCATCATAGTCAATGCCGCTGCCATCATCTTTAATGATTATTTTATCAAGACCAGCGCCGAAAATTTCTATTTTAATTTGACTGGCACCGGCGTCCAGAGAGTTTTCAACTAGCTCCTTGACTACACTTAAGGGCTCGGTAATTACCTCACCTGCTGCAATTTGGTTGGCCACCCTGGGACTTAGTTTATGAATCCTTGGCATAAATCCTCTTTAAACTTTCTAGAAGGCTCCAGGCCTCTCTAGGAGTGATTTGGTCTACATCAAGATCAACCAGTTCAGGTATAAAGGGATTTGACTCTTCCCTAGGCCCCTTATCCCTTGCTAGCATGGTATCCTTGCCTTCAAGTTCCTCCAAAATTTCACTGGCCCTGCTAATTAAGTCCTGGGGCAGTCCAGCAAGTTTTGCAGCCTGGATACCATAGGACCTGTGGCTTCTTCCAGGTATTATTTTCCTTAGGAAAATAAGGTCCCTCCCCCTTTGATCCACCGCCACCCTAAAGTTACTGATGCCCTCTATCCTCTCCTGGGCCTCGGTAAGTTCATGGTAGTGGGTAGCAAAAAGACATCTGGGTTTTATCTGGCTATTTAGATACTCAGTTGTGGCCCAGGCAATGCTTAGACCATCATAGGTACTGGTTCCCCTGCCTATCTCATCTAAAATTACCAGGGAATTTTCGCTGGCATTGTCTAGAATAAAACTCAGCTCACTCATTTCCACCATAAAGGTAGACTTGCCTCTACTTAAATCATCGCTGGCCCCCACCCTGGTAAATATTCTATCTGTCAGTGGGATACTAGCACTAGAACAGGGAACAAAGGAGCCCATATGGGCTAATAGGGTTATCAGAGCAACCTGCCTTAAATAGGTGCTCTTACCAGCCATATTTGGACCTGTAATAATGTGAAAATGATTTTTACTATCCATAGTAAGATCATTGGAGATAAATCTCTCTCTGCCAAGAAGGTCCTCTAAGACAGGGTGTCTACTCTCAACCAGTGAAAAGTCCTTACTATCCTGGACCAGGGGCCTGACATAGTTATTTTCCCGGGCCAACCTGGCTAGATTAACAGCTAGGTCCAGGGTAGCAATAGATCTTGCAAGATCAAGGAGTATATCGCTGTAGCCCTTTACCTCCTCCACCAGCTCTGTATAGACCTGTCTTTCATAAACCTTTTGTCTCTCCTCGGCACTTAGGATTTTTATTTCTAGATCCTTTAATTCCTCAGTAAAAAATCTCTCACTTCCCACCAGGGTCTGCTTTCTAATATACCTATCGGGTACCCTAGATAGGTTGCTATTGGTAACTTCAAGATAATAGCCAAAGACCCTGTTATAACGAATTTTAAGGTTCTTTATACCAGTTTTTTCCTTCTCTTCTAGCTCCATATCCAGGAGCATATCTGTTCCATGCTCTAGAAGGTGGAGGATTTCACCCAGCTCAGGGTGGTTTTTTGGTGAAATTACACCCCCCTCTGCTATGGTAGCAGCAGGTTCCTCTAGAAGGGTCTCATTGAGCTTGTCATAGAGTTCTGGCTCAGCCCTCAGCCCCTTTATTAGGTCTCTATTCTCCAGTCCCTCTAGCATGTCAAGTAGTTGGGGTAGTTTTGACAAACTCGCGGTAATCTTTCTTAAATCCTTGGGCATGATATGGCTATAGACGAGTTTACTGACCAGGCGCTCAAGATCAAAAATCTCCCTAAGGATTTCCTCTAGAGGAAAGAGGAGTTCCGGCCTATCATAAAAATACTCTACTAAATCCAGTCTTTTATTAATTTTTTCTAAATTTTGCAGGGGCTTTTGAATCCAAAGAGCTAGAAGCCTACTTCCCATGGGTGTAGAGCATCTATCCAGTAGGCCAAGAAGGCTGCCCTTTTTTTCCTTACTAATAAGGGTTTCAAAAAGCTCTAGATGGGAAAATATACTGCTATCTAGTTTCATATAGTCCCCACGCCCAATAAAGGAATAGTCAAAGGCAGTATTGGGCTCTAGGAGCTGGGTCTCTAGAATATATTCAAAAAGAGCGCTTAAGGAAGTAAGGGAAGATGAGTCGGGCCTTACCTTTAAAAAGGTATCAAAGAGCTTCTTATCAATGCTGGGCTTTGGAATTATCCTACTTGCCCCTATATCTATGCCCTCCTCTACAAGTAGCTCCGAGGGCCTAAGGGTGAAAACCTCCTCTTTTAAATCCTCTATTTCCTCCCTTTCATAGAAACTTGATCTTAAATAAAAGGTAGATAAATCACAGTAGCTAATGGAATAGCCCCCTTCTTCCTTGCAAATAGCAGCTAAAAAGTTATTATGGCTCCTATCTAAAAGGGCTTCATCCACCAAGGTTCCCTGGGTAATTATCTTTACTATGTCTCTTTTTACGAGGTTTTTAGCCTCCCTGGGATCTTCTATCTGTTCGCAGATTGCTATGGTATAACCCTGGTCTATGAGCTTGGCTATATAATTTTGGGCACTATGATAGGGCACCCCACAAAGAGGAGCCTTCATACCCCCACCGGCGTTTCTGGAGGTAAGCACTAGATCCAGAGCCTTGCTGGCTATCTCAGCATCCTCGTAGAACATTTCATAGAAATCTCCCAGCCTATAAAAAAGTATGTGCTCTGGTACCCGGGCTTTTATTTCCATATATTGCTGCATCATAGGAGTTAAAAACTTAATATCTAGTGACATATTTCTCCTTCCAGCGAGAAGTTTTTAGATCTTACTATTTTTACTTTAACAAGCTTTCCAATCTCATCAATTTCTCCTGGAAAGCGAACAAGAAAACCCTGGGGAGTTCTCCCCTGAAGGAAATTAGAGTGGGCCTTTTCTTCAACTAAAACCTCATAAACATTACCGACTCGAGCTTTATTTTTTTCTATTACTATTTCATTAAGGACCCCTAGCATAAGCTCAAATCTCCTGTGCTTCTCCTTGTAGTCCAGGTCATCCTCATAGGTGGCTGCAGGTGTTCCCCTTCTCTTTGAATATATAAAGGTAAAAGCACTATCGTAGCCAACCTCCTTTATAAGTGAAATTGTATCTTCAAGATCCTCCATGGTTTCACCAGGAAAGCCTACAATAATATCACTAGTTAGACCTATGTCTGGCAGGGCTGACCTTAGCTTTCTAACCCTATCCAGATAGTCCTCCCTGGTATATTTCCTATTCATCCTTTTTAGTATCCTGGTAGAACCAGACTGTACAGGAAGATGAAAGGAGGGTGCCATCTTATCAAGCTTCATAGCCTCTATTAGCTTGTCTGATAAATCCTTGGGATGGGAAGTCATGAATCTTATTCTAAGAAGTCCATCAATCTTATTTAATCGAGCTAGTAGATCAGGAAAATCGATATCCTCCTCTAGACCTCTTCCATAGCTATTGACATTTTGACCAAGCAGAGTGATTTCCTTGACTCCCTCTTCAACAAGCTTGTTGACTTCCTTTATTATATCCTCTGGCAGCCTGCTTTTTTCTCTGCCTCTGGTATAGGGTACAACACAGTAGGTGCAAAAGTTATTACAACCCTCCATGATATTTACAAAGGCTGAAATTTTAGAAGCCCTTATAGCTGGCATCTCTTCAACAATACTGCTAAAGTCCTCTAGTATTTCAAGGGTTTTTTCACCTTCCAGTGCTTTTAAAAGATACTGGGGTAGGTTGTAATAATTATGAGTTCCAAAAATCATATCTACAAAGGGGAAGGATTTTTTGATTTTTTCAAGCACGTGGCCTTGTTGGACCATGCAGCCACAAACCCCTATAATAGTGCCCTGGTCCTGAAGGGATTTAAGCCTGCCTAAAAAGCCGTAGACTCTTTCTTCAGCATGCTCTCTTATTGCACATGTATTAAGCAGGATTACCGAGGCTTCCTCCTCCTCTTCTGTGGGCTCATAGCCCATAAGTTCAAAAAGTGCAGCCATCCTCTCACTGTCATGGTCATTCATTTGACATCCAAAGGTGTGGATATGATAAAGGGGGCCTCTGGCATTTTCTTCTTTATTTATATTAGAAATCTTGGCCACCATCTCTAAGGCAGCCTGGTTATTTTTATCCTTATTAAATATAATCTTCAATACATCCTCCTTATAAAAGTATATCATAGCAGCTATTGCTTAGAAAAGAAAGCTGTGCTAAATTGATAGAGAAAGGAATAATTATGACAAAAACCACTAGAGGGAAGCTCTTTGCAGCCATGACTTCTTTGATCTTTGGCCTTAGCTTTATCTTTACAAAAAAAGGAACTAGCACTGTTAGTGTACTTTATTTACTAGGTTGGCGTTTCGCACTGGCTTTTATTTTTTTTGAAATTTATAGGCGCCTTTCTAGGATCCCCTTTAGATTTAAAGCTAAGGATTTAAAGGAGCTCTTTCCTCTAGGACTTTTTTTCCCTGTCCTATACTTTTCCCTGGAGTCCCTTGGAATAAAAATTACCACAGCCTCTGAGGCCGGAGTAATACTCAGCTTAGGACCTATAGTAACAATGCTACTTTCTTCAATTTTACTCAAGGAATACCCTAAAAAAGAGCAACTTTTAGGAATACTCCTTTCAACAATTGGAGTCATAGTTATGGTCTTAAGTAAAAGGGGCCAGGCTTCCCTATCCTATTTTGGCTATTTCATGCTCCTTCTAGGTATAAGCTCCTATAGCATTTATTCCATCATACAAAGAAAAATAAGAGGCTATAGTAACTATGAAAGAACCTACTTTATGCTTTTTATGGGGGGACTAGTATTCTTCTTCACTTCCCTCATATATTCTCTTATAGATGGTAGTAGCTTAGAATTTCTTAGCTTACCTATAAAAAACAGGGAGTTTCTAATTTCCATTCTCTATCTCTCCCTCCTATCTAGCAATCTGGCCTTCCTATTCAATGTCACTGCCATAGATCTAGTGGGACCAACTGTCACCTCCTCCTTTGCGGGGCTTACAACCTTAATTTCAGTGCTAGCAGGAGTATTTATCCTGAAGGAAACATTCATGTTTAGCCAGTGGATTGCCTCTATTTTGATTATACTAGGGGTGTATCTGGCCAATAAATAATAAAGACCTATGAAATGGGTATAAGTTTTAGCGATATAAGGAGGAAAAGATGAGACTGAATAAAGAAAGCGCAGTTTTAGTTATTATTGATATTCAAGAAAGACTATTGCCTGTAATAGAAAATAGAGACCAGGTAGAAAATAGAACAAGGGTCCTTCTAGAGGGAGCAAGGCTCCTAGATCTACCCGTAATTTTCTCTGAACAATATCCCAGGGGCTTGGGAAAAACTATTGAAACCCTTAAGCCCTGGATTAATGAGAAAAATGTCTATGAAAAGACAAGCTTTTCACTACTGGATGATCTGGCTAGCACAATGGAATCCTTATTTAAAGAAGGTAAAAGCCAGTTTATACTAGCAGGAATTGAAAGCCATGTCTGTGTCTATCAGACTGCCAGAGACCTTCTTGAGGCTGGAAAAGAAGTTATTATAGCCTACGATGCAGTAGGCTCCAGACAGCTTGCTGATAGTAAATGGGCACTAGAAAGCCTTGGGGCTCTAGGTGCACTGGTCCTACCTAGTGAGACCATAATTTTTGATCTTCAGAGAACTGCCAAGTCACCCACCTTCAAGGCAATCTCACAGCTTATCAAGTAAATCTAGGCCAAAGGAGAAAATTTCCAATGAAGGACATTAGTTATGTGAAAATTGAATCTGGATCTTTGGAGACCTTAGATATTACTAGTTTCGAAGAAATTGATCTAGAAGGTGGAGCCACCCACTGGATCCACCTCTTTTCACCCTCCAAGGAAAAAATTAATGAACTTTCCTGTCATTTTAAGATAAATCCCCTTGTTTTAGAAAAAATCCAAGATTCTTCTGAGCTGCCTAAACTTGAGTATTACAGGGACTATATCTTTATGGTTCTAGAAAAAACTGAACTTGTAAGAGATAGAATTAGCTCAAAACAAATTAGTCTTATAGCAAAAAGCAATTTATTAATTTCTATTGAAGAAGCTCCCTCCCAGATTTTTAATGAGATCCAAAAGAAACTAGAAGCCAGACTAAATGTTTTTGAAATTAAGAGTGATGATATCCTTTATCTTTTGCTAGATAAACTTGTTGAAAACTACTTTGATATCCTTGAAGAAACCGGTGAAAAAATAGATATGGTTGAGGATGAGCTGCTTTTAAATCCCCAAAAAGAGACACTAAATGATATATATAAACTAAAAAGAGATCTTATAGCTACAAGAAAAAACCTATGGCTTATGAGAAATGCCATAGGTAGCCTTGAAGGCAATGAATTCTCTATGATTAGCCTTGATAATAAGAAAAATTTTAAAGGCCTCTATGATCATATAGTGCAGCTAGTAGATCTTATAGAAACCTACAGAGATATCTGCTCTGGCATGCTTGATATTTATCTATCAAGCCTAAGCAATAGGACCAATGATATTATGAAGGTACTGACCATATTTTCTACTCTTTTTATACCCCTTACCTTCCTAGCAGGAGTATATGGAATGAATTTTAAGGTCTTTCCTGAGATTTATTGGAAATATGGATATTGGTTTTTCTGGCTTCTTTCACTTATCATCACAGCTCTTATGCTACGCTTTTTCAAGAAAAAAAATTGGCTATAAAAAAAACGGCACCAGGCCGTTTTTCTATTATTGCTTCATGCTGAGCTTGATTCTCTTTTGATCCCTGTCGATTTCTAGTATTCTCACAACTACTTCTTCGCCTAGGGTTAAAACATCCTTTGGTTGGTCTATGCGATCTTCAGAAATCTGAGATACATGGATTAGTCCCTCAAGTCCTGGCTCAAGTTCGACAAAGGCACCAAAGTCAGTTAGTGACACGATCTTTCCTTCGTAGTTCTCACCTACTTCATAGTTATCATCTATAACTTCCCAAGGATCAGGGGTTAGAGCTTTACGGCTCAAGGAAATCTTATTACTTTCTCTATCAAAGTCAAGAACCATAAACTCTAGTTTCTCGTTGGTTTTTAGTACATCCGAGGGCTTGTTTACCTTGCCCCACTGAATCTCTGATACGTGGATAAGGCCATCGGTAGCTCCTAGGTCTATAAAAGCACCATAGCTAGTAAATCTGCGGACAATACCCTCACGAATTTGACCAGCTTCTAAACCAGACCAGAATTCATCCAACTCTTCTTTGCGTTCTTTTTCTATTACGCCTTTTCTAGAAAGTACCACTTGATTTCTACGTCTATCAAAATCAAGGAATTCTACTTCACAATCTTCACCAATAAACTGATTAAGATCACGTACGAAGTTAATATCAACATGGCTTGCTGGAATAAAAGCACGGATGTCGTTAAAGTGGGCAGATAGGCCACCCTTAACAACCTCAGTAATTTTTACTGTAACAGTTTCCTTATTGTTGAACTTTTCTTCTAGTAATTCCCAGTCCTTGCGAGAACGTAGACGCTTACTGGAAAGCAAGACATCTCCTTCCCCGTTATCTCTTTTTAAAACAAGAACGCTCAGTTCATCATCTACTTTAAAAAGTTCATCTAGGGGTAGACCATCAGGATTGGAGATTTCCTCTATAGGCAAAATTCCATCAGCCTTATAGCCGATGTTTACCACAACTCCGTCGTCCTTTACCATGACGACCTTTCCCGATACAACCTCATTTCTTTTAGGGGCAGAAAAGGATGCCTGTTCCATCATTTCTTTCATTGACAAGTTTTCCATGCGATAGTTACTCCTTACAGTCTCATTTTGCATATACGCTATTATTTCATCTACTACCCATTGGGGTGTAGAAGCGCCTGCACTAACACCGATTATACCATACTTTTGCAAATCATGCAGCATAATTTCTTCGACGTTTTCGACATGCAGGCTATTTTTGTTAATATTTTTACAAATTTCCAAAAGTTTTTTAGTATTTGAGCTTTCCTTACCCCCGATGATAATCATTAGATCAACTTCAGAGGCAAGTTTCGCCGCAGCTTCCTGTCTTAACTTGGTCGCAGAACAGATGGTATTTATTGCCTGAAGCTTGGTCTTTTTTTCAAGAATGCTAACTGCCCCATCAAAGAAATCCTTATTCAAGGTCGTCTGAGCTAGAAGCACCAGCTCTTCTCCAGGGCTATATTCTTCTACAGCCTCTAAAGAGCCCAGAACCCTGATCTTACCATCACCCCAGCTCACAATGCCTATAATCTCTGGATGACTTATATCCCCTAAAACCACTATGTCCTTACCCTTGGCTAGAAAGCTTTTCACATGGTCGTGAATCCTTTTTACAAAGGGGCAGGTAGCATCGCTATACTTGATTCCATGAAGCTCCATAAATTCATAGACTTCTTTACTTACTCCGTGGGACCTTATAAGAAGGGGTAGTTCCATTCTCTCTTCTAGTTTATCTACCGTAATCACACCAAGTTTTTTCAACCTATTAATCTCATCTTCATTATGAATTAGAGGGCCATAGCTGAGGATTTTACTATCCTTTGATAGTTCTTCTGCCATGGCAATAGCTCTTGAAACTCCAAAGCAAAAACCCATGGTCTCGCTAAATTTAATAATCATCGCTTTCCTCTCTAAGTTTTTCGTAGATCTCAAGGAGTAGGCTGTTGACAATAGAGCGGTAAGCCTGGGAATTTAGTCTCTCAAAGCCAAACTCCCCCACTGCTCTTACGGGCATAATAAAAACCTTAACGGGTCGAAATAATTTAAAATTTCCCACCACAGCCATAGGTAGAATATCAACCTTGGCTTGGGAGGCCATCATAACTGCACCGCTCTTACCTTCCAGTGGTATCAACTGTCCATTTCTGGTTCCCTCGGGAAAAATAAGAAGGCTGCTATCCTTAAGTTTGGAAATAGAAAGTTTAATGGCAGCTAGATCTAACTGATCCCTGTCCACGGGAAAGGCATCTACATTATTTAATAGATGTTTTAGGATTGGTATCTTAAATAGTTCGGTTTTGGCTATCACATAGAAGTGCCTTTGGTAAGCCATATTTACCATAAAAGGATCCAGTATATGGCCATGGTTAGCCATAATAAGGACCCTTTCATCGGGAATATTCTCCCTACCATGAATTTCTATCGGATAAATTACTTTTAAAATAAAATTTACTATAGCACTAGCTATTCTGCGAAACATCTCTTATTATTGCCTCCACCCTTTCAAGAACCTCTTCAAGTTCCATATTTGTAGAATCAATCAGCAGAGCATCCTGGGCCATTACTAGGGGAGCCAAATCCCTGGTGGAATCGATGGTATCCCTTCTTTTAATGTCTAAAAGTATATCATCATAGCTCATTTTATTGCTTCTTTGAAGGTATCTTCGTCGAGCTCTTTCCTCAGGACTAGCCGTTAGAAAGACCTTAACCTCAGCATGGGGAAAAACGGCAGTTCCAATGTCCCTGCCATCCATAACTGTACTAGACCTACCAGCCTCCTCCCTTTGCAGTTCAAGGAGTCTTTGTCTGACAGAGGCCATGGCAGAGTAATAGGACACTCTTTCATCTACCTCCTTACTCCTGAGCTCTTGGTAGAGTTTTCTACCATCTATTTCTAGCCCACCTTCTAGAGAGCTGATTTTTAAGCTGGGGAGCAGAGGTAAAAGATCCTCTTCCCTCTCCAAGCCTTTTTCCAGGGCCCAGTAGGTAAGACCACGAAACATAGCACCTGTATCTATATAATTAAAGCCAAGCCTCTTTGCCAAGGCTTTGGCAACTGTAGATTTACCTGAAGCTGCCGGGCCATCAATTGCGACAATCATATTTACCTCACTAAAAGTATACCTCCTGCTCCTCCCAAAGCTGCTCTAATACCTTTAACTTCGCCTCAGTAAACTCTATATCATCATAGGCTAAGCAGGTTATAAGAGTGTTTAAAAGAGCAAGTGGTGCCACTAGAGAATCAATAAATGAGTCTCTGGAATAAGGAGCTAGAAGGGTATGGACAGAGTACTGGGCAATAGGCGCATCAAGATTATCTGTTATAGCAACAATCTGTCCTCCCTGCTGTTTTATATACTTAGCCATTTCAATTGTACTTCTAGCATATCTAGGAAAACTAAACATAACAACCAGGTCATCTTTTTTTACATGCACCAGCTGTTCAAAAAGATCTAGTACATTACTTTCTAGAATCCTGACATTATCATGGAAGAAATTTAAATAATAGTAGAGATAGTCCACTAGTACACCCGAAGACCTCTTACCAAGTAAGAATACCCTAGTGGAGGAAGAAATTTTACTGGCAGCAAGTTTAACGGCAGGTAGGTTTATCATTTCGTAGATATTTGTCAGGTCATTTAAATCCCTTCTTAGTGATTGAACTAAGAGGGAATATTTATCCTGGGCTTCCAAGTTTTGCGTGAGTTTAAGCCTGGTGCTCCTCGCTGCATGACTACAGCTTCTAAGGTGCTCTTGGAAGGCGGGATAACCCTCATAGCCCAAACTTGTCGCAAAGCGAACCACAGTGGATTCGCTTATGCCAAGGTTAGATGCAATTTTTCTAGCTGTCATATAAACTGCCCTATCAGAGTGTTGCAGAATATAATCTGCAACTCTCTGATGGGATTTACTTAAGGCTTCATAGTTTTCTGCAATTATCTTAAAGGTGTTATTCTTTTTCATTCCACTTCTTTACAAGACCTATCCCCTCCTCAACGGCTCGGATATTAATGTCTTCAGTACCTCTCGGAACCCTAGCAAGTACTGTTTCTATTAGAGCTTCCTTAGAGAAAATCTTGGTTATCTCTAGGATTGAACCCAAGGAAACTATGTTTGCGGTAATCTCTTTACCTATGGTATTTCTAGCAGTCTCTACAATAGGAAGACGATAGATAATCTCAGTACCGGGATTATGATTTAGACTTATTTTGTCATCTATAATTAGCACAGTAGAGGGTTTTAAATCCTTGGCAAACTTGTCTGCAGCAGCCTGGGATAGACAGAGGACGTAGTTAGGACTTTGGACCTTGGGAAAATATATTTCATCCTCAGCAATTATAACCTCACAGCGGCTAGCGCCACCCCTGGCTTCAGGACCATAGCACTGGCTCTGTAGGGCGTTCATACCTTGATTTATGGCAGTCTCAGCCATTATTACGCCGAGGAGGATGACACCCTGTCCACCTGCGCCTGAAAAACTAAATTCTTGTCTCACCGTTCTCCTCCACTCTTCTTTGCATTTGGGCTAGGGCCTCAGTGTATTCAATCTCTTCTTTATTGACAAACTCACCAAAGGGGAACTTACCAGCTCTTTTTTCTTCATCCAATCTCTCATAGGCTCTCTTCTCAACGAAGGTATCCTTCATCCACTGGATCATGGCAACTGCATCTCCAATGCGGTTTTTCCTACCATAATAGGTAGGACAACAAGAAATTGCTTCGACAATACTAAGCCCTTTATGAGTGATGGCTTTTTTAATATAGCCTGTAAGCTGAATAGCGTGATAGGCAGTTCCTCTAGCTACATAGGTAGCACCAGCCCCTTCTACTAATTTAACAAGATCAAAGGCTCTATCAACATTTCCAAAGGGAGCTGTTGTTCCCAGGGCCTCATGGGGTGTTGTTGGTGAATACTGGCCCCCTGTCATACCATAGATGTTGTTATTAAAGACAATCACTGTCAAATCAATATTTCTCCTACAGGCATGGATCAGGTGGTTACCACCGATTGCACTGGCATCTCCATCTCCTGTAATGACTATGACATCAAGCTTTGGATTGGCCAATTTAACCCCTGTAGCAAAGGCAATAGCCCTACCATGAGTCGTGTGTAGGGTATTAAAATCCAGGTAACCTGCAGCCCTTGAAGAGCAGCCTATTCCAGAAACAATAACCACATTGTCTGGGTCCATCCCAAGCTCGTCAATAGCCTTGGTTATGGCCCGAGTTGTAATTCCATTACTACAACCTGGACACCAAATATGGGGAAGGTTTCCTACCCTAAAATATTTATCAACTAATTTACTTCTCTCGGTCATTGAAGAACTCCTTTGCACGTTCAACGAACTCATCGGGGACCAGGATGTCGCCATTGGCTCTTCCCATATGGCTTACTTCAGTTCTTCCACAGGCAATCCTTTGGACTTCTAGGAAGTATTGTCCCATATTCATCTCAGCTACGCATATTCCCTTGACTCTTTTTGAAATATCCTCAATGGCCTTTTCAGGCGATGGCCATATAGTTATAGGCCTGAAGAGACCTACCTTATAGCCTTCTTTTCTAAGCTGGTGCACTGCGGGCACTGCAGATCTGGAAGTAGAGCCATAGGAAATAAAGACATACTCAGCATCATCCATATAAAGCTCTTCAAAATCTAGGATTTCCTCGTCCTTGAGTTTATTATGAATCCTCTCCAGCATGATCTGAGCATTTTCCTGGGAGTTGCTGGGAAACCCTGTTTCACTGTGGAAAAGACCTGTTATGTTATAGCGATGTCCTGTACCAAAGGGTGCAAATCTGGGAACTAAATCCCCTTCTTCTACACCAAAGGGTCTATAGGGTCTGTCTTCAAGGGGAAGCAGTCTGTCAAAAATTTCAACCTCTCCCTGATCAGGTAGGATAATTTTTTCTCTTGCATGGCCTATAACTTCGTCGGTTAGAAGGATAACAGGTGTCCTGTATTTTTCTGCGAGATTAAAGGCCCGGATAGTTAAGTAGAAGGTCTCAGTAACAGAATTAGGAGAAAGGGCAATGATGGCACTATCGCCATGAGTACCCCACTTGGCCTGCATAATATCTCCCTGGGCGGTTTGGGTTGGTAGACCTGTAGAGGGGCCTCCCCTTTGAACATCGATAATCACCAGGGGTATTTCTGACATTACAGCATAACCTAGATTCTCTTGTTTAAGTGTAAAGCCTGGTCCTGAGGTGGCTGTCATGGATTTCTTACCGGCTATAGATGCTCCTATTGCAGCAGCTATTCCACCAATCTCGTCCTCCATCTGAATAAAGGTGCCGCCAACTCTGGGTAGTAGCTCAGCAGATATTTCCGCAATTTCTGTCGAAGGAGTAATGGGATATCCAGAATAAAACTTCATTCCTGCATAGAGGGCTCCCCTGACGCAGGCCTCATTACCCTGCATAAGTAAAGGTTTTTTATTCACTGTCTCCCTCCTCTAAGTAGATTGCAAAATCCGGGCAACGCAGTTCGCATTGGCCGCATTTAATGCACTTGTCAAGAGCGATAATTTTACATTTGTTGTCCTCGACGACCTTTAAAACATCGGTGGGACAAAAGGCTACACAAATTCCACATCCTTTGCAGGAGCTGCGGTTTAGGCGTAGCACAAGATTTTCTCTACTCACAATATGCCTCCCTTTATTAATAATTATATTTTACCACTTCTTAGGAATATTGCAATAAAAAATGCAAGGCTTTATTATTCATAGAAATTGAAAGTAGCATTGCATTCATTTTTTTATAATTATCCAGGCTTCTGGTGGTCTATTGGTGCCATTATGGTGGACTAGTCTGAAGACATCTGCGTAGCCTTGATCTATTTCAAGATCTTTAAGCATTTGAATTTCTTCCTGACCCTGACTATGGCCATAGGCGACTATCAGCACTCTTCCTCCAGATACCAGGAGCTTTAGGCTTGCTAAAATAGCCTTTTTTGTGGTGGAAGCCTGGGTAGAAAACTCTTTATTACCTCCTGGTAGATAACCAAGATTAAAAATTACAAGGTCCACCCTCTCATCTACCAAGTCCCCCATCTCAGAATGGCAGCAGTTATAGAGTCTTGTATTATAGCCTTCTAGAAGCTTCCTACTCCTATCATAGGCCTCCTTTTGCAGCTCAAAACCTATAAGAAGCCGGGACCTCTTAGCTAGAATAAGAGCATCTTTCCCTCTGCCTAGAGTGGCATCTATACTTATATCAAGTTTGTCTGGAATTAATGAGTGAACAAAATCAAGGGCGGATTTCATTTTTCAGCCCTTCAACATCCTTTATCTTAAGGGGTCTAAATTCACCAGGAGCCAAATCATCTAGCTTAAAAGGTCCTACTCTAAGTCTAGTTAGGCTGACAACTCTTTTCCCCCTGGATTCCACCATCCTTCTTATCTGCCTATTTCTTCCTTCGACTAGGGTGAATAGATATCTATTTCTTCCAAGTTTTCTTATTTCTACAGGTCTAGTCCTATAGCCCTCTATTTCTACTCCCTTGGTTAAAGCTCCTAAATCTTCCTGGCTTAGGTCTCCATTTAATATCACCAGATAATCCTTATCAATACCATAACGAGGATGGATAAAAAGCTGAGCAAAATCCCCATCATTGGTAAGAAGAATCAGGCCCTCGCTTTCGTAGTCAAGTCTTCCAACTGGGTAGATTCTCTTTTTTCCCAGGTAGTAGTCTAGGATGGTCTTTCTCCCTCTATTGTCCTTTACTGTGGAGAGGACCCCCCTAGGTTTGTTAAAGGCAAAGTAGACAAAACTTTCTGAACCCAGCAGAGGCTCTCCATCAAGTAGGATGTCATCCAGGGGCCCTACCCTTTCACCAAGAACCGCTAGCTTTCCATTGACTTGTACCCTGCCCTCAAGAATTATTTTTTCACACTTCCTTCTGGAATCCACACCAGCCCTGGCCATGTATTGTTGTAGTTTCATACTATTCTCCCAGACTTGGAAGTTCCTCCAAATCTTTCATTTTGAAATTCCTTAAGAATCTATCCGTTGTAGAATAGAGTCTTGGACTACCCAGGGTATCTAACACCCCAGACACCTTGATAAGATCCCTATCTAGAAGCAGTCTAAGGGAATAATCTGAAGAAACACCCCTTAATTCATCTATTTGAGCTCTGGTTATGGGCTGTCTATAGGCTACTATGGATAGGACCTCTAAACTTGAGGGTCCCAGGCCCCTATGGGGGGATGATCCGATAAAGGCCTCCACCAGTTCCTGGTAGAGATCATTGGTGGCCAGCTGATAAAAGTTGCCAAAGGAGACAATAGTAAGAGCCTTGGCCTGATCCCAATACTCCTTTTTTAAACTTTCCACCAACTCTTCAACCCTGGAAGTTTTTATCTCCAAAAGGGAGGCAATTTTATCCCTGGATAGGGGCTCTCTTGCAATAAACAAAAGAAGTTCTAACTTTCTAATTTCTTCCATCTCGCCTCCTTTCTATTAAAATATCACTAAAGCTTTTTTCTTGATGTAGCAGGACTCTCTGGTCCTGGGCTAGTTTTAAAAGGGCCAAAAAACTAGCAACGGATTTACCCCTGGGAACATCCTCTATTAGAGATGAAAACTCTAGCCTATCCCTATAAGAAAGATAGGTGAGGATTTCCTTTTGCTCCACAAATACTGAAAAGCTTTCCCTCTTAAGCCTCTCCTGAAGGAGTTCCTGAGAGCCCTCATCCCAGCGGTTGAGGAGGTTTTCCATGGCTACTTTTAGCTCTAGAGCCTCAGAAGAAAAATCCAAATTAGCAGGTTTTGGTTTAGGTAGTTGAATTGGCAAATCATCGCTATAGATTCTCAGAGGTAACTCCCTAGCTGTAAGAAATTCCCTAGCTTCCTTGACCCTCTGGTATTCAAGGAGCCTGGTTATTAGATAATATCTGGGATCCTTATCATCCTCTTTGACAGACTCCAGCATATGATCAGGTAGCAAAAGCCTGGATTTAATTTCTAAAAGATAGGCCGCCATGCTAATAAATTCCGCCACCTCTTCCGAGGGAATTGTCCTGGTCTTCATTTCAAGAAGGAAGCTACCCGTTATCCTGTGGATGGGAATGTTGTAGACATCCACCTTCTCTTTGCTTATAAGCTCTAAAAGGAGCTCTAAAGGGCCACTAAATTCTTCAAGACTGATATTTAATTCCACGCTATATCCCTAATTTCTCCATCTTCCATATAAACAAGAGCCCTAATAAGCTGGTCCTTGTCGGCTTTTTTACTAGTAATTTTAAAGGCATCTAAGAAGACTTCCCGGCTTTGGGAAAAAACTTCCTCTCGACTAGTTTCTAAAGTAGCTAATAGCTGACCTTTTTCAATAAAATCACCTATTTTGTGGGGAAGATAAATACCCGCAGTAGGGTCTACTTTCTCCTCTAGTGTACTTCTTCCTGCCCCTAGTAAAGAGGCAGCCTGGCCTAGCTTTTGTGTATCAAAGCCTTCAATATATCCCTCCCAGGGGCTAAAGACCTCTTCTTTATACTTTGCTCTAGCCACTTCAAGGTCCTTTCCACCCTGGGCAAGGACCATTTTATCAAATTTATCCATGGCCTCATTATTTAAGAGTTTTTCTTCGGCCAGGCTGTAGGCAGCTTTATAATTCGAGCTAAGTCCAGTCATAACTAAGAGCTGGGCGGCCAGGGCCAGGGTAAGCTCCTTAAGATCCTCAGGCCCCTGGCCAGACAAAATTTCCATAGCTTCAACAACTTCGAGGCCATTACCTATGCTATAGCCCAGAGGCTGCTCCATAGAAGTAACAAGAGCCCTGGTTCTTATACCTGCCCTCTCCCCTATAGAAACCATAATCCTGGCTAGATGAAGGGCCTCCTCCATGGTTTTTAAAAAGGCTCCGCTTCCTAGCTTGACATCTAAAAGAATATAGTCACTTCCGGCAGCTATTTTCTTGCTCATAATACTAGAGGCTATAAGGGCGGGATGGTCTACCGTGGCAGTAACATCTCTTAGGCTGTAGAGGAGTTTGTCCGCAGGCACCAGGTTTCTTGTCTGAGAAATAATTCCCAGGCCAATATCCTCCACCTGCTTTATAAAGCTCTCCTCGTCTAACTCGGTGCTAAAACCCTCTATCGCTTCCAATTTATCTATGGTTCCACCAGTGTGGCCTAGACCCCTACCACTCATCTTTGCCACTCTAAGGCCAAGACTTGCCAGGAGTGGTGCCAGGCAGAGGGTGGTTTTATCTCCTACCCCTCCAGTGGAATGCTTGTCGACCTTTATACCTTCTATTGATGAAAGATCCAGCCTGTCTCCCGACTCTAACATCTCCATAGTTAAGTAATAGGTTTCCTCATCATCTAAACCTCGAAGAAAGGCAGCCATAAGCAAGGCTGAAGCCTGATAATCAGGAATTCTCTTCTCTACATAGCCCTGGATGAAAAACTTTATTTCCTCTCTTGTAAGCTTTCCACCATTTCGCTTTTTATATATAAGATCATAGATTCTCATTTTATACCACACTTCTTCCACGAACTGAGCCCTGAGCTCCTAGGTAGCTATAGACAGTAGCAGCAATATTATAAAAGCCTTGAAGGGTCCCTAGGTTTCTTGGACTTAATTTCCTTCCATAAACTAAGAGGGGTGTCCTTTCTCTTGTATGGTCAGTTCCCCTAAAGCCAGGATCATTTCCATGGTCAGCGGTTATTATTAAAAGATCATCCTCTCTTAATTTATCTAGAATCTCTGGCAGTCTTTTATCAAAGTCCTCCAGAGCTTGAGCATAACCCTGGGGATTTCTCCTGTGACCAAAGTTAGCATCAAAATCTACAAGGTTTGCAAAAAGAAGTCCTGAAAAATCCCTATCTAGATTCTCTAGGATTAGATCTACTCCATGCATGTTATTGTCACTGTGATAATCCTCTGTAATACCACGGGCATTAAAAATATCGGAGATTTTACCAACCCCTATAACATCAAAGTTTTGCTCCTTTAGATGGTCTAAAAGGGTAGCTTCAAAGGGTGAAACAGAAAAATCCCTGCGATTGGAAGTCCTGACAAAACTTCCCAGCTCTCCAACAAAGGGCCTGGCTATGACCCTAGCTAGGGCATGGGGACCCACCAAGATCTCTCTTGCTATCCTGCACATATGATAGAGCTCTTCCGGGGGAATTATATCCTCATGAGCCGCTATCTGGAAGACACTATCATTAGAAGTGTAGACTATAGGCTTGCCGGTGCTTAAGTGCTCACTACCATAGTCTTCTATTACCTGGGTTCCGCTGTAGGGCCTGTTGCAAAGAATCTTTCTACCGATTTTCTCTTCAAATTTATCAATTAAATCCTGGGGAAAGCCCTCAGGATAGGTTGGAAAGGCTCGACCAATTTCAAGGCCAGCCATCTCCCAGTGGCCTATAGTGGTGTCCTTGCCCATGGATTTTTCCACCAGGGCCCCAAAGCTTGCAAGGGGCTGATCCCAGTCCTCTATGTAGTCCACCTTATCAATATTGCCAAGACCCATTTCTATAAGATTATTTATGCTAGGACCTGTTTTCATAATCGACTTTAAAGTATTAGAACCTTCATCACCAAAGTCCTTGGCATCTGGTGCATAGCCTATACCTAGGGAATCCAGTACAATAATTACTACTCTTTTCACTTAATTTCACCCCTTGCCCTTTCTATCATCTTGCCTGCTGTTTCAAAGCTAGATTCATTAAGTTGACCGCTCATCATAATTGCAAGTTTTTCCTGATGGGCTCTACTATCAAGTTTTAAAGCCCTACTAGTCCCCTGGGACTTTTCCAGATGAAAGTGCTCATCACTAAAGGCTAGAACCTGGGGCAGATGGCTTATAGCAATAACCTGTCTGTTTTTTGAAAGGCCCTTAATCTGACTAGCTACTTGGTGGGCTACCTTGCCAGAAATTCCAGAATCTATCTCATCGAAGATCATTATCTCTCTTCCCTTAGAGATGCTCTTTAGAGCCAGCATTAGTCTACTCATCTCTCCACCAGAAAGCACGCTAGCCATGGGTCTTAGAGGCCCCCTATTCATAGAAGTTAGAAAGCTCATTCTATAGTGGCCCTGGCTAAAGGGGTAGTCTTCACTCCTCTTTTCAACCTTGAGCTCAAAGGAAGAATCTGGAAGCTCAAGAAAGCTAAGCACGGCCCTCAGCTCTTCACTCATCTTCTTAAAAACCCTCTTTGATAGTTCCACTAGCTCATCAGAAACCTTTAAATATTTCTTAAAGGCTGCCTTCTGCTCCCTGATAAGCTCCTTTCTTAACTCATCCTGTCTCTTATCTCTATCTAGAATTTTTTCAATATGAGCCCTATACTCTAGGATTTCTTCTAAGTTTCTTTGATATTTTTTTCTTGCCTCACTAAGCTCAAGAAATCTATTCTCCTTTTCAATAAGCAGGCTCTCATCAATATCCAGGCTATAGAGGCTGTCCCTAATTTGGTCTCTTATATCCTCTAACTCGTAATTTATATTTTTTAGTCTATCTAGAAGCTCTTCCTGTTTACCATAGTGCTCAAGTGAGGAGATTCTATCCTCCAGCTGGTAGAGACTGGGTAGTGCTCCATCATCGATAAGGCCAAGGGAGGCTTCAAGGCCGAGGAGGATCTCCCTGCTGTGGAGGATCTCATCAAAACCTTCCTCCAAGCTCCTATCCTCCTCTAGTCTTATATCAAGCCTAGTTAGCTCCTTTAACTGGGCCTCTAAAGCCTCCTTCTCCAAGGCAGATAGGTCTCGAGTAATGGAAAGTTCCTGGCTAGCTGCCTCGTAGCTTCTCTTATACTCTGAAATCTCTTCTAGTAGCTTTGAAACCTCATCACCTGCATAGTCAAAGAGGAGCTTTTGCTGATTGGCCCCGTGTAATAGCAGGGAGTCATCCCTCTGACCATAAAAATCAACTAAGGGTCCAAAGGTTTCCCTAACAGTATTCAGATTAACCAGTTCTCCATTTATACGAGAAAGACTCCTGCCTGATGGAAAAATTTCTCTGCTTAGTGCTAGGATATCCTTGTCATCTTCATAGACCAGCTCAAAGTAGGCTTTTTTTTCAGGGTCCCTTAGATCCTCTCTGGAGACACTCTGTCCCAGTAGTATTCTCAAACCCTCCAAAAGTACACTTTTTCCTGAACCTGTCTCACCTGTGATTACATTAAAACCTGGAGAAAACTCCAGGTGGAGGTCCTCCAGTAGTAGATAATTTCTTAGACTAAGTTCTTTAAGCATACTTATCCTTTTAATATTTCTTCTAGGGATTTACTATCTAGGCCCTGGGATTTTTTAAGTTCCTCTGGACTACCCTGCTCTAAAAAACCATCCTCTAGAGTTAGAGCCACTATATCAAAACTTGCCCCTAACTGTTGGGCCAGGCTGCCTGTATATATGTTTTCCTCTATGACATAGACCTTTTCATAGTTTTTAAATAAGTCTTCTAACTTTTTATAGTCAATGGGAAGGACTACCCTATGATTGTAAAGGTCAAAGCCCAGTTTTTCCTGGAGTCCTAGGAGGCTTTCCATCATAGAACCATAGCTGACGACAAGTTTCTTTCCATCTCCTGGATAGAGGATGTTTTCTCTTACCCTACCTGGATCTTCCTTAAGGTCGGGACAAGCTCCTCTGGGATACTTAATAGCAAGTGGCCCCTGGACCTTTACGCTCTCTTCCAGCATGGCCTCCAGTTCATTTTTATCCATGGGTGCCCAAAGCTCCATATTTGGAACTATACTTAAAAATGAGGTGTCATAGATACCCTGATGGGTTTCTCCATCGGCTCCTACAATACCACTCCTGTCAATACAGAGGACCACAGGTGCCCTATGAAGGGCCATATCATGTATCATCTGGTCAAAGCCCCTTTGCAAAAAGGTAGAATAAATAGCCAGATAGGGCTTGAGGCCAGCCAGAGCCATGGAGCTAGCCATGGTTATGGCAGATTCCTCGGCAATACCAACATCTATAAGCTGATCGGGAAGTTCCCTTTGAAAGCTATCCAAGCCAGTTCCCTGGACCATGGCTGCTGTTATTGCAAAAATTCTAGAATCCTCCCTGGCTATGGAAAGAAGTTTTCTTCCAAAAACTGCACTAAAATCATTTTTTTCCTTATCTACTAATTCCTGACTAGCATCAAAACTACCAACACCATGGTAGAGGCTGGGATTAGCCTCGGCATAACCATAGCCCTTACCTTTTTTGGTATGGACGTGAAGGACAGTGGGACCCTGGTAGTCTTTGATAAGCTCCATGGTTTCAATGAGCTCTTCCAGATTGTGGCCATCAACTGGACCATAGTATCTCAACCCCATCTCATCAAAGAGGGTCGATGTCATGACCATTTGCCTGAGGTTTCTCTTGAGTCTGGCAAGGCCCTTTTGAAGTCCTGGGCCTAACTGGGGTGCAAGCCTTGTCTTTGCTGCCAGATAAAGGGGGCTATTTCTTATATGATCAAGCTTTTTAGCTATGGCTCCTACATTGTGGCCTATACTCATCTCATTATCATTTAAGATAATCATGGCTTTTTCTCCTCGGGCACCCAGAATATTCATAGCCTCAAAGGCCATTCCACCCCCCAAAGCGCCATCACCAATAACTGCTATGTGATAGTTGTCCTTACCCTGAGCCCTGTCAGCCAGAATAAAACCCATAAGGGCTGAGAGGGAGGTTGTTGCATGGCCTGCGCCAAAGCAGTCATAGGGGCTCTCATGACATTTTAAAAAGCCACTAATACCACCAAACTGCCTTATGGTATCCATCCTGTCTCTTCTGCCAGTAATTATCTTGTGGGTATAGGTCTGGTGACCAACATCCCATACAATCCTATCCTCTGGTGCATTGAAGACTTTATGCAGGGCCAGGGTTAATTCCACAGAACCAAGATTCGATGAAAGATGGCCCCCTGTTCTCTCCAAGGTAGCTATAATAAAGCTTCGTATCTGGGCTGCCAGGACTTCCATTTCAATAACAGATAACTTCTTTAGGTCCTCTGGGCTATTAATTTTAGAAAGTAGCATCAGTAACTCCTCTCTAGTAATCCTTTATAATAGTCAGTCAGTACTGGGTCTTGACTTAGGTGTTTTAGTCTATTTAGAATACTTGTTTTTAATAAATCATAGTCCTCCTGGGCCCTATCATAGCCTAGGAGCTGGACGTAGGAGTTCTTCATACTTTTTTCATCCTTACCTGGGGTCTTACCCAGGATTTCACTGGTGGAATCCATATCAAGAAGATCATCCTTTATTTGAAAAGCCAAGCCCAGTTCAAGGCCCAGTTCCTTCCAGGCCCCTACCCTAGCTTCATCTAGGCCCCCCTTTATGGCGGCAGCCTCTAAGGGATGTGCAAGTAGCTTGCCAGTCTTGTTAGAAAGCATTTGAAGAACCAGGTCCTTGTCCATGGATTTTCCCTCATAGCTAAGGTCCAGCATCTGGCCAAAGATCATGCCCTGATCACCTGCTGCCTTAGCCAGCTTTCTTGCAAGTTCAAGATAAACCTGATCTTTCTTAGCTAACTCAAAGGACCACTCATAGGCAAGGTTTAAAAGGCCATCACCGGCCAAAATAGCCAGAGCTTCACCATAAACCATGTGGTTAGTGGGTTTTCCCCTTCTTAGGACGTCATCATCCATGGCGGGAAGATCATCATGTATAAGAGAGTAGCAGTGGATCATTTCGATGATGGCGCTATAGTCATAATCAAGTTCACCCAGAGATCCAAAACTCTCCAGTTGCCTTAAATAAAGCTGACCTCTGACCCTCTTACCGCCGGAAAGAGCTGAATAGGCCATGGCTTCCTGAAGCCTTGAATCCTTAGCCCTAAAGATAATTTTTTCAAGACTTGAGTCAATTTTATTTTTGTAGGGCATTGAAATCGTCCTCAATATTCTTATAATAATCCTGAAGCTCCTTGTAGAGCACCATGGCCTCCTTATAAAGTTCTAGAGCCTGGTCTAACTCAGGAGTTTTACTTAGCTTTTCTTCTATTTCCTCTAAACGCAGGATTTTTTTACTATAGTCCTTCATGATATCTCAACTTTCTCTATGCCATCATAGAAGTGTAATTCAGCCGGTCCTGGAACTAGCTGGCCTCTTCTTCTTACCCAGCCCTCCTGCTTAATAGCAACATAACCCCTTTTTAATATTTCTTCTGGATTATAAGCCTGGATTTTCTGAAAGAGCTCTTCTAGCCTCCTTTTATCATTATCAAGTCTTTTATTAAAGGAAAGGCTAACTTCCCTAAGAAGTTCTTCAATTCTCCTCTGGTCATTAACCATACGATGCTCAAAGTGGATATTCATCCTATCCATGAGACTAGCTATTCTCAATCTTCTCTTGTCAAGCTCCAGGAGGAGGTTTCTGCCCGAATATTCGAGTCTAGACATAATTCCATCGGCTAGCCTTAAAACCTCTTCTGAGGCCATTTCAGCTGCCTGAGACGGAGTAGCTCCCCGGGCATCACAGACCAGTTCTGCCAGGGTAAAGTCTATTTCATGGCCTATGGCACAGAGGCTGGGGATCTCTAGATTAGCCAGGGCAAGGCAGAGGCTCTCATCATTAAAAACCGACAGATCCTCATAACTTCCTCCACCTCTAGTTAAAACTAAAAGATCAGCTTCGATATTTTCCAGGCTATCCATTATTGATGAAACTGCCCCACTGCCCTGGACAGTTATAGGATAGAGTACTACCTCACAAAAGGGGTTTCTTTCACTAAATATTTTCATAAAGTCTTCATAGGCTGCTCCCGTCGGTGAAGTTAGTAGAGCTATTTTTTCCGGTAGCCTGGGAAGGTTTTTTTTCCTTTCAGGGTCCAAAAGACCCAGCTGCGAAAATCTATCTCTAAGCTCTAGAAAGGCCTTTAGTAGCTCGCCCTCACCCAGGGGCTCCACCCTTTGTACATAAAATTGCAGCCTTCCTGTTTTTTCATAAAAGGAAACGCTGCCCCTTAGTAGTACCCTGTCTCCCTCCTGGAAGTCATAGGGGTTATTTGCCACACTAGAGCGATACATTACACAATCAATCGAAGAATAGTGGTCCTTTATATTGAAGTAATAATGGCCGCTGCCATGGCGAGTAAGCCTGCCAATTTCCGCCTCCACCTCTATCTTATTTAATCGGGGCGACAGGGCCAGCTCTCTGGAAATAAGCATATTTAATTGGGATACACTAATCCTATCCATGACTTACCACACTACCTAATATACCATTAATAAAGGAAGCAGAATCTGGGCTGGAATATACCTTGGATAGTTCCATGGCTTCATTAATGGAAACCTCCTTTGGTATATCATCCAAAAAAAGAATTTCCGCTGTAGCCAGTCTAAGCAGGGCTAGATCTACCTTGTTCATCCTATCCACAGGCCATTTGAGGGAAAATCCATTCAGCAGGTCATCAATTTTAGGAAGATTTTCAGCCAAGGATTTTAAAAGATCATGGGCATAATGTAACTCCCTCTCCTGCTTTATTTCATCAAAAATATAGTCAGTAAAAATACCCGGTAAATTGTCCTGGATCTCACAGGCATAGATCCACTGCATTAACCTACGCCTGGTGGCCCTTCTAGTCATTAGCAATTCCTACAATTCGAATATTAACCTTGGCTATCTTAATTTCAAGCATACTTTCCAGGGCATTTTTTACCTTCTCCTGAATTTTAAAGCTAATATCAGAAACCTTAAAGCCCTTGAGAATCGTCACATTCAGCGTAATACCCAGAACCTCATTTTCATCTTCAAAACTGATTCCTCTTTGAGGATTCTTCTTTAAGAAGTTTAAGATTTGACTGGGGGCATCAGGTTCTATTAATATAACCCCTTCTATTTCCTTGACAGCTAAGCTAACTAAATCCTTAATTGCATCCTGACCTATGCTTACTGTGCCGTACTTCATTGTCATAACTTTTTCCATAAATTCCTCCACTAATCGAATTATACCAAAAAAAACAGACCTCTTCCACCTTAGGCGGAAAAGGTCTCCTTAAATCCTATTCTTCGTCATCTTCAAAAAAATCAAAGTCCTCATCATCATAATCAGAGTAGAATAGCTCATCGTCATCATATTCATCATCGAATAGGAAATCGTCCTCTACCTCATAGAAGTCTACTTCTAAGTCAGTTAGATCTTCATCAATGGCATCTACAACTTCATCCAGTATTGCCACTTCTTCGTCCAGCTCATCCATGAGATAGGTCATCTCATCCAGAAGATCAATTATGCCAAGGATTAATTTGGTTTCACTTTTATCTTCATCCAGATTAAGTCCTTCAGCATAGCCCTGCAGGTAATTTAGTTTTTCACGAATATAGCTCATAATATTCCTCCTGATTACATTCTAGATAGGTATTCACCCGTTCTAGTGTCGACCTTGATAGTATCACCAACATTGATAAAGAGTGGGACATTGACCACCGCTCCAGTTTCTAGAGTGGCTTTTTTGGTTATATTTGAGGCGCTATCTCCTCTAACTCCAGGCTCTGCTTCGACAACCTCTAGAACAACAAAGTTTGGTGCCTCCACATCTATGACCTTGCCAGAGTAAAAGCGTACATCAACTGAATCATTCTCTCTTACATACTTGATAACATCAGCAACCTGTTCTTCATTTAGCTCCAGCTGTTCATAATTTTCATTGTCCATGAAAATATAGCTGCTGCCATCATTATATAAGTATTGCATATTCCTTCGCTCTATACGAGCTCTGTTAAAGCGGTCCGATGGATTAAAGGCTTCCTCTCTTGTTGCACCGGTAATTATGTTTCTATAGGTGGTCCTTACAAAGGCAGCACCCTTCCCAGGCTTAACATGTTGAAAGTCAATTACCACGTAGGGCTGACCATCTATTTCAAAGGTCACTCCCTTTTTAAAATCATTAGCTGAAATCATAGGGCCTCCTAAAAATCTAATTCAATTAATTCTTTACTTGATTTGGATAAGACTTCATGGGAATCTTCAGTTACATAGACCAAATCCTCAATTCTAACACCACCAAAATCTGTTATATAGATACCCGGTTCATCGGTCATTACCATACCCGCCTCCAAAATTGTATCATCGATTTGGTTGAAACGGGGATTTTCATGAACCTCTAAACCGATTGAGTGGCCAAGACCGTGGCCGAAGTTTTCTCCATAGCCAGCATCACCTATAATATCCCTAGCAACCTTATCCACATCAGAACAGACAGCGCCGGGTTTTATTGCCTTTAGGGCTTCCTTTTGGGCTTTGAGCACAAGCTCGTAGATCTCCCTTTGCCTATCGCTGGCTTTGCCGATACAAATTGTCCTGGTCATATCAGAACAGTAGCCCTTATAGACACAGCCAAAATCCAAGGTTAAGAAGTCGCCCTTTTCAATAATCTTGTCACTGGCTCTTCCATGGGGCAGGGCTCCTCTTTTACCTGAGGCTACTATTGCGGTAAAGGACTCCCCTGAGGCGCCTCTAGCTGTAAGCTGATTGACAAGTTCCAGATATACCTCTCTTTCACTCATACCAGGTTTTATATAGTCAAGCATATAGGTAAAGGTGTCATCGGCTATGGCCTGAGCCTTTCTCATTAAATCAATTTCATCATCCCTTTTTATCTGACGAATTTTTTCAATAAAGCGGCCCATGGGAAGAAGCTCCCCTTTGAAGTCTTTTTTTAGAATGTCTAAGGCCTCTACTGTCATGAAGTCCTCTTCAAAACCAAGCTTTTCCAGTCCCAGTTCTTCTAGTACCTGACCAAGAGACCTGGTAGTGGAGATCTCTATAATCTCATAGCCGGGACATTCTTCTTTTACCTGGGAAATATACCTAAAATCAGTTATGAAATAGGCCCCTTCCCTCAGTATAAGCGCATAGCCAGTTGAGCCAGTAAAACCACTCACATAGAAACGATTTTCAGGTTTGTAAAAAAACGCGCCTTCAATTGATAATTCATCAAAATAACTTCGGATTTGATCTAATGTATTCAAAATATTCTCCTTTTTACCAAGCTATGTATAGTTTACCATAGCTATCTAGGTAAACTCAAACAATGATTTAAAATTAAATCTTCCGCATTAAATCTCTAAAGTTAAGCTTCTCTTCACAGGGAATATAGACAATCTGTTCTGGATGGGGAGCACTCTCTATTGGTTTTCTATCCTCATCGAGAATCTCCTTTAATTCTACTTCTATACAAGAGAAATTAGGACCGATAAACTGGACTTTATCCCCCAATTTAAACTTGTTTCTTTGCTGGATTTTGAGGTAGCCAGTCTCCTTATCATAGTCAAGTACCACCCCGAGAAAATCAGCCACCCGATTAAAGGTCCTTGCCTGGTAGAGTTGGTCTTCTTCAGTGGGTTTTCTTAAGAAAAAGCCCTGGGTAAAGTCCCTATGGGAAACCCTGGCTATTTCTTCAAAGAGCTCCTGGCTTTCTAGCTGCCTATTAGCTTGAATCCTGTCCAGGCCCTCTCTATAGGCTCTCACAATGGAGGCTACATAGTAGATAGACTTATTTCTGCCTTCAATTTTCAGACTGACAACCCCTGTATCTATGATTTCCCTTAGTATATCGATGGTGCAAAGGTCCTTGCTATTGTAGAGGTAGGTGCCCTTCTCATCTTCAAAGACAGGATAATACTCTCCTGGACGTTTTTCCTCCATCAAATGATAGCTCCAGCGGCAGGGCTGGGCGCAATCGCCCTTGTTTGCATCTCTTCCCGTAAGGAAATTACTTATAAGACACCTGCCACTATAGGAAATACACATAGCGCCATGGATAAAGACCTCATATTCCAGATCCAGGTCCGAGGTTTTATCAACTATTTCCTTGATTTCCACCAGACTAAGTTCCCTGGCAAGGATTATCCTCTTTACTCCCTGGGAGTGCCAAAACCTGGCAGACATTGCATTGGTGGTATTGGCCTGGGTGGAAAGGTGAATTTCAACATCCCCTAGGATCTCCCTGACCATCATAAGAGTTCCTGGATCAGAAAGGATATAGGCATCAAAACCTAGATCCTTAATTTGATTTAAATAAACCCTAAGCTCTTCTAAATCTTCATTATGGGGGATGATGTTAAGGACGAGATAGATCCTCTTACCCAGGCTATGGACCTCCTCTACAGCTAATTTCATCTCCTCTAGGGTGAAGTTCTTTGACTGCTGTCTTAGGCCAAATACCTCTCCAGCCATATATACCGCATCAGCCCCATAGTGGAGGGCATACCTCATCTTTTCTAAATCACCAGCTGGTGCCAGTAGTTCAATTTTTCTCATAATTTTTCTCCGATTAAAAGACCGTCATCTATATCTATAATGGTGGCGTGAAACTCTCTAAAGACCAGGTCTAAAAACTCCTTCATGCGTTTTTGAAGGGTCCTGTGGCGTCTTTTATTTTCTAAATCATAGCTAAGTCCTCTGGCAAGGATATTATCAGCAATCAAGATACTCCCCCTAGGCATAAGAAGCAGTGCCCTTTCTAAGAAGTGTACGTAGTGGGGCTTGGAACCATCGAGAAAGAGCAGGTCAATACTTTCCTCCCGCTTGTCCAGATAATCCTGGGCCTCCATGTTAAAAAAACTAACTTTGGGACTAACCAAAAAGCTTTTTGCCCTCTCATACCTTGGAAGGTATCTCTCTATGCTGATAATATTAGCCTGGGGCAAAAGAATGTGGAGAAATTTAGTAGAATAGCCAAATCCACTACCTATCTCCACAACTTCTCCAATAGATTTATTTTTTAGATAAAAGGAGATGAACTCCCCTATCTCATTGCTAATAACATTGACCCCTTCTTCTAGAGCGCTTGCCCTAAGCCCTTCATCTTTAAAGACAAGGTTAGTCTGATAGTTTTCTAGGAAGGCTTTTTTTTCACTAGTCTCCATGATTTTCCCCTGAGCGCAGGATATTTTCTTCATGCTCTTCAAAGGTATTTGCAAAATAATGAGTAGTTGCATCTTCGCTTTTTAGAACGAAGAAGAAATAGTCTGTATCCGCTGGATAGAGGGCTGCCTCAATACTGGCACTACCTGGATTAGCAATGGGCGCTGGAGGTAAACCTGCATTAATATAGGTGTTATAGTCAGATTCGATAGCCATATCATCATAGCTGAGGATGGGCTTTCTTTCCTTGAGAATATACTGGACTGTGGCGCAGCTCTCAAGCATCATGCCATCCTCTATTCGGTTATGGAATACGCTGGAAATTATAGACCTTTCCTCGGAATCAGCTGCCTCCCTCTCTATAATACTCGCCAGAGTTATAAGACCATTTAGGTCTAGGGACAGCTCCTCCATACGGCTGTAGTAGTCGGCATTGAACCTATTTTCAAAGTTAACTAGCATTTTGTCTACAATATCCTCTTCACTACTGTCTATAAAGAATTCGTAGGTATCAGGGAAGAGGAAACCTTCGAGATGGTGGCTTCTATTAATGCCCTGAAGAAAGTCATAATTAAAGTCATGATTTTCCAGGACGTCATAGAATCTCTCCCTATCAATAAGGCCCAGGTCCTCAAGAAGATCTGCTATATGGCGGACCTCATAGCCTTCGGGTATGGTTACAGTGATAGTTTCAGTGCTTTTAATTTCTATTAGATTATCAACTAATTCCTTCATGCTCATAGAAGGACTTAGTTCAAAAGTCCCTTCCTGAAGATAGCTATCGTAACCCATTTCCTTTAAATATCCTGTAAAAGCTCTAGTATTTGAAACCAGATTATTATCACTCAGTAGCTGGCCAAGTTCCGATGGAGACATTCCTGCCGTTACTTGGATCTCAATAAGTGATTTATCCTCAAAATCGACGGGTTCATATAAAGATTCCTTTATAGCAGAACAGCCTCCGATGAGTAAGGTTATAAGGATAAGAATTATAATCTTTTTCATTTTTACTCCATTATTTCAGCTAGGATTTCCGATACGTCCTGCATAAGCCTGGCATAGCCAAACTCTGCTTTTAAATATTCTCCGGCCTTATCGTTCATAGAAAGGATGGAATAGAGCTTTTGAATCTTGTCCATTTCCTCATCTTTGACTTCTTCGCCTAGCATTTCCTTCTTTTGTAACTCAAATTGTTTTTCCCTAAAATCATCCACCATGGCCTTGGCAGATTCATCAGCCTCAATTATCTTTTTAGCTTCTAAATACTTCTTAAATTCCTGGCTATTTTCGATAGCTTTTTTTAGCTCTCTAGCCTTATCATATGGATTCATCTAAACCTCCAAAATAAACACAAGAATCATGGGCCTTCTCTTAGTTTTATTGTAGAAAAAGCGGCTTAAATTCTTTCTGGTGCTATTTTTTATCTGCGACCAGTCACTTCTAGTTGCACTACTCATGGAACCTATTTCACTAGTCACCACTGCCTTAGCTTCGTCTATTAGATCCGTTGACTCCTTCATATAGATGAAGCCCCTGGATATAATATCGGGTTCCCTGATTAGTTTTCCATTATCAGAGTCAATGGTTAAAAGGACCATTAATAAACCATCCTCTGAAAGTTGTTTTCTATCCCTTAGTACTGCAGTTCCAACATCACCGACAATTGCCCCATCGATGAGAATCCTGCCTGCTGGAACCTTCTGTCCTGTTTTTAATCTACCGCCATTTAACTCTATTACATGGCCATTTTCTGCAAGTATTACATCCTTGGGACTCATGCCCATGTTGATTGCTAGGTCAGCATGGTGTTTTAACATAGAGTACTCGCCGTGGACTGGCATAAAATACCTGGGCTTTGTTAGAGCCAGCATAAGTTTTAGTTCTTCTCTTCTAGCGTGGCCACTGACATGGACGTCATAGAGCTCTTGATAGATTACCTTTACCCCCATTTCAAAGAGTCTATTGATTACATTGCTTACACTTCTCTCATTACCTGGAATTGGTGAAGAAGAAAGTATAACCATGTCTCCCTTTTTAATTTGAATTTGGGAATGGGTATTATCAGCCATCCTGGTGAGGGCTGCCATAGGTTCACCCTGGCTACCCGTAGACATAATGGCTATCTCATTATCCGGATATTTATTTACATCTGCAATATCAATAATATCCTCCTTGGGGATATTAAGATAACCTAAATCCATGGCTATTTTTGTAATAGTGTGCATACTTCTTCCAGTGAAGGCGACCTTCCTGTTATTTAGTCTAGCCGCATTACAGACCTGCTGGATCCTCTGGACATTGGATGCAAAGCTTGCAACAAAGATTCTAGAGTCAGCCCCTCTAAAGAGCTTATCAAAGTTGGAACCAACAGTTGACTCACTCATGGTATAGCCCTCCCTCTCAACGTTGGTTGAGTCACTAAGAAGGAGGTCTATCCCTTCATTACCCAGAGCTCCAAAACGGGCAAGGTCAATTGCAGGGCAGCCAACAGGTGTAAAATCCACCTTAAAGTCCCCAGTTATAAGGACCTTGGCTGCAGGTGTCTTTATAAGAAGGGACACTGAATCGGGAATAGAGTGATTGACATGGATCATCTCTACATTAAAGGGCCCAATGTCAAAGACATCTCCAGCCTTTTTTTCATGTAGGATAACATTGGGTTTACCGTGTTCTTTTATCTTGTGTTGTATTAGTCCCTTAGTAAAGGGAGTAACATAGAGGGGCAAGGATAATTTATCAAGTAGATAGGGCACAGCACCTATGTGGTCTTCATGGCCGTGGGTGAAGACTGCTCCTCTGATTTTTTTTGCATTATTTTCCAGATAACTTAAATCTGGAATTACAACATCCACTCCTAAAAGGTCCTCTTCAGGAAACATTATTCCGGCGTCTACAATGATTATGTCATCACCGTATTCAAAAACCGTCATATTTTTGCCTATTTCCTTAAGGCCTCCCAGGGGTATCACCTTCAGTGAATGATTAATTTTCTTTTTTTTATTCTGTCTTTTATTTTTTTGCTTACTCATTTTTCTCCATTCTTTTTTTACACTGGCGGCAAACTCCATAGAAAATAAGGCTATGATCCTCTATCTTAAAATCATATTCTTGACTTAATTCTGCCTCCAGCTTATCTAAAAAATCCCCATGAACCTCTTCAACAGCTTTACAATAATTACAAATCAAATGATGGTGATGGTGGAGCGTTTGTTTCAACTCGTAGCGATCTAGTCCATCACCTATGTCGATCTTTGTAAGCAAATTCAGTCCTTCCAGCAGCCTAACATTTCTATAAACCGTTGCTTGGCTGATTAAGAAACCTTCATTGTTAACCAGGTCATAGATTTCCTCAATAGTATGATGATCCTGGGTTTTCTCCAGTACCAAGGCTATTTTTTCTCTAGGCCTAGTTATCTTGTAACCCTGTTCTTTTAATTTCTTTAATATGGGGGATTTATTCATTTTATTCTAGTTCTTCGTAGAAGGCCTTGACTTCTTCAAACTCCTCTTCACTGGGTGTTATAAAGACATATTCGCCTTCTTCTTCGATGCTCTCAAATAGCAGACCCTCGTCATCCTCATCCAGAAGGACAGCATAGAGTTTGCCCTTGTATTCAAACCACTCTTCTAGTCTAAATGTAACAACATTGCCTTCTTCGTCTATTAATTCTATTTCATCTATTTCATGAATATGATCGTGATCATGGTCATGGTCGTGGTCGTGGTCTATTTCTTCTAAATTAAAATCCTTCATTTTACTAGGCTCCTTTATTTTTTAAATAATCCTCTAATATAAGACTAGCTGCCAGTGAATCAATTATTTCCCTTCTTTTTTTTCTGGAAACATCCTGGCCAATTAAAATCTCACTGGCTTGACTTGTTGTATTTCTCTCATCCCATAGTATAACTGGAGGTCTATTTTCCAGTCTATTCGTATATCTAATTTTCTTTTCCAAAGCCTTTTTAAAGGACAGAACCTTCAACATAGAGTCCCCCAGACTATCATCCATATTGTAGGGGGCACCAAGTACAATAAGTTCTATATCCTCTTTTGGAATAAGGTCTATGATTTCATCAATTATCTGTGAATTACTCCGCCTTCTTAAATAAGGCCGAGTAAAGGAGAATTTCTCCTCCCTATCAGATATTGCAACTCCTACCCTTTTTTCACCATAATCCAGTGCTAAAATTATCATTATATGACCTTGATATAAAAATCTTCACAGGTTTGAACACAGTAGCTGCATAGAACACAGCGAGTCTCATCCACCACAGCCCTTCCATCTATAAGACTGAGGGCGGCCTGCTGACACCTTGCAACACATTTCCCACATCCAATACAGTAGGGATCGATAATCAGCCTTCGGCTTTTTTCTACAGACCTGCTGCTGATCTTGCCTTCCATGACAGCAGCTAGATTGGCATCTACTTCCTCCCTGGACTGCATTCCTATGGCAAGAGCGTCAATGGAATCGAGACCAAGCACATATTCTAGGGCTTCACCGTAATTTTTTAAGAGGTGACCTCCACCAAGGGCCTTCATTGCAAATATGAACTTGCCCTTTTTCTTAGCATAGACAAGTGCTTCTTCCATATCCTCTCTACTGCCACCTATTATTCCTAGGCCTGCCTTATTAATGATAGGATGAATCACCTCTATAAGGGGATGCTCAGCGCCAGCTAAAACGCCCTGCACATAGTGGGTACTCATGCCTAGATGGCGGATGAAACCCTTCTTTTTCATTTCTGAGAAATACTCCAGAGCCTCGCCATGGCCTCTAAGGGTATGCTCACTTTCCTGTTCATGGAGCATCAAAATATCAACATAGTCTATCCCCATTCCCTCTAAGGCCTTTTCCAAGGATTCTTGGGCAGTTTTTTTGTCATAGGCATAGCACTTTGTTGAAACATAGATTTCTTCCCTTGGAAGCTCCCTGTTAAAAAATTCTTTAAAGAGGTGATAGGATTCGTAGATTTCAGCAGTATCAAAAAAGTTAATTCCCTTACTAAATGCATATTCCATAAGATCGGCAGCCCTTGCAGGAGAAAAATTCTGCTGCAAGGGACTTATTGTCAAGGCACCAAAGCAGAGCTTTGAGAGTCTATCCATTATTCTCTAGGAAGTTCTTTAGGAGAATCTCTAGAATTTCATCTCGATCGACCTGCTTTATTATTATCCGGGCATCATTATGGCTAGTAATATAGGTGGGGTCTCCAGAAATTAAATAGCCAACCAACTGATTTACTGGATTATAACCCTTGTCCACCAGTGCTTTATAGACTTTATTTAATACTTCCCTTGTCGCCTGGCTCTTTAAATCCTGGTTATTAAATCTTTGTGTATGGTTATTCATAAGGCCTCCTAGTCTCTAGTCTTATAAATTAATTCCTCTATCTCCTCTATAACATCCTTCAATTTATCTAAATCCTTGGCTCCTGCAGTAGCAAAGTGATCCCTTCCTCCACCGCCGCCACCAAGCATTTTAGCTATCTTAGAAATAGTCTTCCCTGCTTTATACCCCTTATTCCTAGCTTTATCACCAGAAGCTGCAACCATGGTTATTTTGCCATCCAGAGTTGAAAAAAGAAGCACAAAGGCCGACTGATCCTGGGATAGAATCTGATCAGAAAGAGTCTTTAAACCATCCATAGCCTGGTCCTCAAAGACCTTGACATATAGGTGGATGCCATCTACTAGACGTCGGTCTGATACCATATCCTTTATTATATCACTTCCAACTCTATCCTTCAATTGTCGTATTTCTTTTTCTAAAGCTTTCTTATCCTCCTGCAGTTGGTGGATTCTCTTTGGTAGATCTTCCACGCTACTTTTAAAGAGATCCGCACTTTCTAAAAGTAATCTCTCCTGCTTTTTAACATAGTCTAAAGCTTTATTTCCAGTTAAGGCCTCTATCCTTCTTATACCCGAGGCTATTCCCCGTTCACCAAGTAAGACGAAGAGGCCAATCTGGGAGAGGTGGTCCACGTGGGTACCTCCACAGAGTTCAACTGAACTCCCCATGGTGACGACCCTGACATGCTCATCATATTTTTCACTAAAGAGAGCTTTTGCGCCCTTTTTCTTAGCCTCTTCAAGCTCAGAGAAGCTCACATCGACACTGTGATCCCTGAGGATATTGCTATTAACTATGCTCTCTATCTTCTCTAGTTGCTCCTGGGTAAGGGGTTCAAAATAGTTAAAATCAAAGCGCAGCCTGTTTTCATCCACTAGAGAGCCAGCCTGCTGGACACCCTCTCCTAGGACGCTTATAAGGGCTTCGTGGAGTAGGTGGGTAGCACTGTGATTTCTAGCAGTAGAATCCCTTTGATCCCTATCTACTATCACCTCTATTAGGTCTCCCCTGCGTAGTTCCCCCCTTAGAGCATGAACCTGGTGTAGATAGAGTCCTTCATTTTTTTCCACGGTTTTTACATTTAGGAGGTTATGCTCACTTTCCATATACCCCCAGTCTCCTACCTGGCCTCCACCTGTGGCATAGAAGGTGGTCTTGTCCAGAATTACAAGACCTGATTCACCTGCATCCATGCTAGTCCTAAGTTCATTATCAACAATAATCTCCAGGACCTGGGCATCTGTTTTAAGCTGACTATAACCTAAAAACTCAGTACTAGTTACCTTTGAAAGATATTTTTGGATATCATCTCGCCAGCCTATGCCATCCTTATCCAGCTGGGCCCGAGAGGTTTCCCTCTGTCTTGCCATGTGTTCATCAAAGCCTAGGACGTCCACATCATAGCCCTCTTCTTCCAAAATTTCCTGGGTTAAACTTAGAGGAAAGCCATAGGTGTCATATAATCTAAAAGCCCTCGCCCCATCCAGCTTTTTCTCACCCTCTTTTATCATTTCCTTGCTAATATCCTCTAAATAGAGCATACCCCTTCTCAGGGTCTGGTGAAACTTTTCCTCTTCAAGATCTATCATATGAAGGATTGTATCCTCTCTATTTTCAAGCTCTGGATATCCTTCCTTATAAACTTCTATGCTTTTTTTAGTCAGTCTATGAAGCTGCCTATCCTCTTGACCTAACAGATAGAGTTGCAGGCTAGCCCTCCTGATGAGTTTTCTAAGTACATAGCCCCTGCCCTCATTGCTGGGAACAACCCCATCGCTGACAAGAAACATCATACTCCTTACGTGGTCAGCAATTACTCGCATTCTCTGATTGGTCTGCTCATCGCTGGGATAGATCTTACCAGCTATTTCTCCAATTAGAAGAAGAAGCTCCTGCATAAGATCAATCTCATAGACAGAATTCTTACCCTGCAAAACCATTGCTAGTCTTTCAAGACCCATGCCAGTATCGATGTTCTTGGTCTCCAGGAGGGCGTAGCTGCCATCTTCCTGTTTATCAAATTGAGTAAAGACATGGTTCCAAACCTCAATATACTGATCACAATCACAGCCTGGCTTGTGGTCAGGGTCTCCACAACCATACTCCTCTCCCCTATCATAATAGATCTCAGAACAGGGGCCACAGGGACCTAGGCCTATTTCCCAGAAGTTATGTTCCTTACCCAGTTTAACTATCCGCTCTTCAGGAAAATTAAGATGATCTTTCCAAATGTAATAGGCCTCATCATCCTCTTCATAGACACTGGCCCAAAGTTTTTCCCTAGGTATATTCATTTTCTCTGTGAGAAATTCTAGCCCCCAGCTCAAACTCTCCTTTTTAAAATAATCACCAAAGGAGAAATTTCCTAGCATCTCAAAGAAGGTCAGGTGGCGAGCAGTTTTTCCAACCTCATCAATATCACCTACTCGGACACACTTCTGACAGGTGGCCATTCTCTTATTGGGAGGTTCCGCTTGACCAGTAAAATACTTTTTTAAAGGCGCCATTCCAGCACCTACTAGCAAAATACTGGGGTCATCCTCTGGAATTAAACTATAGCTGTTTACAACCGTGTGATCCTTTGATTTGAAAAAATCAAGAAATTCCTTTCTAATCTCTGTGCTGGATTTTGCTTTCATCTTTTAATTTCCTCCTAAAAAAAAGAAGCCACTCAAAGGTAGGGACGCCTCGGCGCGGTACCACCCTACTTATCCCAAAAGGGATCACTCTGAGATGACTTTTTACTTGTTTTATTTCCTTTGATGAGAATTGGCGTGAATCTGCAGATTTCCACCCTGCTCTGCTCTCTATAAGACTCTAAATTCTCAGAAATTTAGCCATATTATAACACGGAATCTCTTATTGTGCTAGTTTTTTTAATAATTCCCCCACCATAAATGTAATCCCCCTTATATAGGACCAGGGACTGACCTGGGGTTGGTGCTCTTAGGGGTTCATCAAACTTTGCGTAAAGTAGATCTTCCTTGAGACGCTTTACCCTACAGCTATAAGCCTTTTGAGAATACCTAATCTTTCCCTTGAGTTCTACTTCTCCACCCTCCTTAAGATCTTCGTAGATAAAGTTTATATTATCTGCATAGACCTCATCAGTGAAAAGCTCGTCCTCGCTGCTTAATTGAACGGTTTTTGTACTAGCATCTATATCCTTTACATAGAGGGGGTGAGAGTAGCTAATTCCCAGGCCCCTTCTTTGACCAATGGTGTAGGCCTCTATACCTTTATGGTCTCCTAAATCCCTATCCTGGTGTTTAAATCGTCCCACGCTAAGGTTTGTTTTAGTCTTTAAAAAATCCAGATGATCTCCACTGGGAATAAAACATATATCCTGGCTATCCTTCTTCTCATAATTAGGAAGGTCTATTTCTTCACCAATCCTTCTTACCTCTTCCTTTGTCAGATTAGCCAGAGGAAATAGAAGCCGTGATAGCTGGTCTTGTCTCAGCCTATAGAGCATATAGCTCTGGTCCTTGCTAGAATCCAGACCCTGCCTGAGAAGAAACCTATCCCCTACTTCCAGCCTGCTGTAATGGCCAGTGGAGACATACTGGGCTCCCAGCCTATCGGCCTCATCTATTAGAAGTTTGAACTTTACAGTCTCATTGCAGTTAACACAGGGATTTGGAGTCTCACCCCTTTTATAGGCCTCAATAAAGGGCCCTATAACCTTCTTTTCAAAATAATCCCTGGCCTCCAGGACTTTAAAGGGAATACCAAGATGTTGGCAGACCCTTCTGGCATCTTCTATACCCTCGACTGCATGTTCTTGTAAATAGAGATAGACCCCAAAAACCTCATAACCCTTGTCCAAAAGAAGATGAGCAGATACTGCCGAATCGACACCTCCGCTCACTCCTAAAACCACCCTAGTGTTCATGTTCTTCATCGGGGTCAAAACCATCCAGTTCTGGAAAATGCTTGTTATTTCTATTGGCATAGTCCAGTATAGCCGCCTTTAAGGCCTGCTCTGCCAGTACTGAACAGTGGACCTTAATTGTGGGTAGACCACCCAGTTCAGTTAAAACATCTTTATTGGTAATCTTTAGAGCATCCTTAATAGACTTACCCTTTATAAGTTCGGTTGCTATGGAAGAGGAAGCCACAGCACTGCCACAGCCAAAGGTTTTAAACTTTATATCCTCTATTATTTCATCTTCATTTATTTTAAGGCTCATCCTCATGATGTCACCACAACGAATATTGCCAACCTCTCCAACTCCATCGGGGTTTTCAATTTCGCCTACATTGCGGGGGTTCATAAAATGATCCATCACCTTGTCATTGTACATAGCCATCTTATTTCCTCATTTCTTCTTCATAAAGTGGAGACATGTCCCTGAGCTTTTGGATAATAGGAGGAAGTTTTTCTATAACTATATCTATATCTTCCTCACTAGTACCATCGCCAAGACTCATCCTAAGTGAACCATGGGCAATCTCATGGCTGAGGCCAATACCCATAAGTACGTGGGAGGGATCTAGACTGCCACTGGTACAGGCCGAACCAGAGCTAGCTGCTATACCAGCCATATCAAGCATAAGAAGAATACTCTCCCCCTCAATAAACTTAAAGGAAATATTGACATTGCCTGGCAGCCTCTTAGTTGGATGGCCGTTCAGCTTACTATGGGGGATTTTTTCCATAAGACCATTAATTAGTTTGTCTCTTAAAGTGCTTAACCTTTCTATATGGTTTTTCATATCCTTTTGTGCAAGTTCACAGGCCTTGGCAAAGGCTATGATAGAAGGCAGGTTATCAGTTCCACCTCTATAGCCCTTCTCTTGGGCGCCGCCGTGAATAAAAGCGTAGGGCCGAATATTTTTCCTTATAAAAAGGCCCCCAACACCCTTGGGTCCGTATAACTTATGGGCAGAAAAACTCATCATGTCAATATTTGAATTAGAAAGATCTATTGGTACATTGCCCAGGGCCTGGACAGCATCAGTGTGAAAAAGAACCCCGTGTTTCCTAGCTACAGCACCGATTTCCTCTATGGGCATGATTGTGCCAATCTCGTTGTTACCATAGAAAATAGAAATTAAAATTGTATCCTCTCTGATGGCTGCTTCCACCTGCTCTGGACTTACTAGTCCGTATTCATCCACTGGTAAAAAGGTTACATCATAGCCTTCTTTTACAGCCTCTTCCATGGTGTGGAGGATCGCATGATGCTCTATAGCAGTTGTAATCATATGCCTACCCTTTCGGGTCTTTTTAGCAATATGTACAGCCCAGTTATCAGACTCGGTTCCCCCAGAGGTAAAGTATATCTCCCTAGGTTCTGCCCCTAGAAAGCCAGCTATACTCGCCCTGGACCTGGCTAGATCTTCCTTCCCAGCCTGGCCATAGCTATGGGCGCTGGCAGCATTAGAATTATGGTTCTTTAAAGCATCAACTAGAACTTCAAAGACCTCGGGTTTTAAGTAGGTAGTTGCAGAATTATCCAAATAGATTTTTTTCATATTCCTAAGTCCTTATCCACAAGATCCTTCAGATTTGTGTTATTTATTAATTCCGTTACATCATTCTCTATCCTATTCCATAGGGGCCGGGTGAGGCAGTTCTCAGGATCCTCACAGACATCAGAACATTTTTTTCCTTGACAACCAGTTGAAACAATCTGACCCTCCAAAACAGCTAGGATTTCTCCTGCTGTTATAGAAGAAGCCTCTCGGGATAAAAAATATCCACCCTTAGCACCTCTGGTGCTTTCTACGAGTCCACTGGATTTTAAGTCCCTAAAAATTTGTTCTAAATAGCGCTGGGAGAGTTTTAGATTTTTTGCAATTTGTGATAGGGCCATTGGCTCTTTATCCTCTTTTGCTGCTAACTCACACATAGCCGCAAGTCCGTAGCGCCCCTTGGTAGTAAGATTCATTTTGATCTCCTAGTAATTTAGTGTAGTTAAAGTATAATCTTGCCCAAGGGTCAAGTCAAGCCTATTAAATTATTGTTTAACAAAGTATAAAAATCCAAAATAATTTTCTAGATAGTTTTATACGTCTATTAAAAGATGTTATAATTGCCAAAAGAAAGGATAAAATTATGAAAAATCTAGATTGGAATAACCTGGGCTTTTCCTTTAGGGAAACCAATGCCATGTTTGTCGCACACTATAGGGATGGAAGCTGGGATGAGGGTAAACTCGTAAATGATAATCACTTAAATATAAGTGCAGCCTCAGCAGCCCTCCACTATGGCCAGCAGTGCTTTGAAGGAATGAAGGCCTATAGGGCCAAGGATGGTAGAATCCTACTTTTTAGACCGGAAGAAAATGCAAAAAGAATGCAGGAGTCAGCAAAGAGACTGCTTATGGCTGAGGTGCCCCTGGACCTCTTTGTTAAGGCGGTTAACGATACTGTCCTAGCCAACGAGGAGTACATACCACCCTATGGAAGTGGTGGAACCCTGTATATAAGACCCTTTTTAATTGGCGTAGGCCACAATATAGGAATCGGACCTGCTCCTGAATACATCTTTTGTATCTTTGTCACCCCTGTTGGAGCCTATTTCAAGGGGGGACTCAAACCCGTTGACTTTGTCACCACCAGCTATGATAGAGCAGCCCCTCAAGGAACTGGAAGGGCCAAGGTGGGTGGAAACTATGCTGCCAGTCTCCTTCCAAACAAACTGGCCAAGGAGGGCGGATATGCAGATGCAATATATCTAGACCCTGCTACCCACACAAAAATTGAAGAGGTTGGAGCGGCCAATTTCTATGGTATTACAGCTAAGGGTGAATTTATAACCCCTGTATCACCCTCAATTCTTGGAAGTATAACCAAATACTCCCTGCTGCAAATAGCTAGGGATTTGGGACTAGAGGCCAAGGAGGAAGATGTTTACATTGACCAGTTAGATAAATTTACCGAGGCTGGTGCCTGTGGCACAGCAGCAGTAATCTCTCCCATTGGTTCAATCACCCATCAGGGTGAAAAGCATGTTTTCTACAGCGAAGGTGAAGTTGGCCCTATTACAAAAAAACTCTATGATAGACTTACAGGGATTCAGTTCGGTGATCTTGAGGATGAGCACAACTGGGTCTACCAGGTAAAATAAAAAAAGGATTAGGAGCCCAGCTCCTAATCTTTTTTATATAGCCTTCCTACTATATTTACAGGAAGACCCAGCTCAGAAAGTTCTTCCCTATATCGGGCCCTTGCACTGCAAAGTACTACAGTACTAGGTCCTGCAGATTTTGTAAGTAGATCACCTTCAATCAGAAATTCAATATCTAAGCCATGGCTTCTAGCCATATCTAAAGCTTCCTGGCCAATTCCCCTGCTACCTACAGGAAGGATATCACCAACAAAGGGGAGCTCTCTAAGAAGCTTTAGGTGGTAAAGGGTCATAATCTCCCCCCTATCCTCCAGGACTTCTCTTCCAACCTTAGGCAGGCCAAGGGCGAAGACATAATCATTTTCCAGGGCCCTGGGAAAGCTAAAGCTCCCATCAACTAGAGCCAGGACTGTAATCCCAGCCCCAGTTTCCAGGGTTGGGATGTTTTCTTCTGTGCTGCCATTTATAGCTAGAGGATCAAGACCTGCTTTTGCCATTATCTCTTTGACTCCCTGGATAATTTCCTCCCCTGTTGTTTCCATCTCATTGGCTATGGGAAGAAAAACATAACTTGGTTTTGCACCTATTGCTAGGATCTCAAAAAAGGGCACCTGGGCAAGAAACCTTCCCAGGCTCTCGTTGTCGATTTTTATTGTATCACCTTTTTTGGACCCAATACCACCACTGCTATCACAGGCAAAAATCAGCTTTTTCTCGCCAATGTCAAGTATGGTAAGATCACGATATCTCATTTAAGACTCCTCCTAGACTCTTGAAAAGTATCAGCGCAGGGAATAAATTAAAGGCTGTACCAAGAAATAGAGGAAAAATCATTAGAGGCAGAAGAAAAAGGGCACTAGGTACAAGACCCATTGCATAACTTAAAAGTGAGCTTAAAAATAGTGCCAGCAGCCAGTTTACTAAGAAGGCCAATGCAATGGCAAGAAAAGGTCTTTTTTGATAGTAGTAGCCCAATAGGTAGCAAGCAAGAAACATCATTGCCATAAGTAGAAGATGGGTCGGTAAACCCAGGGGAAAACCATGGACAAGGGCTGTTAAAAAATGCCCTACACCACCAACAAGGCCTCCTGCAAGGGCTCCAAGAGCCAGGGCTGCAAAAAATCCAGGCAGGGAATCCAAGGCTATACTCATAAAAATAGTTATGTAGCTTCCCACCGCACTGAGTGCAATTAAAAGAGCTATTATTGTCATTTTTTTTGTCTTCATAATCCTATAAATTCTCCAAAGAAAGAAGCCTCCATGGCTCACTTCTTAAATGTATTCTGGCGCCACTACCTAAGTAGAAGCGACTTAAATCTCTATAGCTATAGTTTAAAATTTCAGCCATGAGGCTAAACATCAAGGCTTGGTGGCTTATAATAAGTGATGATTCACTTATACTCTGGTAAAAACTCCTAGCTCTACTTCTCACCTCTAAAAAATCTTCACCTCCAGGATATTTAAAGGACCAGGCATCTTCCATCCACTTGGCAACCTCATTGGGAAAAAGCTCTTCTATTTCTTTAAAGGTTCTTCCTTGAAATTCGCCGAAATCGATTTCCCTTAACCTTTCATCTACTTCCAAAGGAAGTCCCAGGCGGGATGACAAGGAATGTGCCAGAATAAGACTTCGTGGATAGGGTGAGCTGTAAATTTTCTTAACGGGATATTTTTTTTCAAGCAAATACTCCATCTGCTCTAGTCCCTTTTTACTAAGGGGGGTATCGGGTCTTGAAAAAACACCCTTCCTATTGTCTCTACTAAGAGTATGTCTAAGTAATACTATATCCATGCTTCCACCATTAAATAAAAAATAATAAAAACCAGTTGACTGCTTTCTATTACAAAACCCACAGTATCTCCCGTCATACCTCCAAGATAACTTTTAAATCTTTGGCCCACTAGAAAGCTGTATAGCATACTTACAAGACTTGATATGAGACCCCTAAGCCCAAGTAAATAAATGGATAAAAATAAAAGTACAACTAGCCAGCCATAAATATGACAGGATCTGATACTCTCAACAAAGAGTTTTCCCATCCCCTCTTTCCTAGCATACTTGTTCTTATAGGCAGATAAGAGGCCGCCAAAGCGGCCGAGGGCTGGTAGTATTATAAGGGCCTGGGTAAGGTAGGGAAAGAAGCTAAAGTAGCCTAAAAGGAGTATAAAAAGCCCCAGGATTCCAAAACTACCCAGTAGAGGGTCCGTCATTATCTCAAGGGCTCTACTAGGACCTCTCCTAGCAAGAATTCCATCCAAGCTATCGGCGTAGCCGTCCATATGAAGGCCACCCGTAAGTAGTATATATAAAAGTAAAAGTATAAAAGCCCTAATTTTAACTGGAATAAAAAGAAAGGCCAGATAGAGAAGACTACCTAGGATAAGGCCTATAAAGGGTATAAAGACTATTCCTTTCCTGTAAATCTTTTCCTCCCAGATATGATTTTTACTATAGAAGGTGGTAAAAAGTCCAAGTTGAGTTAAAAAAGCTCTGATCATTTAATCACTACCGGTATACCAGCCACAACCAGGGTAACCCTATCCGCTCTTTTTGCAAGAAGCTGATGGAATCTGCCCATCATGTCTCTAAAAATCCTGGACAATCTATCCTCTGGCACCAAGCCCATTCCCAGTTCATTGGAAACAAGAAGTACGTCCCTATCCTGGCTTAAATCCAAAAAGCCTTCTATTTCTTGCCAGATTTTTTCTTCAAGCCTTTGAAAATCTTCATCACTATAATCTTCAAAATTCTCATCAAAGAGTAAGCCTGTTACCATCATGGTCAGACAATCCAGGAGAATAGCTGGTTCATTGCCAAGGTCCTGCCTGGTAAAGCCCCTATATTTCTCCAAGGTCCTCCAGGAGTCTTTTCTCCTTTTTTTATGTAGTTCTACCCTATGGGCCATCTCCTCATCTTCTATCTTTGCAGTGGCCAGATAGACTACCTCAGGATAGCTCCCAGCTCTTTTTTCTGCGTAGCTGCTCTTGCCACTGCGTGCACCACCTAAAATTAACTCTAACATTCATCTCCTCTATGGCTATTAGCTATTTTTTTTCTGGTAATTATAAAAGACCTGATCTCCCCTCTTCTCATAGGACAAAAAGAGATAGTTATTCTTATGGACAAGTTTTTGTCTCTCCACATCACCCTCAGGAATCCTAATGGTAATCGTGCCTTCATGGTTTGAAAAATACCAGCTTTCAAATTCTCTGATAAGATCCATCCCGTGCTGGACCACATCTGCAATTTGATGGAAGTGTATTTCACTGACCTCTATGCCACCCTGATCCTTTTCAATGAATTTGATCCAATTAAGTACATATTGGCCAAACCTTTCAATAAAGAGTTTTTCATCTTCTTTAAAGCTGTAGATATTCCTCTCTCTAAGAGCATCCATATCATGGTTACTAGCCAGGGAAAAAGAGGTGTCTCTCTTGTAATTTTTGATATCACACCATTTAAGGTCCAGTTCCTGAATAAAAACATCTAGAAGGGAGGATAATTCTTTTACAAGATCCTTATGGACATTGGTGGCCATAATAGATTGAATTTCATCAGAAGCACCCTTAACCTCTTCAAAGATTTGCCGACCCTTTTTCGATAAAAAGACATTGACCCTCCTCTTGTCTCTCTGGTCGGTCTTCCTAAGGATATAGCCAGTCTCTTCAAGTTTCTTCAAAGCCTTGGCTACAGTAGTCTTATCTATAAAGAGATCCCTTGATATATCATATTGGTTGGCTCCTTCATTCTCATTCAAGTAGAGAATGTAAGCGTATTGACCCCTGTTAAGAGAGCTCTCTGCCAGCTTGTCTTCAAAGATGGTCTCAATCATCCTAGCAAGCTGCTCAATGCCCGTAGCAATGTTGTTCATAGTTTACCTTCCTATTGAAAATTAAAGTGAACTTTCTTCTATAATTTTATTTTAGCTTAATTTCTCGCTGAATTCAAGCATTAATGTTAAATCCAAGTTTCTAGAATATAAAATATACTTTTGGTAACAATAAAATATATGGAATATAGCCCAGGGCCTTAAGTCTAGAAAATAAGGTGGAATTAGGATTAAATTTATACTAATAAGACCTCTGAAGCTTAAGAGCATTAACTAGGAACTTAGCAAAGAAAAAAGGAGCCATAGCTCCCTTTTCCTTCTTATTTGGCATAGGATACTGCCCGGGATTCTCTTATTATGTTGACCTTTACCTGTCCGGGATAATCCATCTCATCCTCAATGCGCTTGGCTACATTTCTAGATAGAAGTACCATTTCATCATCGCTAATTTCATCGGGAACCACCATAATTCTGATTTCCCTACCTGCCTGGACGGCGTAGGCATGGTCTACTCCTTCATAGGAATTTGCAATGGTTTCCAAGTTCTCTAGCCTTTTAATGTAGCTATCCAGGGCTTCTCTTCTAGCCCCAGGTCTAGCTGCACTTATGGCGTCTGCCGCCGTAACTATAACAGCTTCAACAGTTGTAGGCTCATAATCTCCATGGTGGGTACTCATGGCGTGGATTACTTCATCGGATTCACCATATTTTTTTAGAAGCTGCATACCAAGCTCTATATGGGTTCCTTCAACCTCAGTATCAATTGCCTTTCCTATATCGTGGAACAAACCAGCTCTTTTAGCAATTCTGACATTGGCACCCAATTCCTTGGCCAGCATTCCTGCAACCTTGGCAACCTCGATACTATGGACCAGGACATTCTGTCCGTAGCTAGTTCTAAATTGCAACCTACCAATAAGTTTCACTAGTTCAGGATGTACTCTACCAAGCTCTAGTTCAAAGACTGCGTTTTTACCCTCTTCCTTCATCTTTTCTTCGATTTCGTTACGGGATTTATTAACCATGTCCTCGATTCGAGTGGGATGAATTCTTCCATCGGCTATCAACTTTTCCAGGGCCATACGGGTAATTTCTCGTCTAACAGGATCAAAGCAGGAAATAATTACTGCCTCTGGAGTATCATCTATTATCAAGTCGACTCCTGTGGCCTTTTCCAAGGCCCTAATATTACGGCCTTCTCTTCCTATAATCCTGCCCTTCATTTCATCGTTGGGTAGTGTTACAGCACTGACGGTGTTTTCAGAGACATAGTCTGAAGATATCCTATGAAGGGTATTGGCAAGTATCTTCTGAGCTAACTTATTAGAATCCTCCTTGATTTCCTCTTCAATAGAACGGATACGAATTACCTTCTCCCTAGATAGTTGCTTATCCACCTCGTCTAAAAGGATGGATTTGGCTTCTTCTCGAGACAGGGCAGCTATTTTCTCCAGTGCCTTATCCTGTTCGTTTTTTTGATTTTCAAGTTGCTTTTTTAAAACTGTCACTTTTTTCTCAAGATTTGACAGTTCTCTCTCTCGTTTTTCCTGATCTTTTTGCTTTAATTCTAGGCTTTCTTCTTTTTGCAAATTTCGGCGCTCTACTCTTTGTATCTCGGAGCGTCGTTCTCTTGTTTCTTTTTCCAGATTAGATCGTAGATTGTGGATTTCCTCTTTGGCTTCGAAAAGGGCTTCTTTTTTAACTATTTCAGCATTCTTTTTTGCTTCTAGGACAATATCGTTGGCCCTATCCTCTGCAGATCCAGTTTTTCTTTCACCAACTCTTTTTCTAAGTAGATATCCAAAAACAATACCGAGTATTGCTAATACGATATAAATAAGGAATGTTTCCATGTTTGGAATAATAATCACCTCCTATATTTATCTAGCTTATTTATTATAGCATATATTCCATTTTCTTGTCTGCCTATAAAAATAATGAGATGGTTTTATGCCATCTCATTATCAATTGTAGATATCTGATAAAATTCCCTTACTAATCTATCAATTTCCTCCAGGAGTTCGGGATCATCCAGAAGGAATTTCTTTACATTCTCACGTCCCTGACCCAACCTATCTTCACCATAGGAATACCAAGAACCAGATTTTTTTACAATCTCAGCATCAACTGCAGCATCTAAAATACAGCCTTCACTGGATATTCCCTTGCCATACATTATATCAAATTCTGCGGTTTTAAAGGGTGGAGCCACTTTATTTTTTACAACCCTAACCCTTGTCCTACTGCCTATCATTTCATCTCTTTCCTTGATAGTCTCAATCCTGCGCACATCAAGTCTTACAGAGGAATAAAACTTAAGGGCATTACCACCAGTTGTTGTCTCTGGATTACCAAATGTAATACCAATTTTCATTCTAAGCTGGTTGATAAAAATAATACTGGTACTACTCTTACTAACTATACTAGTTAGTTTTCTAAGTGCCTGGCTCATGAGTCTGGCTTGTAGACCCATATGGCTATCACCCATTTCACCTGTCATTTCAGCCTTGGGGACTAGAGCTGCTACGGAGTCAACAACAATAACATCTATTGCGTTACTTCGCACCAGAGCGTCGACTATTTCAAGGGCCTGTTCACCCGTATCGGGCTGGGACAATATCAGACCATCGGTATCTACACCAATATTTTTAGCGTAAACAGGGTCTAAAGCATGCTCTGCATCTATAAAAGCTGCTACACCGCCTAATTTTTGTGCCTCAGCAATCATATGGAGAGCTACAGTGGTTTTACCACTGGATTCTGGTCCATAAATCTCGATTATTCGTCCCCTTGGAATTCCACCTATACCTAGGGCTATATCCAGGGACAATGCACCCGTAGGAATTACTTTAATATCTCTAGCTGTGGGCTCATCCCCTAAGCGCATGATGGAGCCCTTACCAAACTGCCTTTCTATTTGAGAAAGGACATGATCTAAAGCCTTATCTTTTTCTGACATATTACCTCCCGAACATTAGTTCTGTAATTACATTCTATTCCATTACAGGCATTTTGGCAAGCACATTCCAAAGAGACGCCAAAGCAAAGATTATCATAGCCTGTCTTGCAGAATTTCTATTGCGACTTGGCACTTTTCTGTAGAAGGACTCCTCCCCCCAAGGTGATACTATATGGACATAGCATTTGCCTCTAAGAGCCTCGTCTTCATGTTCTGCATAGCCAGTGAGGCTTACTACTAGGTCAGTGCCGGTATTAATCCGACAGGACCTAGCGAGTACCCTGCTGGTATGTTGGCTTACTGAGCTATAGGTATCTAAAAGTTCCCTGTTAATACCAAGAAGCCCAATCTTTGCCTCTTCCTGGTAGACTACATAGCCTCCAAAAACCACATCACTAGAACCCGACACACTGGTAAGAGCTTTTAATATGCCACCGCTGGTGGCTGATTCAGCGCAGGAGATGGTAAGTCTATTATCCTTGAGCTTGGTAAGGATGCTCTCTTCAAGATCCATCTTGCCTCTATAAAAGATATAATCCCTATAGAGGTTCTCAACCTTTTCGATTAAAGCTTCCAGCTGTCTTTCATCCCTTGAGAAGACCCTGAGGCTGACATAGCCAATAGATACGTAGGTCAGAAGATTAGAAGCTTCTTCACCGAAATTTTCTTTAAAACTTCGTTCCAGATCATATTCGCCTATTCCCATAAGGTGAAATATTCCTTCATAGAGCTGCTCTTTTTCTAAAATCTCATCTATAACATTAAACATAGGGACATTTTCATTGGGTGGACCTGGTACTAGGATAAGGTATTTACCGTTTTTTTTCAATAAATAACCCTGGGCCGCACCATTATGGTTGGGAATAATTTCCTCCTCAAAATCAGGAAACTGCCCTTTGGTCACACTATAGGTCATATCATCCTTTGTCTGGCCAAGTCCCCCGGTTATTACAAGGAGGTCCACCTCATCCATCATGTAGTTTAGAGCCCTCTGAAGAGCTTGGGGCTCATCGGGAGGATTGATTGAAAGGGCAACTTCAATTCCTCGGTGGAGGAAAAACTGTCCCAAGTTAGCTTTATTTTTATCTAGAATCCGACCCTGGAGAACTTCATCTCCAATTGTCATCACCCCTACTCTCATTCTCCTATCACCTCTTTATTTTTCCATATATAATCAACTGCTGATATAAGACTAATCAGAGCCATAAGGCCCACTAGCAAATCCACGGGTAGGTTCCTTTCTATCTTGAAAACATACATTATATGAATAACAATTATGGTTGACATTTGTAACAAGGTTTTTAACTTGCCATAGATACTTGCAGCTATAACAAGATCCTTGGATGCGGCAACCGCCCTAAATACAGATATAAGGATTTCACGAAGTGTGATTATAAGAAGTATCCCTGGAGAAATTGAGCCCTTATACATAAATACTGTAAAGGCAGTGATAGTTAAAAACTTATCTGCCAGCGGGTCCATTAACTTACCTAAAGAAGTAATCATAGAGTATTTCCTGGCTACATAGCCATCAAGAAAATCTGTAAAAGCTGCAAGGGAAAACAAAACCAGGGCTAAAGTATCATAGCCCGTGTATAGCGCAATATAATAGTATGCTGGAACACATAACATACGAAACATCGTAAGTTTATTTGCTAGATTCATCTATCTCCCCTACCAAATCGTAATCTGAGTTGGAGATAATCCTAACCCTTATCATTTCTCCAAGCTCCACTCCACCTCCAGCCACATAGACTATACCATCGACCTCGGGAGAGTCAGCCTTTGTCCTGCCTATCCAAGAATCATTATACACCTCATCCACCAAGACTTCTAGGCTTCTTCCAACATATTCAGACATTTTCTCCAGGGAGACAATTCTTTGGACTTCCATTATTTCATCATACCTCTGTCTTTTGACTTCTTCGGGTATTTTATCAGCCAGCCTAAAACTAGCTATTTCATCTTCATCGGAGTAAACAAAGGCACCTAATTTATCAAAGCCTTGTTCTTGAACAAAATCCTTTAAAACCTGAAAATCTTCCTGGCTTTCTCCAGGAAAACCCACCATTACCGTACTTCTTAATACAATGTTGGGGATTATCTTTCTAGCTGTTTTTATGACACGCCTAAGGTCAGCCTGGCTGGTGTGTCTGTTCATCATTTTTAAAATCCTATCACTAGCATGCTGGATTGGCATATCTAAATAGGGCAATACCTTATTAAGCTCAGCAATCCTGAGAAAAAACTCCTCATCTAGGAGGTCTGGATAGACATATTGAAGCCTAATCCATTGAATTTTTTCAATGTCATTTAAAGCCTCAAGGAGTTCTAGTATTTCTATTTGTCCCCTATCCTGGCCAAATCTACTTAAATCCTGGGCAATTAAGATAAGTTCTTTAACACCCCCATCAGCCAGCTCCTCAGCCTCTTTAACTAGATCTTCTATGGTCTTGCTCCTCATAGGACCTCTAAGCTTTGGTATTATGCAGTAACTACAATGGTTATCACAACCCTCAGAGATTTTCAGGTATTCATAGGGCTTACTTACCTCTTTATGGCTAAAGGAAGCCAGGGGAAAGTCTATCCTATCAAAGTAGGAACCCTTTTCACCAATGTACTTGTCAATTCTATGGCTATAGGAGGTTCCTAGGAAAAGATCAACTTCAGGCAGTTCCTTAATAAGGGATGCCTGGTATCTCTGGCTGAGGCAACCAGAAACTATGAGACTTTTACAAGAGGTCTTTTTATAGTCAGCTAGTTCCAAGATCGCCTCAATACCTTCTGAAACTGCTGCTTCTATAAATCCACAGGTATGAACAATTATATAGTCAGCTCCATGTGGACCAGATAAAGGTAGATATCCCTGATCTATAAGTAAGCTCTTCATGTTATTTACATCATCTGTGTTTTTTGCACATCCTAGTTCATGTATATAAAATTTCATTTATTCTTCTTCCTATTTCTTCAATACTCTCTATCTCATCAATGTTGAAATCTTCCACCACCCTATCCTGGCCTCTTTTAATACTATGACTATAAAGAGGGTCATAGTAATATAGAAGAAGAATCTCTATTGCCTTGGCCATGGATCCTTGTAGCAGGAGGCCTTCAAGCTCCTGGCATGTTTTTTTACCCAGCTGCTTTTTTAGCCTCCAAATATCCCTAATAAGCTCCTGGCGATTTTCTAACAGCTTAACAGAATATTCCTCTTCCAAGAGTTTAACCCGGCTGGACAAGCTAGCTTCTAATAAAACTACCGGGGAGTTTTGCATCTTTTTTTTAAGTTCCGTAGGTAGAAAGAGATTTCCAATTCTAGATGACTCAGCCTCCACCAGAATAGAATCCTTAGCACTATAAATCCAGTTAAAAAGGTTGTTTTCAAATTGCTTTTGTGTAGGCTGCTTATCAAGACCAAGGCCTCCAAAAACCGACCCTCTATGAGAAGCCATCTCCTCTAAATCTAGGACTTCAAATTCACCTTTTAATTCATTTAAAATCCTGGTTTTACCTACTCCCGTCAAGCCCTGAAAGACTAGAAGCTTCCTTTTTTCGATTTCTATAGGTAGGTTTTCCAGAAGGAAATTTCTATAGCTCTTATATCCACCAATAAGTTTATGTAGACCGGAGTGGCTGGGAGCAAGAAGTCTATATAGGGTATCTGACCTCATTCCTCCTCTAGAGCAATAGATAACAAGCTCACCAAGCTCTAATAAAGCTTCAATTTCTTGAACCAAACTACTAAGCTTGGGGAGAACATGGTCATAGCCAAGTTTTACAGCCTTATCTCTACCCTGATTCTTATAGGTATAGCCAATTAATTCTCTGGCTGTATCATCTAAGATTGGTAGAGAAGTGGCAAAAGGAATATGGGATAAGCCATATTCCTTTTCACTCCTTAAATCTACAAAAATATACTTGCCCTTTAGAGCTTCTTCTATTCCTAATTCCATGGTTCAACTTCCTCAAAATCGCTAACCAGCACATCCCTGGGCTTACTAGCCTGTGGTGGACCTACAATACCAAGGGAATCCATCATATCTATTAGCCTTCCAGCTCTATTGTAGCCTATTCTAAAGCGTCTTTGTAGCATACTTGCCGAAGCACTCTTGGCGTCTATTACAAGCCTTATAGCGTCTTCTAGATACTCATCATCATATAGGGAATCCTGGCTCTGTTGGGGCTTCTCAATGATCTCCTCATTATAATGGGTCTCGATATCTTGGCCCTTTATAAAGTCAACAAGTTTTGCAATTTCATCATCGGAGACGAAGCAGCCCTGGACCCTTTTGGGCCTATTGCTGCCAAAGGGTGAGAAGAGCATATCTCCTTTACCTAGTAATTTTTCAGCTCCAGACATATCCAGTATAATCCTCGAGTCTATTGCAGAACTAACCGCAAAGGAAATTCTTGAGGGTATATTGGTCTTTATCTGGCCAGTAATAACCTCAGTTGATGGTCTTTGAGTAGCCACTATCAGATGTATTCCTGCAGCCCTTGCCATTTGGGAAAGCCTTGCAATAGAGTCTTCGACCTGGGCCGATGCCACCATCATAAGGTCTGCCAGCTCATCAATAACAACTACTATCCTAGGTAGTTTATCTTCTATTTTACTATTAAATCCTGCAATATCCTTTACCCTAGCCTCAGCGAAGACTTCATAGCGTCTGGTCATTTCGTTGACAGCCCAACCCAGAGCCATAGCTGCCTTTTTGGGATCTGTGACAACAGGCAAAATAAGATGGGGTATCCCATTATAGTTGCTCAGTTCCACAACCTTGGGGTCAATAAGAAGCAGCTTTACCTCATCGGGGGAAGCATTTATTAAAAGGCTTGCAATTATTGTATTAATGCAAACACTTTTTCCAGATCCTGTGCTTCCAGCAATTAAAAGGTGGGGCATGGCTGCTAGATCTGCCACCACAGGCCTACCCGAGATATCCTTACCAAGGGCTACAGCCAGGTGGGAGGAAATTGACTTATATTCTCTACTTGAAAGTATTTCTCTAAGTGCCACAGAGTCCTTTTCATTGTTAGGAATTTCTATGCCCACAGTGCTTCTACCAGGTATAGGGGCTACCCTAACCTGGGGTACAGCCATATTTAGCGCAATGTCGTCAGCTAGGCCTGTTAGTTTAGAAATCTTTGTCCCTGGCTCCAACTGTAATTCAAAGCGATTTACAATAGGCCCCTTTACTACTTCTCGAATACTTGCCTTAACAGAAAAATTCAGGAGAATTTCCTCAAGTTTTCGAGCCAACTCTCTAGCCTGTTGTTTTTCTAGGCTACCGTCTTTAGACACTTTATTAGCATTTGCTAAAAGTTTTAGAGAAGGCTTTCTGTATTTTGACCCAGATTTTACAGGCCTAGGCAGATCTATCTCCAGACTCTCTAGAACCTGCTTTTCCATAGTAGCCCTAGGTTGTTCTTCCACCTCAGTCTTGGGGTCATCTAAAATCTCCTCTTTATTTTCAATATTTTCATCCAGAAGTTTTATATGTACATGATCATAATCATCACTAAAATTAAACTCCCGAGTTTGAACTTCTTCTTCTAGCTCTAGAGACTCTGGCCTCTTATTAGATCCAAAAAGAAATGATTCTTCCCTGACAGGTCTGACAGCCTTTTCCCTTTTAGGGGCTTTTATTTTCTCTTTCTTCTCCCTAGGTTTTGAATGGTTTTTCTGAAAATCTGCAACAGAAAGCCTGGTAAAAAAGTAGAAGGAAAGTAGACCTAGAGCCAGGGCAAGTATTATAAGTCCATAGTTCCCTGTAGCCTTATAGGTTAAAACCACCAGGAGGTTACCAAAAGTCCCCGCGCTCTCACCCTTTATTCCTGTCTCAAAGGACCTCCTAAAGGTAGAAATGTTGTCAGAAAAAATTTGTAAAATAGGATTTAAAAGTAGATAACCCTGGATAAAGGTAGTCATTATAAAAAATGTCACTATTCCCGCACTAAACCTGGCCCTATTATCCTGCATAGAAGGCATAATCCTTAAGCTAAACAGGATGAAAAAGGCAAGGGGTAAAAAATAACCTGAGAAACCAAAGGTACCCAAGGTAAATTTTCGGACCAACTCTCCTATGGCACCTGTTTTGTTGGAAAATATAGCTACCAAGTAAAATATCAAAGCAGCCAAAAGAAGGGTAAATTTCACATGAACCATGGTGGATTTATCCTTCTTCTTTGTACTTTTTTTTCTATTTTTAGCCATATTACCTCCTATAAGCTACCCGTTGAGCCAAACCCTCCACTTCCCCTGCTAGTCTCTCCGATCACCTCAACTTCTTCAAGATTGGCTTGTATTACAGCGGAGAAAACAAGCTGGGCAATGCGCTCACCATCTTCTACAATATAGGATTCTTTAGATAGGTTGACAAGGGGGATCATAAGCTCCCCCCTATAGTCACTATCTATTGTGCCGATAGCATTTATAAGGCTAAGGCCATGTTTAATACTCATGCCGCTTCTTGGCCTAATTTGGGCTTCATAACCCTGGGGGAGCTCTATAAAGAGCCCTGTAGGTATAAGCCTTCTTTCCAAGGAATCAAGCTTAATGGGTTCTTCTAGAAAAGCTCTCAAATCCATACCCGCTGAGCCTGGCGTCTTATATTCAGGCAGTGGATGGTGGGATTTGTTAATTACTCTAACCTTCACTGATTGCCTCTTCCAATAAAGCCTTCCTAGAAACTCCTATTTTTTCTCCATCGATACTTATAACCTTGACTACTATCTCATCACCAACTTTAAATTCATCCTCAACCCTTCTTAGGTGTTTTAAAGTAAGTTCCGAGATGTGACACAGGGCATCCACACCCTTAGTCAGCTCAACAAAAGCGCCAAATTTGGCAATCCTAAGAATCTTAGAAGTATAGACATCACCAATGGAAATGTTCTTAATTTTTTCTGCGAGTTCCTTATTTTCCTCCTGCTTTAGAAGAGCTTTTCTCGAGGCGGCAATTTTACCATCACCGTCAATGCCGATTACCTTAACCTCTATTATTTCACCCTCTTTAAATTTATCCTCTACATTTTCTAGGCGTTCTATGGTCAGTTCTGACACATGCACCAGGGCTTCATGATAGGGAGTAAGGGCAACAAAGGCACCAAACTTGGCAATTCGAACTATTTTAGCATCATAAATCTCGCCAACTTCAACTTCTTTGGTTATCTCTTCAATGGCTTTTTTGGCGCCCTCACCACCGGGGCCATCCTCTGCTGTAATTATAATCCTGCCATCATCATCTATATCTATTTTACACTTATAATCAGCAGTAATTTGATTGATAGTTTTACCACCAGAGCCAATGACATCCCGTATCTTGTCAGGATGAATCCAGAGGATAAATACTCTTGGTGCATAGGGCGATAACTCTGCCGGGCTTTCAATAGCACTGTTCATCGCCTCAAGAATATGCATACGGCCTTCCTTGGCCTGGGCCAGAGCCCTTTCTAAAATCTCTCTATCAATACCAGCTATTTTCATATCCATTTGCATAGCTGTGATACCTTCTTTGGTCCCGGCAACTTTAAAGTCCATATCACCCAGGAAGTCTTCAACGCCCTGGATATCGCTTAAAATAGCCACATCCTCCCCTTCCTTTATAAGGCCCATGGCAATGCCTGCCACCTGGTCCTTGATAGGAACACCAGCATCTAAAAGAGCCATACTGGCAGCACAGATACTGGCCTGAGAACTTGAGCCATTGGAGGAGAGGACCTCTGAAACTACCCTAATACTATAGGGGAAATCATCCTCATCGGGTATGACAGCTAGAAGAGCCTTTTCACCCAGTGCCCCATGGCCTATTGCTCTTCTATTGGGACCACGGATAGGACCGGTTTCTCCAACAGAATAATTAGGGAAATTATAATGGTGCATAAATCGCTTGGATTCATCTAGCTCTATGCCATCCAGTCTCTGAGCATCCCCCAGAGCTCCTAGGGTTGTTATACTTAGAGCGCTGGTCTGGCCTCTTACAAAGTAACCAGAGCCATGGGTCCTTCTAAGTAGACCTGTCTCGGTAAAGAGTTTTCTTATCTCGTGGCTTTTCCTACCATCGGGTCTATGATTTTCCTTGATAATCATCTCTCTCATGGTCTGTTTTTCTATTTCTTTAAGATTTGCCAGCAGGCTATCCCTAGCTTCTTCTAAATCTTCATTATTCTCACTATACTTGTCTAGAAGCTGGTTGCTAAGCTCCTCCATGGCCTCCTGACGGGCTTCTTTTTCCAGGGACTGGGCAAAGATATCACGGATTTTGTTAGCTGCAAAGTCTTTTACAAAGTCTATCTTCTCTAAATCCTGACTTTCAGCCTCATAGGGTGTCTTTATAACACCGGTTTCTTCAACGATTTCATCTATAAAGTCAGTTATCTTCTTTATTTCCTCATGTGCTAGAAGGATGGCCTCTAGGATCTTCTCCTCAGATACTATATTAGCCTGGGCTTCAACCATGAGAACGGCTTCCTTGGTTCCTGCAACAATTAGGCTTAACTTGGACTGGGCAAGCTCCTCTTCCGAAGGATTCAGTATAAATACATCGTCAATTAGACCAATCTGCATAGCTCCTATAGGGCCTAAAAAGGGAATATCCTTGGCTAGGCTCAGTGCAATACTAGCTCCGATCATGGCTACCACTTCGGGGCCAGATTCATGGTCAATACTCATGACCTCTGCAATTATCTGCAGATCATTTTTGTATCCCTCGGGGAAGAGTGGCCTAATGGGCCTATCCATTAACCTTGAAGCCAGGGTAGCCTTCTCAGAAGGTCTGGCTTCTCTTTTTAAATAGGAACCGGGTATTCTACCAACAGCATAAAGTTTTTCCTGAAACTCACAACTCAGCGGGAAAAAATCAATTCCCTCCCTAGGAGCTGCACTGGTCACGTGTACCATGACCTGGGTATCTTGATAACTGACAAAGACGGTGGCGTCGCTTAAAGGTGCAAATTTTCCGACGACAACTTCAAGTTCACGTCCTGCCAGCATCATGCGAAAGATTCTTTCTTCCATTTTTCCTCCTTGTTTACCTTCTATAATATGAAGAAAAGGTGGGTACGCCCCACCTCTTATTTACGCAGTCCTAGACGTTCGATTAGATTTCTATAACGCTGGATATCTTGTTTTCTTACATAATCCAAGAGATTTCTTCTCTTACCTACCAATTTTAAAAGACCTCTTCTTGAATGGTGATCTTTAGGATGAACCTTTAAGTGCTCATTCAATTCATTAATTCTAAAAGTGTGGATAGCAACCTGAACTTCTGCAGATCCCACATCATTGTCATGGAGTCTATACTCCTCGATAATTGTTTGTTTTTGTTCTTTTGTCATTTCTTTCTCCTAAATTATTATTCACTTAGGCCCTGTAATAGTTGGAGTATCTAGAACAAGGCCAAAGTACCATCACTAATGTTATCACAGTAAATTTACTTTGTAAAGAATCTATTTTTTTCTCAGTGAATCTATATTTTCTTCTAACCACTGCATAATTGCCCTGGATTCATATAGGGCTTTTCCCCTAATATCCAAACAGGGTATCTGTCTTTTACCACCTAGCTCAACTAGTTCCTTTATATAGTTTTTATCTTCAGCAATATCAAGGATTTCAATGTCTAAATTCTCTTCTCTTATGAGACGCTCCGCGTCCTTGCAATAGGGTCAGTAGTTTCCAGTAAATAATCTAATCATTGCCATTATTCTCCTTTTAAACTCTTTTCTTCGAAATAGGATATTGTATCCTCTACATCCCTTTTTATCTGAGCCTTCAAATCCTCCAGGTTGTCATACTTGATTTCCTCCCTTAGATAGTGAAGAAAATCAATCTTAACCTCCTGGCCATAGATATTTTTATCAAATTCCAAAATATGGGTCTCTACAGAAAAGGGCCTGCCATCAAAGGTGGGTATTTTACCAATATTAGTAACACTCATATAAACCTGGTCAACCAGGTAGGTCTTAGTGATATAGACACCAGTTCTCAGTGCGTAAACACTGTCATTTATAGTCACATTGGTGGTTGGGTAACCAAGGGATTTGCCTATTTTTTTACCATGGATAACCTGGCCACTATGCCTATAGGGTCTCCCCAGATATTGGGCTAGTTTTTCCATCTCACCTCTAGTCATAAATTCCCTTATACTAGTAGAGCTGACTATTTTTCCATCAATATAGTAGGGATCAACAAGGATTTTTTCTAGGCTATCCCCGCTGTAGTCCCTGGCATCATAACCAAACTTAAAATCATGACCCACAATTATTTTCTTTATGGGTAAGCCTAAGTAGTCTAGGAATTCCCCCTGAGACATCTTTCTTATGCTTTGATTGAATTCAAGCGCTAAAACCACATCAATGCCCAGTCCATCTATTATATCTAACTTTTCATCAGCGGAAATTATTGGTATAACCTTCTTGCCAGCAATTAATTCCTTGGGGTGGTTGGTAAAGGTAACCACCAGGCTCTTTAGACCACTTTTTTTCGCTTCAGCATTAAGTGCATTGAGAATTTTTCTGTGGCCAAGATGGACCCCATCAAAGTTTCCCATGGTAATGGCAAATTCTCCATCAACATGCCTTAAGTCCTCAACTCTTTTAACTACCATAATCCACCTGAACCACTCTTTCTCTTTGTAAAAACCCATCTTCACACAGACCAGTGCCTACAAATTTTTCCCTAGAATAAAGCAAATACCTGCCGGCTTGGCAGGAGGCTTCAATTGATTTAATCCTGCCCTGGGCCAGGAGTTTGTACTCACTATCCCCTAGGTCAAACCTTGGTAAAACCACATTATTATCAACAGAAAGTAGAAAGGTGTGATCTTTCTTCCTAAACATTTCTTCTATTTCTTCTAATTTAAAGCAGTCTTCAAGCCGGGCCCAATCGTTATGTTGACGTATAAGACCAGACATAATGGCTCCCGTAGCCAACTTCTCACCAATATCACTTATAAGGGTCCTTATATAGGTTCCCCTGCTACATTTAATTTCAAGGCTACCCCTGGTACCATCAAAGTCTAAAAGATTAATTTTACTAATAAAAATCTCTCTTTTCTTTCTGGGAATATCCTGACCAGCCCTAGCATAGTGATAAAGGGGTCGACCCTGATACTTTATAGCCGAGTACATGGGAGGTAGCTGGTAGCTCTCACCTAGAAATCCAGTAATTACTTGCTCCACTTGAGCCCTACTAGGCTGGAAAAAGTCAAGCTGCTCCACCCTACCCCAAATATCAAGAGTATCTGAGGTCTGACCAAGGACAAAATCTGCTCTATAGACCTTTTCCTCTTCAGCTAAAAGGTCAATAAAGCGAGTAGCTCTTCCCACATAGCAGTTCAAAACACCCTGAGCCATGGGGTCTAGGGTGCCGGAATGACCAATTTTTTTTATGCCCAGGATCCTTCTTAGCCTGCTGACAGCCTGTTGGGAAGTCATATCCTGGGGCTTGTAGAGATTTATCTTACCCCACATGGCTAAGAGCCTCTAGTTTTTTTATTAATATTTCCAGCTGGTCCAGATTGATATCCGCCCCAGCCGCCTTTTTATGGCCACCTCCCCCAAAAAAGCTAGCAAGTTCATCTACATTCTGGTGGCCTTTACTCCTCAAAGAGAGCTTATGCTTATCCTGATAGTCATAGACCAGGGCAGCGACATCAACTCCCTGAATATCCCTTAGAAGGGTAATAACATCATCAGTTTCATAAAAACCAGCCCTTTTGAAATCTTCCTTGGTCAACCTACAGAAGACTATGTTCTTTCCAATAAACTCAGATTTCTCCAGAGCCAGATAGGATAGCTTTAAAACTTCCAAGGGCTTTTCTCCGAATATATTTCTATGAATTTTTTCAAAATCTGCCCCAGCCTCCTGGAGTCTAGCTGCAAGCCTCAGTGTGTTAGCAGTAGAAGAGGTATATAGAAACCTATTGGTATCTGTAACTATAGCAATATAAAGGGCCTGAGCAATTTCTTCATCCAATTCAACTTCCAACTCATCAAGGACCTCTGCCATAAGTTCTCCGGTACTAGAGAGTCCACCATAAACAAGGTTAATATCACCATAAAGGCTATTTGTTCCATGATGGTCAATATTTAGCAGGGGTAAATCCCTATACCTATCGTATATATCAGGCAGCCTGGTCTCATCGGCAGTATCCACACTGACAAGGGCTTCAAAGCCGCTGCCAGGCTCCTGACTAGAAAACTCATCCTTAAAAAAGGAAGAAAGGTTATAGGGAATTTCATCCTGGTTAAAAACCTGAGCCTTTTTGCCCAAATTTTCCAGGGCCAACTTTAAAGCGATGGCGCTGCCCAGGGCATCCCCATCTGCCTTAATATGGGGAAGAATAAGGAAGTTATTGTAAGCCCTAAGAAAATCCCTACTCTTCTTCAGAGTCATCACTATAGGTGATTCCACGTAGGATTTCCTCCATCTCCATTCCCCTTTCAATTGAATCATCATAGAAAAATATAGGTTCTGGAGTGTTGTAGGTTTTCAGCTCATTGCCCAGTTCTTTTCTAAAGAAGCCTGAGGCCTTGTTCAATACCTTTAGGACCTCTTCCCTATCCTCTTCACCCACCCAGGAAACAAAAACCTTGGCTTGCTTCATATCCCTGGTAGTATCCACTTCCAGGACATTTATCATAGAAGGAAGCCGGGGATCCTTCATACCATATAGAAGCGAAGAGCTAATTATCTTTCTAATTTCTTCATTAATCTTTCTAATTCTTTGTTTATTCATCAGTCAAGGCTCCTTTGAATTTCTTTTATAATAAAGGTTTCTATAATGTCGCCCTCTTTAATATCATTATAGTTCTTAATGCCAATTCCGCATTCGTAACCAGTCTGGACCTGTCTAACATCATCCTTAAACCTCTTAAGAGATGAGACTTCTCCTTCGTGGATTACAATGCCGTCCCTTATAAGTCTAACCATCGAGGAACGGGAAATCTTTCCTCTCATTACATATCCCCCGGCAATGGTACCAACCCCGGGTACCTTAAAGGTCTCTCTGACCTCAATATTACCTTCAACAACTTCCTTTTGATCAGGGTCTAACATGCCACTGAGAGCATCCCTAACGTCATTAATAATATCGTAGATAACCCTATAGGTCCTTATCTCTACGTTTTCCCTCTCAGCAACATTTTGTATGTTGTTGTCGGGTCTGACGTTAAAACCAAGAATTACCGCCTCACTGGCAGTAGCAAGGAGGATATCAGCTTCAGTTATAGCTCCTACCTGGGCCTTGATTATATTTACCATGACCTCTTCGGTATTTATCTTTTCCAGGGATTGGCGTATAGCTTCAACTGAACCATGGACATCGGCCCTTAGAATTAAATTAAGGACCTTAGCTTCACCTTCACCCTCAGTCAATCCATCAAGGCTAGCTACAAATTTAGGCTGGCTAATTCTTTCAATTCTCTCCCTATCAGCATTTTTCTCTGCATAGAGTCTTGCTGTTTGGTCATCCTTGGTAACATAGATTTTTTCACCTGCCATGGGAATTTCGTTAAGGCCGGTTATTTCAAAGGCTGAAGAAGGACCGGCAGATTTTAGTCTCTTACCCCTATCATCTATCATGGTCCTGATCCTACCATAGCTAGAACCTGCAAAGACATTGTCGCCTATACTCATACTTCCCTTTTCTAGCAGGACAGTAGCTGTGCTTCCCATGCGTCTGTCGACGTTGGCTTCAATTATTGTCCCTACTCCAGGTCGATGGGCGTTAGCCTTTAGTTCCAGGATTTCTGCAACAAGTAGCACCATCTCTAAAAGTCCTTCAACCCCCTCACCAGTTTTTGCCGAAACCTCCACAGCAATAACATCTCCACCCCAGTCTTCAACTAGTAAGCCGTGCTCAGTAAGTTCCTGCTTGACCCTTTCTGGGTTGGCAGTGGGTTTATCTATCTTATTAATAGCAACAATTATTGGCACTCCTGCAGCCTTAGCATGGTGGATTGCCTCAACGGTCTGTGGTTTTACACCATCATCTGCTGCAACAACAAGAATTGCTATATCGGTTATCTGGGCTCCTCTAGCTCTTAGGGTTGTAAAGGCCTCATGGCCCGGGGTATCAAGGAAAACAATTTTCTTACCACTGACTATGATTTCACTAGCTCCGATGTGCTGGGTAATTCCCCCAGCCTCTTTCTTTGTAACCCTGGTATTGCGTATAGAGTCCAGCAGAGAAGTTTTACCATGGTCTACGTGGCCCATGACTGTAACCACAGGTGCCCGCTCCTCTAAATCTTTCTCATCATCATCAAAATCAAAGCGTTCTTCTTCAATTTCAGCAAGGCTCTGGGCCCTAACAAGATTTACTTCATATTCCATAGCAAGTAATTGAGCCTCATCAAAGCTCAAATTAGAATTGATGTTGTACATCTCCCCCATGGCCATGAACTTAACAATAAGCTCAGAAGCTGGCTTGTTGAGCTTTTCAGCCAGTTCTCCCAGGGTTATGTGCTCCTCAATTTCAATTTCACTACCTGTCAAATCAACCGGCTTATCTTCCCTATCTTTTCTATAATCCGCCCTGGTCCCTCTTTTTCGCTTCTGCCAGTTTCTTTTAGGAGCTTCACTGTCTGCCTCAAGGCTTTGGACAGGTTTTTTTGCTTTACTAGAGGCTGGTTTTGCTGATTTCTTATCCTGTGGCTTGATCTTTTTTTCCTTAACTTTAGTTTTCTTACTATCTGGAGCCTTAGTTTGCTTCTTTTTCTCCTCGCTAGTCTCCTGGGAATCCAGCTCACCCTTTACAAAATCAATAAACTTCTGATGTTCTTCTTCATTTAAGGTACTCATGTGGTTAGCTACACTTATCCCAATAGCCTCTAATTTTACAATTAGATTCTTACTGGTCATCTTATATTCTTTTGCTAATTCATATACGCGTATTTTTCTCAAAGAATCACCTCCTAGATATCTCCTTGATCATCGCTTCAGCCAATTTCCCCTTCTTGACTCCAAAAACATGTCTGTCGCTGACACCTATGGTCTTCGACATCTTTTCTGATGGTCCAAGCACCAGACCCTCAACATTTCCTGGAAATAGAAAATCAGCAATTGTTTTCTTACTACATTCTTCAGAAAAAAGAAGAAGTTCTAAACTGCCTTCTCCCAGGGCTTTTTTAGTTGCAAAACTTCCCGATACAATCTTACCTGATTTTGCTGCAAAGCCCATAAAGGAGTAGATCTTAGTTTTCCATAATTCTTCGGAGTTCATCTATAACCTCCTGATTCAGCTGGGTTTTTAAACCTCTGTGTAAACTCTTTTCCTTAAGAGCTCTATCAAGACAAGTAGTGTCTTTACAAAGGTAGGCCCCCCTGCCGTTTTGTTTCCCCGTGGGATCAACAAAAACATCTCCCTCTTTATTTCTTACAATCCTTATAAGATCCCTCTTTTCCCGGTGCTCACCACAGGCAACACACCTTCTCAGGGGACTCTTACGCTTCTTCATTATCTAATCTCTCCTGATCTTGAGTCTCACTTAAAATATCTATTCTGCGATCAGTTAACTTAGCAGCCAGTCTGGCGTTTTGACCTTCCTTACCTATGGCTAGGGACAACTGGTAGTCAGGTACTATTACCTCGGCATTTCTATCACTGAGTATTCTTACCTTGGTGACCTTGGCAGGACTTAGGGCATTTTCAATAAACTTTTCCAAATCCTCGGTATATTCAACAATATCAATTTTTTCTCCACCCAGTTCATCGACTATGTGGGCCACCCTACTACCCTTGGGACCGACACAGGCTCCCACTGGATCTAGTCCTTCCCTGCCTGCTTGAACTGCGATTTTTGTCCTGCTGCCGGCTTCTCTTGCTATAGATTTAATTAGGACGTCACCTTCCATAATCTCAGGGACCTCCAGCTCAAAGAGTCGTCTAACCAGGCCTGGATGAGTTCTTGAAAGAATAATCTCTAGGCCTTTTTTTCCCTTGACATCCCTGGGGGTTTTCCCCTGCTCAAGACCCATGCGTTTTTCGTCCTTGACCTCAACTATATAGCTTCTAAACCTATCACCAACTCTATAGCGCTCCCCAGGAATCTGCTCCTTGGGAGGCATCATGGCTTCGGCCTTGCCAAGGTTAAAGTAAACAACACCATTGTTTATCCTTTGGACTTGTGAATATATTAGCTCCTGCTCTCTACTCTTGTACTCATCGTAGACACTGGAGCGCTCTGCTTCTCTAATCCTCTGGACTACCACCTGCTTTGCAGCAAGGGCCGCTACTCTTCCAAAATCCTTGGGGGTTTCTTCTTTTTCAACTATGTCATCAATTTCATAGATAGGGCTTATTTTTTGAGCTTCTTCAAGGCTAATCTCTATATCAGAGTCTTCTACTTCTTCAACCACATTATATTGTGAGTAAACTAGAATTTCTCCACTTTCTCTATTTATACCTACCCTAGCCTGACGGTTTTTACCAAAGTTTTTCCTATAGGCTGTAAGAAGCGCAGCCTCGATAGACTCAAACAAAGTCTCTATGGCTATTTCCTTTTCCTTAGCTATAGTCTTTACAGCATCAATAATATTATCCATTTTTACCTCAAAATTCTACAACATTCCTTGCCCTGGAAATAAGAGCCAGGGGAATATCAATTTCCTTTTTACTACAATCATCCAAGATTTTTAGAAACTCATCTCCCTTAGTGAGGAGCTTACCCTTGATTTGTTTTTGCCCCTCTAAAGTGGTAAAAAGATTGACCTGTATCTTACTGCCCACATATTTCTGAAAATGTCTGTCTGTCTTTAAGATACGTTCAATCCCAGGTGAACTTACCTCCAGGAAATACTGTTCCTTTATTGGATCTTTTTTATCCAAGGCCTCGCTTAGAAACTTACTTACAAGCTCACATTGCTCCAGGCTAACTCCACTATCAGAATCTATAAAAACTCTCAAATATCTATGGGGGCCTTCTTTAACAAAGGACAAATCATAAAGTTCTAAATCCTTAGAAGTTAAAAAGGGCTTAAGTATATCTTCTACAGTAGCACTAACACTTTTCATAATAACCTCCTTTATCCATATTAATAACGAAAGAGTGGGGTCCCCACTCTTCCGCAACATTTCATCCATACAATCATAACATAATAAAGCTTAAATTTCAAGGGAATTTACAGGAAGTCAAAAAGGCTAATCTGGTTACTTTCCTGCATATCTTCAAGACATCCCAGGTTCTTAAGGCCTTCAATAGCGGTTTTGTTTAGTTTGGCCCTGGTCTGAAGGTCTTCAATGCTAATAAAGACCTGGGAGCGCTCCCTAACAATAGACATAGCCGCATTTAGGCCCAGACCGCTGACGCTTCTTAGAGGTGGTAAAATCCTATTGTCCTCTATCAGAAACTTCCAGGCATGGGATTTATATATATCCACCGGTGCAAAGTCCAGCCCTCTGGCATACATCTCATAAACAACCTCCATAAGGCCGAAATAATCCTGGTCCTTTTTTGTCATGTCATTATTAAAGTCTACTGTATTTAAATAGTTTAATACGCCTTCTATTCCTCTGGTCATGCTTTGAGCATCAAAATCCTCTACCTTGGTTGAGAAATATGATGCGTAAAAAGCCAGGGGATGGAAAAGCTTATAGTAGGCTATCCTAAAACTCATCAAAACATAGGCTACAGCGTGGGCCTTAGGGAACATATAGGAGATGCGATTACAGGAATTTAAATACCACTGGGGGACCTTGACCTTTTGCATAATATCCAGATCCTCTTCACTGAGCCCCCTGCCCTTTCGAACCCTTTCCATGATGTTAAAAGCCTGGTCTCTGGGTATACCCATTTGTATACCGTAGACCATTATCTGCTCTCTGGTGGCTATTACATCTTTGATTGTGATAGTGCCTTCTCTAACCAAATCCTGGGCATTATTTATCCACACATTGGTTCCATGGCTTAGGCCCGATATTCTAACTAGATCCGATAGGTTCTCTGGTTTAGTATCCTCCAGCATACTTCTTACAAAGCTGGTACCAAATTCAGGTATACCTAGAGTACCCTTTTTTAAATCATATCGCCTATCCTTTAGACCAAGGCCTTCAGTTGAGTTAAAGATGCTCAGTATTTCCTTATCATCAAACCTGACCTGGGAGCTATCAACCCCAGTCATCTTTTCTAAATCATGAATAAGACTGGGCACATCATGGCCTAGGATATCTAACTTAAGAAGTTTTCCTTGGAGGGCATCATAGTCAAAGTGGGTAGTTATAACTCCACTACTAGGATCATTGGCAGGATACTGTATTGGAGTAAAGTTATAGATACTCTGGTCCTGGGGAAGAACTATAATTCCCCCAGGGTGTTGACCAGTGCTTCTTCTTACTCCCGTTATTTTTTTTACAATCCTATTAATCTCCCGGGATGAGATATCCTCTTCATTTTTTTCATAGAAGTTCATAATATAGCCATAGGCAGTCTTCTGTGCGATTTTACTTACAGTACCTGCTTTAAATACATGGCCAGCTCCGAAGAGCTCCTCGGTATATTTATGGATATCACCTTGAATATTTGGTGCAAAGTTCAGGTCAATATCAGGTTCCTTATTACCTTCAAATCCCATAAAGGACTCAAAGGGTATATTAAAACCGTCCTTTTTAAGCTGGACTCCACAGGCGGGACATAGCTTGTCTGGCATGTCGTAACCATTATCATAAAGAGGCTGGTCAGAGAACTCGCTATACTGACATTTTTCACAGTAGTAGTGGGGTGGCAGAGGGTTTACCTCAGTTATACCCGCCATGGTGGCAGCAAAGGAGGAACCTACTGAACCCCTACTACCCACTAGATAGCCCGACTCCAGGGATCTTTTAACGAGTTTTTCAGCAATTATATAAAGGACTGAAAAACCATTATTTATAATAGAATCTAGCTCATAGTCCAGTCTGGTCTTCACCAGCTCTGGTAGTGGTTTACCATACTTATTCTCTGCCCTATGGTAACATTTATCTCTTAATTCACTGTCGCTACCCTCAATCTTTGGGGGAAAGGTCCCCTTAGGAAGAGGTTCAATTATAGAAACCATATCAGCGATTTTGTTGCTATTGTCAATCACAACTTCCTCGGCTCTATCCCCAAGATGGCTAAATTCAGCCAGCATTTCTTCTGTAGTTCTAAAGAAATGATTAGCCTTATCCTCCAGAGAAAGATTTTTGTTTTGCCCTGACCTTACAATATTTCTATAAAGGTAACCATCCTCATCAAGATATCGTACATCCCCGGTAGCAACAACATCTATAGAACTTATCTCCCCCAATTCTAAAATTCTCTCGTGGATCTCCTTGGCATCCTCCAAGTTTTTTATACTCTGGTTTTTTAAATATCTACTGTATTGACCCAAAGGCTGGATTTCTAAATAATCATAAATTTTTATAAATTCTAATATTTCATCCTGGGGCGTACACATAATTATATTGTCCACCAGCCAGCCATCACTGCCACTGCTACCTAGAATAAAATTATCTCTAAACTGGTCAAGAAGACTTCTAGGAACCAAGGGCTGGTTGTATTCTAGATAGTTTAAGCTTGAAATACTAGCCATTTCATAGAGCTTTTTAAGGGACTGGGTGTCCCTGGCCAACACACTCATGGTATACTTTCTGGAAGCAGATATATAGTAGTCATTATCAACAAGACTGTTAATCTCATCAAAGCTTTCAATGCCCTGGTTTTCTAGTCTTCTGAGAAATTCAAGGAAAATTTTACCACAGACCAGGGCGTCATCCAGTGCCCTGTGATGCTCTTCCTGGCTTATTTTAAGTTTTCTTGCTACCTGGTTTAATCGGTGTCTTTTAATATCCCTCAGTAATAGCCTGCTCAGGGCCAGAGTATCTACTCCCCTGGGAGTAAATTCATAGCCCAAAGAATCTGCAGCTCTTTTTATAAAGCCACTATCAAAGTTAAGATTATGGCCAACAATAGGGCTGTCTCCAATAAAGTTCATAAAGTCTCCAAAGACTTCTTCAAGTCTTGGAGCACTGGCCACCATATCATTACCTATCCCTGTAATCTCAGTTATATGATAGGGAATTCTCTGCCTGGGCTTTACAAGTGTCTGATAGCTATCAACTATTTGGAAGTTCTGTATCTTAACAGCTCCAATTTCAATTATCTCATCCCTATCGTTTCTTAGGCCTGTTGTCTCTAGGTCTAGAGCTACAAAGCTATCGTGAAATCCATGACCCTCTAAATCCACCACCTTTTTCTTGTCATCATAGTAGAGGATTTCCATGCCATAGAGGATTTTCAAATCTTCCTTTTGAGCCCATTCCAAGGCTTTGGGATAGCTATGCAGGGTTGCAAGATCGGTAATTGCCAGAGCTTTATGACCCCAGGCTTTGGCTCTTTTTATATACTCCTCTATTTCAGTAATACCATCAATCTCACTCATAGAAGTATGTAGGTGTAACTCAACCCTCTTATTTAAAGAGCTATCCATTCTAACTTCAGGACTGGGAGCCCTATTAATCCTTGTAGGAAAAATAACCATCTCCCTACTGTAGGAGTCAAAATTCAAATTACCCTGAAGGGTATAGTGGTTTCCCTCGCTTAATAGCTGATCTAAAACTTCCTCATCCTTGCCATCACAAAAAAACTTGCACCCCAGGGAATCGCTTCCGTCGTAAATGGACAGATCAATTAGCTTCTTACCACTTCTAAGTTCTCTTTTTTCAATTTCAAATAGTTCTCCCTGGATGGCTACCCTAGTTCCCTGCTCATCCTTTAAAATATCTGAAATTTTGATAATGGGCCCCTTAATCTTCTGGAGGTATTTATGAGGTTTTTTAGTAGGTTTATCAGTCTTTTTTACAGGAGCTTGAGAGGATTCCTTGACTAACTTTCTAAGTTCCTCATCAAGGGAGAGATCAAATTCCTCTCTATCATCCTTAGGTGTAATTTCCAAGCTATACCCCTCAAACCATAGCATCAAGTGCTCCTCAAGAAAAGAAAACTGATTTTCTAAAAATGATTTGTCACTGCTAGAAAGGATCAGATGTCTGTCATCAAAATCATAGGAGAGGTCCTGTGGCAGCTTCATAATCTTCTCATCCAGAAAGCCCTTAACATCTAAAAAAAGCTCCTCTAAAGGGGCCATTTTAAATATAACCAGATCAACTTCAAGGCCTAGGCTTGAGGACAGTTCCTCCACTGCCCTGTCCCTGGCCTCTACTTTTTCGACTAGGGCATAGAGGGTAAGTCTACTTTTTTCCTCTTCAAGGACAGCCCTTTTAAGGGAATAATCCCCAAAATAGGTTTTTAGCTTGTCTTCTAAACTAATCATCCTTGATCATCCCTTCTACTTCCATCATAAGTCTATCATAGAGGTCTTCTTCCCTGACCTTCTCTATGATATTGCCCTTTTTAAAGAGCAGGCCTGAATTTTTCCCACCGGCTATGCCTAAATCTGCCTCTCTGGCTTCTCCGGGACCATTAACCCCACAACCCATAATAGCTATAGTTAGGTCCTTATCTATACCCTTTAGATCTCTACTTACCCTGGAAGCCAGCTCAGCCAGGTCCATTTCACATCTACCACAGGTGGGACAACTGATAACATTTACACCACTGCGAAGGCCAAGTACCTTTAGGATTTCCTTGGCAACAGGTATCTCCTGCATAGGGTCACCAGTTATGGAAACCCTGAGGGTATCTCCAAAGCCCTTTAAAAGCAAGCTACCTATTCCTATTGAGGACTTTATTACTGCACTTTCATAAACCCCAGCCTCTGTAACACCCAAGTGTAGGGGATAGTCAAAGTTTTTGGCAAGTTCTTCATTAACCTCTACATTGAGTCTAACATCACTGGCCTTAGCCGAAAGTACTATTTTTTCAAAGCCTCTGGATTCAAAGTGGGAGACGTATTTTTTCATACTCTCCAACATGGCCTTTGTGCTTACTCCATACTTATCAAGAAATTCCTTTTCTAGACTTCCGGAGTTTATCCCTATCCTAATAGCTGCGTCCTTGGCCTTGGCAAGCTCAATAATCTCATCCAGGGCCTTCAAGGGCATATTACCTGGATTGATCCTGATCTTATCTGCACCGGCCTCCAGGGCATAAATCGCCATTTTAGGATCAAAATGAATATCTGCTACTAAGGGTATATTTATCTGCTCTTTAATCTGACCAATAGCCTGGGCTGCCAACTTATTATTAGCTGTAACCCTGATGATCTCACAACCTAGCCCCTCAAGCTCCAAGATTTGAGCCACTGTGTTCTTTACATCTTCAGTCTTAGTGGTTGTCATCGACTGTATAGCAAGGGGAAAGCCCCCTCCAATAATTACATTTCCAATTTTAACCGCTCTTGTCATAGCATAATCCATTTCTGTATATCTAAATAGGTAACAAATACCATGAGTAACATCAAAAATATAAAGCCCACCAAATGTATCAGTCCCTCCTTGTCAGGATCCAGTGGTTTTTTCCTAATTATTTCAAGGATAATAAAAATCAGCCTCCCTCCATCTAAAGCTGGAACAGGAAGTAGGTTCATAACACCAAGGTTCATGCTGAAAAAGGCTGTGAAAAATATTACAGTGTAAAAGCCTGCTTTAGTAACCTCATCTACTAACTTGACAAGTCCCAGAGGGCCTGCAACATCCTCTGCACTCACCTGACCTCTGAAAAGCTGGGAAAAGAAGGTAAAGAAACTCTTAAAAATCATTATTATCTGAGCTAGGGAGTATTTTACTGCCCCTAGGAAGCTTTTTTCAGTTCCCTGCATAACCCCTATTATCTTTCGTCCTTCACTAAGCTCAGGGGTTAGACTATAAACCTCTTTATTACCCTGGTGTTTTAGCACTTGAAGGGTAATCTCTCCTTGGCTCGCACCAATTTTCGCCACCATATCTTCCCAGTTTTTTACCCTGGAACCATTTATTTCAACTATCCTATCCCCAGCTTCAATACCAGCCGCTTGAGCTGGTCCCTCCATAACTTGAGAAATATTAAGGCTAGGAACACCGGTCATGGTATTTAGGGTCAAAAAGAGGATAAGTGCCAGGATGAAATTCATAATAGGGCCTGCGATAATTATACTAAAACGCTGCCAAGGGCTCTTATTGCTAAAGGAGCCTGAATTATCACTGGATTCATCCTCTCCTTCCATTTTGCAAAATCCGCCCAGGGGAAGAATCCTGAGGGAATACTGGGTATCTCCCCTAGTCCTAGAAAATAGAACCGGCCCCATGCCCAGGGCAAATTCATTTACCCTTACTCCATGCCTTCTAGCCATAATAAAATGTCCCATTTCATGAAAGAAGACAATTAGATTAAATATTATAATAAAATTAATAAAGGTTTGCATTTTTACTCCACTTCACTGCGAATTCTGGCCTCTTCTTCAAGAAGATCCTCCAGACTGGCTGGCTGATAATACCTATCCTTAAAGCTATCTTCCAAGGCTTGAAATAAGTCCCTTAGATTAATCTCGTCCTTCAAATACTTTTCTACCATGACTTCATTTATGGTGTTTAAGATTAGAGGCCTATTGCCGCCTTCTTCTAAAGCTTGACGACAATATGCTAGACTAGGATACTTATTAGGGTCGACTTTTTCAAAAGTAAGTCTAGCAAGCTGGGCAAGATCAAGCCTGGGCAAGTTTAGAGCCTCCCTCCTCTTTTCATGGAGGGCATAGTGGATAGGCTGGCGCATATCAGCTATACCCATTTGAGCAAGAAGACTACCATCCTGGTACTGGACCAAGGAGTGCACTATGCTCTCTCTGTGAATTAGGACTTCTATTTTATCTAGTGGTATTCCAAAAAGCCAGTAGGCCTCTATAACTTCTAGTCCTTTATTCATAAGTGTAGCAGAATCTATGGTGATTTTTTTTCCCATGGACCAGTTTGGGTGCTTAAGAGCACAGCTGGCGGGGCTAGATAACATATCCTCAAGACTATAGTCTCTAAAGGCTCCACCCGAGGCAGTCAAAATAAGCTTCTCAACTCCCCCCTTATTTTCTCCCTCCATACACTGCCAAAGTGCACTGTGCTCTGAATCCACTGGCAGTATACTGCCACCATGTTTTTTTTCCAAAGCTTTAAGCAGTCCTCCGGCACTGACCAAACTTTCCTTGTTAGCCAGGGCTAGCTTAAGTCCCGCCTCTAGGACCCACCAACTGGAAGCGAGTCCAGACATCCCCATCATAGAATTCAAAACTATGTCAGCCTCTTGGTTTTTTATTAGGAGCTCTAGATCCTCTAGCCCGAGAATCTTGGTATCCCGATAATAGTCCCCGAGAAGGCTCCTTCTTTCAGAACTTATAAGAGCATATTCTGGCATAAATCTATCAATAATTTGCTTTGCTCTATCAATGTTATAATGTACACTAAAATAGGCCAGCTCAAAGCTTCTATCTCTAACCATTACATCAAGAGCCTGGCTGCCTATTGAACCACTAGCTCCCAGTAAACCAATTTTCTTCATAATTACCTCGCTATCAAGTATACACCAGTTTAGCTAGACTTTTCTACTTTAAAAGTTTAACTTTGTTTGATAGACCAACATAAAATAAACAATAAAAAAAGGAGACATCTCTCCTTTTCATTTTTTAGAAAAAGTTATGCATCAAATAAAGTAGCACAGAGGTGAACATGACAGAAACAAACCTATCTAATATACCTCCATGACCAGGCATAATAACACCAAAATCCTTGACTTTGCAGCTTCTTTTTATATAACTTCCTATAAAATCCCCCATCTGAGCAAAAATTCCACCCAGCAGGCCATATATAAGGGTAATTACAAAGGAAGATTCGGGAAGAAGCAGAGCCTTTACTAAGGATACCAGGATAAGTCCACCCACTAAACCACCTAATGCACCCTCCAGTGTCTTGTTGGGACTTATGTCTGTATAATGGGTTTTACCAAAAAAACTCCCAACATAGTAGGCTGATGTATCGTTACCCCAGGCTAAAACCAAGGCCAGGACATATAGATATTTAATGGGTGAAAAGGCCACAAGCCTATAGAGAAGGATAAAGGGTATTGAAATAAAAAAGTAGGCAAAAGAATTTTTTTGGGTACGCCTTAAGTCCTTTGGGCTTATAATAAGGCTTAAAAATAATGATGTGACCATATAAACAAAGCCTAGGGTAATAGCTATGTCCCAGGGCAAAAAGTAAGCAAGGACAATAAAAACCGCACTCAAAAAATCATCCAGGCGATAGGAGGAGCCTAGAGTACCCTTTAATTCCATCATAGATAGAAGGGTTATCATTATAAAGGCTATGCGCAGGGCCAAGCCTCCTATAAAAAGTAGAAGTAATAATAGCACTATGCCAACCAGGGCACTAACTAATCGTTTATTCATATTAAACTCCTCCAAAGCGACGTTTTCGATTTGCATATTCGTCTAGTGCCAATAGGTACTTCTCCTTATTAAAATCCGGCCAATAGGCTGAAGTGAAATAAAGCTCACTATAGGCTATCTGGTATAGGAGAAAATTGCTAATCCTTTCCTCACCACTAGTCCTAATGACAAAATCCACATCGGGTATACCTGCTGTATAAAGATAGCTAGTAAAGATATCTTCATCTACCTTTTTTATCCCATCAGCAATAATCCTATTTACAGCATCAATGATCTCGCCACGGCCACCATAGGCCAATGCCAGACAGACATGTATATCATCGTTTTCCTCAGTGGTCTTCACAGCTCTATCAAGGATCATTCTAATGGGGGCAGAAAAGAGCTCTGTCCTTCCTAGAATGTGTATTCTTGCTCCTTCTTTTTTGAGTTCAGGGAGTTCTTTATTAAAAAACTCAACAAGAAGATTCATAAGAAAACTAACTTCTGCCACCGGCCTTTTAAAATTCTCCGTACTAAAGGCATAAAAGGTCAGATACTTGATTTTAAGATCCTTACTAGTCCTTATTATATGGCGGATGTTTTCAGTTCCGGCCCTATGGCCATCACTTCTAGAGAGGCCTCTTGACGTGGCCCATCTACCATTGCCATCCATAATAAAGCCTACATGATTGGGAAGCATTAGACCGCCATTATCTCCTGAATTTTTTCCTCAATTAGACGATCAACCTCTAAGACAGACTTATCAACAATTTTTTGAATATCTTCCTGGGCTCTTTTAGACTCATCTTCCCTGATGATACTATCCTTTTCCTGTTTTTTGATCTGTTCTATTATGGAACGCCTATCATTTCTAATGCTTATCTTAGATTCTTCACCCAGCTTCTTAACAAGTTTGGATAGGTTTTTCCTATTCTCCTCAGTTAAAAGAGGCAAATTTAGACGGATTACCTTTCCATCATTGCTTGGATTCAAGGACAAATCAGAATTTAATATTGCTTTCTCAATCCCTGCAATAGAAGACTTATCATAGGGTGAAATCAAAATCAGCCTAGCTTCTGGCGCACTGACGGAAGCAAGTTGATTTAGGGGTGTGTCTGTCCCATAATAATTGACAACTATTCTATCCAGAATTCCAGGATGAGCCCTTCCGGCTCTGACACTAGCAAGTTCAGTTTTAAGAAACTCCAAGGCCTTGTTCATTTGAATTTCCAAAGCTCTATTAAAATCATCCATAACATTACCTCCTGATTATTGTACCTTCTTTTTGATTTTCTAAGGCAGTTACTAAACTATTTTCTTCCTTCATACTAAAAACAAAGCTTGGGATATTATTTTCTAATAATAGGGTTGCAGCAGTTTGATCCATTACCTGTAGTCCCTCAAGGATAATATCCCTATAGGTCATAGCACTATAGCGCCTGGCATCCTTGTGGTATTTGGGATCTTTATCGTAAACCCCATCAATGGTCTTTGCAAATAGTACAATTTCAGCCTCAATTTCAGCAGCTCTAAGCGCGGCTGTAGTATCAGTGGAGAAAAAAGGATTTCCAGTGCCTCCTGAAAATATTACCACTCTGTTTTTCTCTAAATGACTGATAGCCCTTCTTCTTATATAAGCTTCAGCAACCTTAGGCATTTCTATTGCACTCATTACTCTAGTGGGAATTCCAAGCTTTTCAATACCATCCTGTAAAGCCAGTCCATTTATCACAGTAGCCAGCATGCCCATATAGTCTGCAGTGGAGCGGTCCATTTCCTGGCTGCTACGACCCCTCCAGAAATTTCCACCTCCAACAACCACTGATATCTCGTATTTTTTTTCATGGAGTCTTCTAATTTGATCTGCTATCTTATAAAGAATGCTATCATCAATCCCCACACCACTTTCTGGTGCCAGGGCTTCGCCACTGAGCTTCAAAAGTATTCGTTTATACTCCAAAGTCACCTCCAAAAATCATTTAATCTACTAATTATTCTAACATCCTTTAACAAATTCATCAAGGACTAGCCAGGGATTAGAAGCTCATTAATAAATAAGTTATATTAAATAAAAATAGGTCGACCCTAGGTCAACCCATTTTTCAAACAAATTAGTGTTAGATAAATACTAAGCCATTTGCTTAGCTACTTCTTCAGCAAAGTTCTCTTCTCTTTTTTCGAGTCCTTCACCTACTTCGTAGCGCACAATTTTTTCAACTAGGATTTTTCTTCCTAGTTCTTTTTCTTTACTTTCAATCAGCTTACCGACAGTTAAATCGCCATCCTTAATAAAGGCTTGCTCCAGAAGACAAACATCGCGCAGCTCTTTATTGAGACGGCCCTCTACCATTTTTTCGATGATATTCCTTGGCTTGGCCTTTTGACCAGCTGCCTCGGCCTGGGCATTTTCATTAAGAGCCTGCTCAAGAAGAATTTTCTTTTCACTCTCGATATAGGCTTCGTCAATATCATCCCTGGAAATATACTTGGGACTCATTGAAGCCACCTGCATGGCTAGGTCCTTGCCAAGCTCGGCTACATCAGCCTGGGAGGCCTGGGTATTAAGGACAACTAGTGCACCTATTCTTCCATTGCCGTGAAGATAACCAGCAACTATTCCCTTATCAACTTCGGTATGCTCAAAGCGACGGATGTTCATATTTTCACCGATACGAGCTATAAGGGCCTTTAAGGCTGTATCAACATTTTTATCTTCAAAATCTATCTGGTTAAGAGCCTCCATATCCTGAGGTCTATGCTCATGGACTAGGCTTGCTAGGCTTTCAACAAAATCACTAAATTCTTTATTCTTGGCAACAAAGTCTGTTTCAGCATTGACTTCTACTAGTGCTCCAGCACTGGCATCTTCACTAAGAACCATGGACACAAGACCTTCAGCTGCTATACGGCTAGCTTTTTTTGCAGAAGATGCAATACCTTTTTTTCTTAGGTTTTCAATAGCTGCCTTTATATCACCACCAGTTTCTTCCAGAGCCTTTTTACAATCCATCATGCCTGCGCCGGTAAGATCTCTTAATTCTTTTATTTCTTTAACTCCAAAGGACATTAACTACCTCCTGATAATTCCTATGCCTCACTTGTCTATTCTTCAGTTTCTTCTACTTCTTCTGTTTCTTCTATCTCTTCTGTCTCTTCTGTCTCTTCTACTTCGACCTCTTCTGTATCTTCGATTTCCTCGGCATCCATAGCAGCCTTTCCTTCCAGAATTGCCGTGCTTATTGTGGCAGAAAGTAGTTTAATAGCGCGAATAGCATCATCATTTCCTGGGATGGGATAGTCAATTTCATCAGGGTCACAGTTAGTGTCTAGAATTCCAATTACAGGAATGCCAAGAAGTTTAGCTTCATGAATCGCGATTTTCTCTTTATTTTGATCAATTATAAAAATCGCATCAGGCAATTCTTCCATATCACGAATTCCACTAAAGAAACGCTCTAGCTTTTCCTTTTCCCTGCGAAGTAGGATAACTTCTTTTTTGGGTAGAGCTTCAAAAGTTCCATCGGCTTCCATTTCCTCTAGCTCAAAAAGATATTCAATACGGCTGCGGATGGTTTCAAAATTAGTCATAAGACCACCCTTCCAGCTTTGATTAATATAGTACATTCCAGCTCTTTTTGCTTCCTGCTCAATAGCTATACGAGCCTGCTTTTTAGTACCAACATAGAGTACCTTACCACCCTTGCTGGCCAGATCCCTTACAAAATCACAGGCATCTTCCAGCATTTTTACTGATTTTTGTAAATCAATAATATAAATGCCGTTACGCTCTGTGTAGATATAGGGCTTCATCTTTGGATTCCAGCGCTTGGTTTGGTGACCAAAGTGGACACCTGCTTCTAATAAACTTTTCATTGATACAACGGACATATTAATTTCCTCCTTGTTTGTCCTCCCCATCCTTAACCTATAGGCACAAGTAGTTCTATGGATAGGTGTGTATTTAACCTTAAGCATTTTATCACAGCAAGAGCCATATTTCAAGAGCTTCCCTCGCTAAATATAAATACATTTTTTACACCCTTACTTTCCAAAGTAAACTGAGCCCCTCCCTTCCTAGGGTATTGCATTTACCTTA
>CAYFUM010000003.1:0-91540 GCA_964346475.1 uncultured Peptostreptococcaceae bacterium
ACATAATAGTAGGTCTTATTATCCTAGCCTTTCTGGCCTATAAAAAAGAGGCTATTTGTTACAGGCTACATAATGGAATATATCTTCAAACTGCTGGGCTTTTCCCCCTCATCGATTAAACAGAGGACTTTTAAAAGGCAGATAGGTTAAGAAAAAAGATGCACCTACAGGGGTGCATATTTTTGATTCACAGGTTATTTATTTGAATAGTGGAAAACTTGCTGCTAGAGCCTTGACATCGGCTGAGATTTCATCAATATTTCTTGATTTCATCATAGCCTCATCCATTAGTTTGGCAATAGCCTTCATCTCTTTTTCCATCATACCCCTTGTTGTAAGGGCTGCTGTACCAATACGAATACCACTGGTTACAAAGGGAGACTCTGTTTCCTTTGGAACTGTATTCTTATTTACAGTTATATGGACCTCTCCTAGAAGGGCTTCAGCTTCCTTTCCAGAAAGACTCTTAGAACGAAGGTCAATTAACATAAGGTGGTTATCGGTTCCACCACTTACTATATCGTAGCCAAGCTCCTTAAGGGCATCTGCCAGGCTAGCTGCATTCTTTTTAACTTGTTTAATATAGTCTTTGAAGGCTGGCTCCATAGCCTCTTTAAAGCAGACTGCCTTGGCAGCAATAGCGTGCTCCAGAGGGCCGCCCTGCATACCAGGAAAGACTGACTTGTCAATGGCCTTGGCATGTTCTGCCTTACAGAGGATAGCTCCTCCCCTTGGTCCCCTTAAAGTCTTATGGGTGGTTGTTGTTACAACATCAGCATAGGGAACAGGATTCATATGCTCTCCTGCAGCTACAAGGCCAGCAATATGGGCCATGTCCACTAGGAGATAGGCTCCCACCTTATCAGCAATTTCTTTAAAGCGCTTAAAATTAATTTCTCTTGAATAGGCGCTACCACCAGCAATGATCATTTTAGGCTGGACTTCAAGGGCCTTTTTCTCAACTTCATCATAATCAATATAGCCATTATCATCAACTCCATAGGAGGAGATGTCATAGAGCTGGCCCGAGAAGTTAACCGGTGAGCCATGGGTTAGGTGGCCGCCATTATCAAGTGCCATACCCAGTACCTTATCACCAGGCTTAATAAGAGCAAAATAGGCTGCCATGTTGGCCTGGCTTCCAGCGTGGGGCTGGACGTTGGCATGATCTGCACCAAAGAGTTCACACATGCGGTCCCTGGCTAGATTTTCAGCTTCATCTACGAATTCACAGCCACCATAGTAGCGTTTTCCAGGATAACCCTCTGCATATTTATTTGTTAGAACACTTCCTAAGGCGTCCAGCACTGATTGAGAAACAAAGTTCTCTGAGGCTATAAGTTCAAGGCCCTCTTCCTGGCGTAGCTTTTCCTTGCCTATAATCTCATAAAGACTTGGGTCATATTTCTTTAAAGATTCCATAATTCCTCCTGAATTTCAGATACAATTTTTGCCTGGTAACTTGGATTATTCTCTCTAGCCTTCTCCCCCATCCTTAATATCAAATAGGTAGTAAGCATGAGGACTAGACCAATTCCAAGACCTATTAATTCGCTCATACTATCATAGCGACTTTCTTTGAAAATTTCAATGCCTAGGAACAATCCCAACATAAATAGCACAAGGGGCAGTCCATAGCCCAGTAGAGCAGCTCTGGTTACATCGCTTTTTTCCATGCTTATCCAGACCTGGGAACCGGCTTTAACCGGTGACGTCTTTAGGACAAGTTCCTTGCTTTCTGCCTGGGAACAACCCTTACAGCCTACACACTGTCCCTCAGGCAGGGTTTCTAGATAGGCTTTACCATTTTCATAGGCTAGTACTTTAGCTTTGATTTTCATCTTTAATAACCCTTATGTGGAGCTCATCAAGTTGTTTATCATCGGCGTAGCTGGGGGCATCACTCATTAGGCAGGTTGCTTGTAGGCTCTTGGGAAAGGCTATAACATCCCTGATATTTTCAGTTTCACTGAAGATCATGGTCAGCCTATCAAGGCCGTAGGCAATGCCTCCATGGGGAGGCGTACCGTAGCGCAGTGCATCTATAAAAAAGCCAAAGCGGTCCTTGGCTTCTTCCTTAGTAAAGCCCAGCACATCAAAGACCTTGGCCTGAAGATCACTATCGTGGATCCTAATGCTACCAGAGGCAGTCTCAAATCCATTGACAACTAAATCATAGCAATCGGCATTGATCTTGAGGGGGTCGCTGTCCAGGTAGACCAGATCATCTTTTTTAGGCATTGTGAAGGGATGGTGCTCGGCAACATACCTCTTCTCATCCTCGTCATAGTGGAAGGCTGGAAAGTCAACTATCCAAAGCAGGTCAAACTTCTTGGGATCAAATAGGTTTTTATCCCTGGCAATACTGCCTCTGAGGTTTCCTAGGACAGTTTGGACCACCTTTTTCTCATCGGAGACTATAAAGAAGGTACCCTCTTGACCCTGGGCCAGTTTCCACAGCTTATCAAGTTCCTCTTCACCTAGAAATTTTGCTATAGTTCCCTTTATTTCCTCACCTAGGATAACTGTAGCAAGGCCCCCGGCCCCGTAGGTCTTGGCTTTTTTCTCGATATTCTTAAGCTCCTTATTGCTAAAGAGCCCATCACCGGGGACAAAGATGCCCCTTACTGACTTGCCATCCTGGATGGCCCTAGCAAAAACCTGAAAGCCTGAGTCTCTAAAAACCTCTTCCAAGGAAAGAAGTTCCAGGTCAAAGCGGGTATCGGGCTTGTCACTGCCGTATTTTTCCATGGCTTCAGCATAGGTCATCCTCCTTAGAGGAAGCTCAAGGTCGTAGCCGGCAATTTCTTTAAAGAGGTGTTTCATAAGACCTTCATTAAGCTCAATCACTGCCTCCTGGTCTACAAAGCTCATCTCTATATCCAGCTGGGTAAACTCAGGCTGTCTGTCGGCTCTAAGATCCTCATCTCTAAAACACCTGGTAATCTGATAATACCTATCAGCACCAGATATCATAAGGAGTTGCTTAAAGATCTGGGGTGACTGGGGAAGGGCGTAGAACTTACCCGGGTTTACCCTGCTGGGAACCAGATAGTCCCTGGCACCCTCAGGGGTGGTCTTATTTAGAATTGGAGTTTCAAATTCAATAAAGTCCTCTTTTTCTAGATAGCTTCTTAAAACCGAGTTTATCTTGGCCCTCAGTCTAAGTCTATCCATGTTCTTTTTCTTTCTTAAATCAAGGTAGCGATATTTAAGCCTTAGTTCCTCCTTGGCTCCATCGTCTTCCCTTATATGGATTGGTGGAACATCGGAGGTGCTAAAAACCTCAAGTTCGTCTACCTTGAGTTCAACCTCTCCCGTGGCAAGGTCTGGATTTACTGAGGCCCTCTTTCTTAGTATACCCCTTACACCAATTACGTACTCCCTACCGAGTTTTGAGGCTCTAGCGTAGAGGTCCTTATTATCCTCCTCGTCAAAAACCAGCTGGACAAGACCCTCCCTATCTCTTAAATCTATAAATATTAGGGAGCCTAAATTTCTCTTATTTGACACCCAGCCATTTAGGATGATCTCCTCACCCACATTTGCCAGGTCAATCTCACTACTATAATAGGACCTATTTAAAAGACTTGTCATTTATAACCTCCAAAATCCTGTCCATGGCCACCTCCACCTGCTCTCCCCCCTCCATGTCGCGAAGGAGGACTACCTGTTTTTCTTTTTCACTTTCCCCATAGACTAGGACGCTTTTAAACATGTTTTTATCGGCATACTTCATAGCTGAGCGCAGGCTCCTTCCCAGGACCTCCATTTCACAGTAGTGGCCTGACTTTCTTAGTTTAGCACTCAGGGCTACCAGAGCCTCCTTTTGCTCCTGGCCCAAGGGAAGTAGAAGAATTCCCCTTCTTTGTGGCTGGAGCTTTTCATCCTTCTTAGCGAGCTCACTGGCTATAAGGAGCCTATCCATGCCTAGGCCAAAGCCTACAGCTGGTGTACTGGGACCCTCAAGTTCTTCAACCAGGCCATCGTAGCGTCCACCACCACAGATAGTAGACTGGCTACCCAGGGAGGGGGAAATAATCTCAAAGGCCGTTTTTGTATAATAATCTAGCCCCCTTACTATACTAGGGTCAACCAGGTAATCATAGCCTAGGGACTTTAAGTGGCTCTTTAAACTATTAAAATGTTCATGACAGTCATCACAAAGATGGTCCAGCTGGATAGGATAACCCTTAATTAGCTCCTGATCAGCTTCAATCTTGCAGTCTATAATCCTTAGGGGATTGACCTCATACCTCTCCTGGCAGTCATAACAAAGATGTTCTACCTTGTCGGCAAGAAAGTCCTTGAGGACCTTTTGGTAGTTACCCCTACAGTTGGGGCAGCCTACAGAGTTTATTCTCAGCTCAAGATCCTTAACTCCCTCATTTTCAATAAGATCCATTGCAAGGCCTATGACCTCGGCGTCACAATAGGCATCCTGGGACCCAATATACTCTATACCAAACTGGGTAAATTCTCTAAATCTGCCTGCCTGGGGCCGTTCATTTCTAAAGTTTGACCCCATGTAAAAGAGTTTGGTAGGCTGGGCCTGGGCGTAGAGCTTGTTTTCAATAAAACTCCTCACCGTTGGAGCGGTTCCTTCAGGTCTTAGTGTTAAGCCATCCTTTACCAGGTCGTAGTCACCCTGGCAGTATTTATCTAGATTGGCTCCACTTATTACTCTAAACATCTCTTTTCTTACAATATCCGAGGATTCGCCTACACTTCTTTGAAAAAGTGAGGTCTTTTCAAACATGGGAAAGCGAATCTCTCTATAGCCATAGAGGCCACAGAGATGGATAAAGCTATCCTCAAGTTTTCTAATCTTCTCACAGGTTTCAGGGAGAAGGTCCCTGGTTCCCTTTGGCTTTTGAATCATTCTTCCTCCTTCTTAACAAAAAAGAACCTCCGACATAGGGACGAGCCTAACCCGCGTTGCCACCCTAATTGGAAAATTCCCTCTTCTTTAGCTGCCTTTATATAGATGTCTTCATTCCTTAAAATCTAAAGACTCCCACCACCGTCTTCTCTCTGGAAAATTTTTTTAGAACTACTCTTTCTACTGGCTATTTAACTGTAGTTAGTTTACAACAGATCAGGTAAAAAAGCAATAAAGGTGGGAGAAAAACCCACCTTTAAAGCCTAAATTTAACTATTTGCCCTTGGCTTCATAGACCTTGATTATTTCTTCCACCAAGTCTGCACTTTTACTTAGAGCCTCTAGGGAAATAAATTCATAGGGGCCGTGGAAGTTCTCTCCACCCGTAAAGAGGTTGGGACAGGGTAGGCCCTTAAAGGAGAGCTGGGCACCATCGGTGCCACCTCTTATGGCCTTGACCACAGGTTTAATGCCTAGGTTTTCCATAGCCTCCTTGGCATAATCAACTACAAACATGACAGGCTCAATTTTTTCCTTCATGTTGTAGTAGCTATCCTCCATTTTGAGAAGGACCATATCCTGGCCATACCTATCCTGCATGTCCTTGACAAGCTCTTCCACCCTGGCCTTTTTAGCAAGGAATTTTTCCTTGTCATGGTCCCTTATAATATACTCACTTTTTGCTTGACCAACTCCACCCTCTAGATTGGTAAGATGATAGAAGCCCTCATAACCCTCAGTAAACATAGGCTTTTCATCAGCTGGTAGGGCTCTCTCAAAATCCATGGCCATATGCAGGGCGTTTATCATCTGGTCCTTGGCAGTACCGGGATGGACACTCCTACCTACAAAGGTTATTTCGGCACCTGCTGCATTAAAGTTCTCATACTCTAGCTCTCCCACTGGACCTCCATCAATGGTATAGGCGTAGTCTGCACCAAAGGCCTCTACATCAAATCTGTGGGGTCCCCTGCCTATCTCCTCGTCGGGAGTAAAGGCAACTGATATTTTTCCATGCTTTATCTGGGGATTTCTTTGGAGCCTTTGAAGAACCTCCATTATGGCTGCAATTCCAGCCTTATCATCGGCACCCAGCAGGGTCCTTCCATCGGTTATCATTAAATACTGGCCTAGATAGTTATTAAGATTGGGAAAATCCTCAGGTGAAATTACAAGTCCACTCTCAAGCAGAATGTCCCCACCTTCATAATGATGTATCCTAGGGCTTACATTTTTACCTGGCGCATCGGGGGCAGTATCTAGATGGGCAAGAAAACCCAGGTGGTAGACCTCTTTATCGCTATTGGCCTCCAGGTGTCCAAAAAGATAGCCATCCTCTGATAGACTGGTTTTTAGTCCCAGCTCCTCTAGCTCATCCTTTAGAAATCTTGCCAGTTCCATCTGACCTGGACTTGTGGGACAAATAGATTGGCTAGCATCGGCTTTTGTGTCGAACTTCACATAATTTATTAGACGTTCGTGTAGCTTCATCAAATACCTCTTTTCCTTATTTACAAGGGAAGTTTACCCCTGGTTAAATATTTTATTCAAAGAAACTCTCTAAAAGATTCCTTCTAGTATTTTTATCCTCAGTGTATAGAGACACATTCCTTGCTGTGGTAATTCTAAAGGGCTCTCCCTCAATTATTTTCTTACTTACAGCATTGGAACCCAAGGATAGGATCTCATGGGCATCCTCCATCATGCGTATGTTATAAATTGAGGCAGTCTTCCCTCTTTCATAGCCTAGATTCTCTCCCCTACCCAGCATGTTTTTTTGCCTATAGATATAGTAGGGTTTATAGCCTGCGTCCTTAAGTAGGCCATAACCCCTATCCAGCATGGAGCCCAGCTCATGGCTATTTCCGGCCTCCTTTAACCTGGCTCCCTTTTTTAAAGAGAGGTTGTGTATAGTAATATTGTCGGGACCAAGCTTGATTAGCCTTTCTAGCGAACGGGTAAAGCTTGCTAAATTTTCTCCCGGGAGACCAGCTATGAGGTCTGAAGAAATCTGAAGTTTTTTATCCCTAAAGTAATTCATCCAGTAATCAATATTCTCAGCCTCGGGCCTGCCTAGAAGGGGCGTTAGGCCAGGACTTAGGCTCTGGGGGTTTATGCAGACCCGGCTTGCATATTTTGATACCATCTCGGCCTTCTCTAGGTCTAAAGCGTCCAGTCTTCCTCCCTCAAAGGTAAATTCCTTTAATTCTGAAAAGTCCTCCAGGGAAGAAAAAAGCCTTGTAAGACTGGAAGAATCAAGGACCCAGGGGGTCCCACCCCCAACATAGATGCAATCAAGCTTCCTATTATTTGTTTTTATTAGCTCCTTGGCATAGTCAAGGTCTAAGAGTAGATTTTCAAGATAGGCCTCTGCCAGGCTTTTTTCATAGGGCCTGGTGTGAAAGGAGCAGTAGGAGCATATGCTGGGACAAAAGGGTATGGATATATAAAGGCTAAGCTTATCTCTATCCCTAGTATATATTGCTTCCTGGTTCCTATAGACCTCCAAGAGGAGGCTGGCTTTCTTGGGTGAAAGCCTGTATCTTGTAATTAGACTATTAAGAATTTGCTTGTCATCTTTTTCCTGGGCCTTCTCATTGCGTAGAATTTTAAGAGGCCTGACACCACTTAGTCTTCCCCATTCAGACAATGGTTTAAAGTGAAGAGCCAGCTCTTCATAGATTTCCTCAATAAAATTATCACTGGTGGCCAGCTCAATTCCCATCTTTTCAAAAACAAAAAGGCCATCTTCATAATAAAGATCGCTCTTTTCATCTCCCCAGGCAACCTCTTCAAAGAATCCATGCAAGAGGTCATAGACCCTAACGGCTTTTTTATCCTTGCTGTAGAAGGTCATTTTCTAAAGTAGGGATTTTTAGTCTTCTCATAGCCAATGGTGGTGGCTACACCATGGCCTGGATAGACCTTTGTATCATCGGCTAGGTTGTATAGTTTAAAAACAGATTTTTCTAGGGCTTTAAGGTCCCCTCCATGAAGATCATAGCGGCCTATACCCAGCTTAAAGAGGGTATCCCCACTAAAAAGTCCCTCATCGGTAAGATAGCTAACTCCTCCTGGACTATGGCCAGGGCTGTGGATACACTGGACCTTGATACCAGCCAGGTCCAGGCTAGCTTTACTATTGAAGTAGTTTACATCTCTTAACTCCACCTCTACCCCACCCAGGTCTTTAGAGTGGTTTAACCTATAGTTTTCAAGGATTTCCCTCTCATTTGTATGGGCATAGACGGGACAATTATAAAGTTTACTATAATGTTCTACCCCCATTATATGGTCACCGTGGCCGTGGGTAAGTAGTATGGCTTGGATTATAAGCTGGTTATTTTCCACAAATTCATCAATCTTTTTATGGACAAGGCCTGGATCTACCATAAAGGCTTCTTTTTTATCATTGTAGTAGATGTAACAATTTACTCCCATACCAGGAAGCAAAATTCTTTCGATCATTAAATTTCCTTTCTGCTGTCCATCATTATGGTTACAGGACCCGAGTTAATGAGTTCTACCTCCATAGAGGCTCCAAAGATTCCGGTTTCAACCCTGTGGCCTAGATTTTTTAGGTCCTCAGCCATTTTCTCATACATGGGCTGGGCCTTTTCTGGCCTAGCACTCCTGACAAAGGAGGGTCTATTGCCCTTCCTCGTATTACCATAGAGGGTGAACTGGCTGATAAGAAGAATCTCCCCTCCAACATCTTGGAGGTTAAGGTTCATCTTCTCCTCATCATCCTCAAATACTCTGAGTCCATGAATTTTCTTTGTTATATAAGCCAGGTCCTCTTCACTATCATCCTCTTCAATACCAAGAAGAACGAGAAAACCTAGATTTATTGAGCCAACTAGCTCTTTTTCTACGGTAACTGAGGCTTTTTTAACCCTTTGTATAACTGCCCTCATATTCTATGGACCTCCATGACTCCTGGAAGGATCTTTAGCTTACTAGAAACGCTCTCCAGTTCTGCCGCATTATTGACATCAAAGCTTACAATGACCCTAGCCAGCTGTTCGTTATTTACTCTGGCATTAACTCCAGTTAGGACGTATTTCATATTTTGAATTACAGCTGTTATATCATTTAAAAATCCTGGCCTATCCCTACCTATAACCTTTAGGCTTGCTGAATGGGTTATCTTGGCCTCATCATCCCAGGCTACCTCAATAAACCTGTTCATTTCGTCCTTGCCCTTGCTAAAATTGGTACAGGAGCTCTTGTGGACGGTGATTCCACTGCCCCGGGTTATATAGCCTATAATACTATCCCCGGGTAGAGGGTTACAGCACTTGGCAAAGCGAACCTGTAGGTCTTCCATGCCCTCTACTATTATTCCAGTACTGGAACCACCAGCCCTGCTCTTACCCAGGTGGATGGTTTTCTCCTCAGGAGCAATATTTTCTCTAATGGTGGAAAGGATCTGTCTAAAGCCAATTCCACCATAGCCCAGGGCTGCATATAGGTGGTCTAGGTTCTTAAGACTAAGTTTATCTAGAAGCTCATTAACCACCTTAGGAGTCAGGGCCTCCTTGGGACTAAGACCGTATTTCTTTAGGCTTTTTTCTAGAACTTCCTTACCATTTTCTATGTTCTCCTGCTGGCTCTCCTTTTTAAAGAAATTCTTAATTTTATTCTTGGCCTGGGAGGACTTAACGAAGTTAAGCCAGTCCCTAGAGGGGCCTGGAGAATTTTTAGCTGTAAGGATTTCAACTATATCCCCGATTTTTAGTTGATAATTAAGGGGAACAATCCTGCTGTTGACCTTGGCACCTACACAGGTGTTACCGACATCGGTATGAATCTTGTAGGCAAAATCCACAGGAGTTGATCCGTCGGGAAGCTCAATAACATTACCCATGGGTGTAAAGACATAGACATGGGTGTTATAAAGGTCCATCTTTACAGAATTAATAAATTCCTGGGGATTTTCCATCTCCTTTTGCCACTCCATAAGCTGGTCAATCCAGTGGAGGTCGCTTTGCCCAGAAATCCCCTTTTTCCCAGCCTTGTAATTCCAGTGGGCCGCAATACCATACTCAGCTACCCTGTGCATTTCCTCGGTTCTTATCTGGACCTCAAAGGTCTCCCCATTTTCTGAAAGAAGAGTGGTATGCAGGGACTGGTACATATTGGGTTTTGGCATAGCAATATAGTCTTTAAAACGACCGGGTATGGGTTTCCATTTGCTATGGATAATACCTAGGACAGCGTAGCACTGGGCTACTTCTTCTACAATGACCCTGATGGCTGTTAGGTCGTGGATTTCTTCAAAGGTCCGGTTCTTAAGAGTCATTTTTTTATAAATACTATAGAGGTTTTTGGGTCTGCCATAGATATCAGAACCTATATTTTCATTGACCAGTAAGCCTTTAATCTGTCCTATAATTTTCTCAATATAGGCTTCTCTTTCTACCCTTCTCTTATCCACCCTATTGGATATATCCCTATAGTCCTCTGGATGCAAATAAATAAAGGACAGGTCCTCAAGCTCCCATTTCAGCTTAAAAATACCCAGCCTATGAGCAATAGGTACATAGATGTCCAGGGTTTCCTCTGCAGTTCTCAGCTGGGATTCAGGGCTCTTAAAGGCCAGGGTCCTCATATTGTGTAGCCTGTCTGCCAGCTTTACTATTATGACCCTGATATCCTTACTCATAGCTAGCAGCATTTTCCTGAAATTCTCCGCCTGCTGGATTTCCTTACTGGCATAGTTTATCTTTTCAATTTTTGTGACTCCATCGACGATTTCTCCTACATCCTCACCAAAGAGTCCAGTAACTCCTTCGTAGCCATAGGAGGTATCCTCAATTACATCATGAAGAAGCCCAGCGATTATGGTGTCATCGTCCAGGTCCAGGGATGCAAGTATCAGGCTAACTTCTGCGGGATGGCTTACATAGCTCTCCCCCGAGCGTCTAAACTGCCCCTCATGGGCCTTGGCAGCAAAATCAAAGGCTTCACCAATTAATTCAAAATTATGATTGGGACTTGTCTTCTTTAACCGTCTTAAATAGAGCTCTCTATCCATTTTATTCCTTATAATGTATGATGCTTTCCACAGGATATTCACCTAGCCTATCCCTGCCCTTAAGGGCATCCAGCTCAATTAAATAAATATACCCTGCTACCTCGGCTCCCTGGTCCAAAGCCATATCCCGGATAGCAGCTGATGTGCCACCTGTAGCAAGAAGGTCATCTACAATTAATACCCTATCTCCAGCCTTTATAGCATCGCTATGGACTTCTAAAAAATCACTACCATACTCAAGGTCATATTCTTTTTTTAATGTAGTATAGGGCAGCTTTCCAGGTTTTCTAACTGGGACTAAGGATTTTTCAAGGGCGTAGGCAAGGGGGGCACCTACAATAAAACCACGGGCTTCAGCTGCCAGGACCTTGTTAAAATCTAGGCTACTTGCTAGCTCAATCATTTGATCCATCGCTATTTTAAAGGCCTGGGGGTCCAAAAGAAGAGTGGTTATATCCTTGAAGCTAACCCCTTCCACAGGATAGTTATCAATCTCTCTTATTTTCTCAATAAGATTCATTCATGTCCTCCTTGATCTCCTTGATCTTTCTAAAGGTTGGAGATTTATCTAAATCAATTTTATTGTCCTTGTCTAGAATATTATAAGAACAACTTCCATCCTTGTTAGTATAGTTTATAAGTTCTAGTTCTTCAAATATTAAAAGGCTAACCATGGCCAAAAATGGCCTTCTAGCCATGGACCAGGAAAATTCACCCTTTTGTCTTTTTAACCAGCTGTAGATTTTTACAAGATCCTCCCTATCGGGTAGATCCTCTAAAAGTTCTCTAGCCTGACCCTGAAAGGCCCCGGGATGGGGAAAGCTCTCTGGAAATTCTCTATCTCCGAAATTATAGATTCTCTTCTCTTCATAGAGAGGAAGTTGAAAACTCCTGTTTTCTCCTCGATAAGCTGCAATAGAGCTGGCAAGATTTCCATAGAAGGGAAGAAAGAGGTTACTGCTTTCTAAAAGGGGCTCCTGGGGTCTTAGATCCCTTAGTAGGAGTTTTATACTAAGAATATCTCTAAAAACATCCTTTTCCACTGTAAATATCACCCTGTACTTCCTACCTACTTCAAGTTCAGTTAAGTCAGACCTAAAAGATAAGAAGTCAAACCTGCGGTCCTGGGACTTAAAATTCAAAAGAAAAGCCTTGCCTGCTTTACCCAGTTTTCTAAAATCAATAAACTCAAGATTATCTAGATAAAAATTTATTTGTGGATTACCTATACCATAGGGTGAAAGTTTTTCTACTTCATCTAGCAGTCTTAGGTTTATATCACTGGCTTGCAGGGATATATAGGGAATTTTTTTTCTAGTACCTATAAAGTCAAAATTCTCCTGGGCATAGGTTGTAATAGACTCTTTAAAGTCCTCTAATCTTCCCTCCTTGATTTTGAGCCCTGCTGCCATCTTATGGCCACCATAATGACTCAGATATTCAGAGCTATGCTTCAGGGCATCAATAATAGAAAAATTACCAAGACTTCTGGAAGAACCGCTTAGACTCTCATCTAGTATAATCGTAGGTTTTCTATATTTAGAAGAAATCCTAGAAGCTGCCAGCCCCAGAACTCCCTTTTTCCACCTGCCCTCTACCACTATAAGTTTCTGGGAAGGATCTACCTTGGCTAGGGCCTCCTCAACAGTAGAATTTTCTTCACTTTTTCTCTCTTCATTATATAAAAGCAGTTTTTCTATAAGTGAAGTAAGATCTCCCTGGCCAAGAAGGAGTTCCAGTGCTTCTTCAGCCTCCCCCAGGCGTCCTGCTGCATTTAGCATGGGGCCTATTTTAAAGGCTATATCCTGGGCTGAGGCTTGGCCTTTAATAAGACCTCGAAGGGCTGCAAGACCAGGGTGGTTTGTCTTCTCAAAGAGCTCAAGACCCTTTTTTGCTATATAGCGGTTCTCACCCACCAGGGGCATTAAATCGCTTATGGTCCCTAGCATGGCATAGACCAGGCTTTCCTCGGCCTGGATGTAGCCCATCTCCTTACTGAGAAACTCACTTAGTTTATAGGCAACCCCTACTCCAGCCAAGTCCCTAAAGTTTCCCTCTAGCTTGGGGTTTATTATAGGGCAGTCCGGTAGCTTTTCTCCAGGTTCATGGTGGTCGGTTATAAGAACCTCTATACCCTTTTTTTTAAGATAGGCCACCTCTTCAACAGAAGTAATTCCACAGTCGAAGGTTATAACCAGCTCAGTGGGAGGAAGTAAATCAATTGCCTCCATGCTAAGGCCATAGCCCTCCCTATAACGACTGGGTATATAGTGGAGGGCCTCTACTCCATTTAGCTCTAGGAAGTTTTTCATCAGAGCTACAGAGCTAAGGCCATCAACATCATAATCCCCAAAGAGTAGCAGGGTCTTTTTCTCCTTTATAGCCTGGTCAAGAATCCTAGCTAGCCTAGTGGTGCCAGGAATATAGCCAGGTTCTGGCCTTGGGTCTAAAAAGTCTTCTATATCCTCTTCCCTGGAAAAAAGTCCCAAGAGATGCTGAACAAGATAGGAAGAAAGATCAAATTTTCCTGCTAGCTCCAGGCTATCTTCACTGAGCTCAATTTCTTCCCAAAGAGAGTCATAATATAGGCTGGGTAGCATTACTTGTCTCTACTAATTAGAGCCCAAAGTGGTCCTGCGATAAATACCGAGGAATAGGTTCCAGCCACTATGCCAAACATAAGTGGAAGGGCAAACTCCCTAACAGTACTAACTCCAAAGATGTAGAGAAAAAAGACAACAACAAAGGTTGTAAGTGAAGTTAGAAGGGTCCTTGACATAGACTGGTCTATACTTATCCCAGCTAGCTCCATCCTATCTTTATTTTTCATGTACTTGTGATTTTCTCTTATTCTATCGAAAATAACAATGGTGTCATTTATAGAGTAGCCTAGTATGGTCAGGATAGCTGCTATAAAATTGCTGTTAACTGTTATGCTAAAAAATGCATAGAAACTGACCATCATCAGCATATCATGGATAAGGGCAATAATTGCGGCTACACCATAGTAGAACTGGAATCTAATAGTTACATAGATCAGCATTCCCCCTGCAGCAAGAGCCATAGAGGTTAAGGCCTTTAAACTAATTTCCTCGCCTATATTGGGTCCAAACTGCTCTCCATCCATCTTAAGATCAGCCTCCAGATCGAAGGTGTCAATCAGTATCTCCCTTATTTGGTTACGTCCATCGGTATCCAGGGATTTCTTAGTTTTTATTATGACTGTTTCATCACTTAGGCCCTGGTGTTGGATTACTGGGTCTAGTTCAAGGTCCTTAAGGGCCTGGGCGATATCCTCAGCTACCAGGTCCCTTTCAGGATTAAAGCTGAGCATGGTGCCTCCAGTAAAGTCAATTCCAAAATTAAGGCCTGATATGGCAATCATCCCTAGGCCTGCTAGGATGATTACAGCCGACAGGATAAACCATATTTTATAGGATTTAACGATTCTCATGTTTAACTCCCTTCACAGCATAGAGTCTTGGCTTTTGCAGGCCAGGAATATGGCTGGATAGGTTTAAAAGCTGTCTTGTAACTACTACAGCTGTGAACATACTCAGTACAATTCCTATCATTAGTGTCACGGCAAAACCCTTAATTGGACCCTCCCCAAAATTGTAGAGGATAAGGGCTGCCAGCAGAGTAGTTATGTTAGAGTCAAGGATTGTTGCCATAGCCTTGCTAAAGGAAGTCTTTATAGATCCACCTAGACTTTTACCTAACTCAAGTTCTTTTCTTAGTCTTTCAAAGATAATGACATTGGCATCCACTGCCATTCCCACACTTAATACCAGTCCTGCTATACCAGGTAGGGTAAGGGTGGCTTTAAAAATAATCATGACAATAAATAATAAAGACCCGTAGAGAATTAGGGATAGACTAGCCAAAAAGCCTGCAAAATAATATCTTACAATTAAAATCACCAGGACTGATATAATGCCATAGATGCCCGCTCTAATACTGCGATTTAGGGCATCTCTTCCCAGGGTGGCGTTTATAAAGGTTGTTTGAACCTCTTTAAGATCCAGTGGCAGGGCTCCTCCCCTAATCAAGGAAGAAAGCATTATGGCTCCATCGGAGCTAAACCTACCCTTGATGATGAGATCCTTAGAATCAAGGTAGCTAGATACCATGGGTGCACTGATAACCTGGTCATCCAAGACTATGGCTATCTGGCCTTCCTTTACTGTGTAGTTATCCACTATATCCTTGGAAGCTTCAGAGAAGATGCTGGAGGCTTCACTGGATAGTTTAAGGGTAACAACGGGTTGACCTTCATCCAGGGCTACCCCTGCAGTTTCAAGTTTGTCTCCTTGAAAAAGTAGTTTGCCAGGAAATCCTTCCTCAAAAAAAGGTGAGCCTTCAGTCACAAAGGCACCATCCCTAACCTGGTAGAAGCTGAGCACTGCTGTTCTACCCACCTGGGCCAGGGCTTCATCAACGTCCTTGGCACCGGGAAGTTCAATCCTTATCCTGGCTGTGCCCTGCTTTGTAATATTGGGCTCGGTAAGGCCAAAGGCATCTATTCTTCTTACTAAAACATTCTTTGTTTGTTCCATGGCAAGAGCAAACTCTTCATCACTCATATTTGCCTTTTCCCCTTCAAAGACTATAGCTACTCCACCTTCAATGTCCAGTCCTAGATTTAGCTTTTTGACCAGGGCTTCAACTCCTAGAAGGTCGGTAAAGCTAACCAGGGCCAGGGCTATAATTACTAAGGATATTAGTAGAAGTAGCCAAGGGCTTCTTTTATTCATAGTTACTCTCCTTATTTTTTAAATCTCCGGCTCTTTTAGCATAGGCTGCATTTTGCTGGAGATGATCTTCAAGTTCTTTAGGGCTCAGTTTTCTTATGACCTTGGCGGGAGAGCCAAGGGCAAGGACTCCTTCTGGTATTATCATTCCCGGAGGAACTAGACTTCCAGCCCCTATCCAGCTGCCCTTTGAAATATGGCAGCCATCAAGTAATATGGCTCCCATACCTATCATGCAGTTGTCTTCAACTGTGCAGGCATGGATTATAGCTCCATGGCCAACTGTGATGTTCTCACCTAGCACACAGGGCAGATCATCATTTATATGGAGCAGAGCAAGATCTTGTATGTTGGTATTTCTACCAACCCTTATATAGTTGTAGTCTCCTCTAAGTACAGCTCCTGGCCAGATACTTACGCCTTCATCCAGGTTAACATCCCCCATAATAACTGCCGAGGGGTGCCTATAGACACTGGCGTGAATTTTGGGTTTTTTCATAACTTCTTCCTCCGAGAAAAAGCTAGCCCTAGCTGCACTCTAGTATGGGCAGCTGGCTTTTAAATCTAGGTAGGGGAAAACCTTCATAGGCCAGAGCAACTGGGTTTATCCTATCCTTAAGTTCCATAAAGGCCTCTTTATAGGCCCTGTCCTGGGGAAGAATAGAAAAAGCCCTGGCTCTTGCAACAACCAGGTAGACCATCATAACCCTGTGGTCTGTAGAAAGTCTGGCCAGTTCTCTTAGATGGCGAATTCCCCTTTCGGTTGGTGCACCAGGAAAAAGTGCTAGACCATCTAACTCTAGGCTTACTCCCTTTACTTCAATGTAGGTGTCTCCTATTTTAAAGTCCAGTCTTGATCTTTCACTGACCTTGATCTCACTGGTGAGTTCACCTGAAAGATTCAAAAAAGAAAGCTCTCCACTGAGATAGCTCTCTTTAAAGAGTCTATTGGGAAGAGCTGAGTCTATGGGTATATAGTAATCTTCCTTCAGTACTCCTTCAATAGAGTAACGGTATTTTCTTTTACCTATACCGTGATCCTTTAGAAGGACAGTATTTCCCCTATAGAATACTTCTGTAAATCTTGAGGTACTGGGGACGTAGACTGATATAGTCCTGCCCTCCAGCTCAACCTCTGCGACAAAGCGGTTTTGTCTTTTAATAAAGATTGCGGGTATCACTTTTCTTCCACTGTACCCACAGACCATCTTTTAATTAAAAGGGAGGTTCCGTTGAAATTTACTGTGATATTTTCCTCACCTAGTTTTTCAACCTTGCCAACAAAACCACCAATTGTTGTGATTTTATCACCAATTTGAAGGTTGTCCCTCATCTCCTTTGCTGCCTGGGTCTTCTTCTTATTGGGTCTAATTAGAAGAAAATACATTAGAGCAAACATACCACCATAAATAAGAATCAAGGTCATTGGATCTTGCATAATAAAACTCCTTTCATATGCATATTATATTACTATAAGTAGTCCAACATGTAAACAATTTTAGAGGCTGTAACCCATAACTTGGTAGAGCTCCTCTTGGACTTTTTGTGACTCATCTTTAAATATAGCTTCCCTAAGCCTTGAGGCAAGATCTATCATAAAAGTTAGGTTGTGCTGGCTAAGGAGCATTGATGAGAGGATCTCTCCTGACCTGTAGAGGTGTCTTAAATAGGCCTTGCTGTAGTTTTGGCAGGTGGGACACTTACAGTTTTCATCAAGAGAGCTAAAATCCCTGGTAAATTCACTTCTTTTAATAGATACCATTCCCCTTGAGGTCATGGCCAGGCCGTGGCGAGCAATTCTAGTGGGATGGACGCAGTCCATCATATCGACACCCCTTAGCACCCCCTCAACAAAATCCTGGGGAGTACCAACCCCCATGAGGTAGCGGGGTTTATATTTTGGCATATGCTCTTCCAGGGCCTCCAGGATTTCCAGCATCTCAGGCCTGGTCTCTCCTACACTGAGTCCCCCTATGGCATATCCCGGCAGGTCTATCTCTGCCGTTCTCCTTGCAGATTCAATCCTCAAATCCTTAAAAAGTCCACCTTGGACTATGCCAAAAAGAGCCTGGTCCTCCCTACTTTTTGCCTGGACTCCCCTTTCAAGCCATCTTAGGGTTCTCTCCATGCTAGCCTTAATATAGTCTCTGTCACTTCTTGCAGGAGCACACTCATCAAAGGCCATGATTATATCTGCCCCTAGATTTTCTTGTATTTCCAGGGAGGATTCAGGGCTCATAAAAATTCTTGAACCATCTAGGTGGCTCTGAAAGGTGACCCCCTCTTCCTTTATTTTTCTAAGGCCCCTTAGGCTAAAGACCTGAAAACCGCCGCTATCGGTGAGGATTGGGCCCTGCCAATTCATAAAGCTATGGAGGCCCCCTGCTTCTTTTACTATTTCACTTCCAGGCCTCAGATTGAGATGGTAGGTGTTACTCAGTAAAACCTGGGCTCCCATCTCCCTAAGGCTATCAGTTGTAACTGCCTTTACCGTGGCCTGGGTACCCACCGGCATAAAAACTGGGGTCTTTATAATACCATGAGGGGTTGTAAAAGTACCCGCCCTAGCCCCAGTGTATTTATCAACATGCTCTAGTTTAAATTCAAACATCCAAATCTCCTATAATCATGGCATCGCCAAAGCTAAAAAACCTAAACTCATTATCTACAGCATAGTTATAAGCCCTAAGTATATTTTCCCTTGTCGAAAAGGCACTGACTAGCATCAAGAGACTTGACTGGGGTAGATGGAAGTTTGTAATTAGTAGGTCTACCACCTTAAAGTGAAAACCAGGATAGATAAAGATAGAGGTTCTGCCCCTATCTGCCCTTATCTCACCATACTTGCTATAGATACTCTCCAGGCATCTAACCGATGTTGTTCCCACCGCTATGAGCCTTCTTGCTTCCTTTATAATCCCAGCGTTCTTCTCATCTAGAAAATAAGCCTCCTCATGCATGTGGTGGTCTTCCACTGATTCTGCCTTTACAGGCCTGAAGGTTCCTAGCCCAACATGGAGGCTAAGCTTTGCAATCTTTACCCCCCTCTTTTCCAGCTTTTCCAATAGTTCTGGAGTAAAGTGAAGACCGGCAGTGGGAGCTGCGCTGGAACCCAGCTTCCTTGCATAAACTGTCTGGTAGCGGTCCCTGTCCTCTAATTTTTCATGGATATAGGGAGGAAGGGGCATAGAACCAATTTCATCCAGGATCTCCTCGAAAATACCTTCATAGAAGAGCCTGACCTTTCTTAGGCCATCCTCCTCTATGGAAAGCACCTCTAGCTCTAGTTTGGGTGAAAGGATGAAACGGTCTCCCGGCCTAGCCTTTCTACCGGGCCTTACAAGGCAGGTCCAAGTCTTATCCTCTATTCTTTCTAGAAAGAGAAACTCTACCCTGGCCCCTGTGGACTTTTCTCCCATGACCCTGGCTGGAAGAACCTTGGTTTCATTTAAAACCAGGACATCCCCTGGACCTAGAAAGTTATAAATATCATAAAAATGCCCCTCTCTTATACTCCCGCTGCTTCGGCCTAGTATAAGGAGGCGGCTTTCTGCTCTTTTTTCAAGAGGTGACTGGGCAATTAGTTTTTCAGGTAGTTCAAAATCAAAATCCTTAGTCCTCAAGATCCACTCCATCAAAGAGGGGAAGCTCCCCCACAAAGTCAAGACCCAGGTGGGCGTAGGCCCTGGGTAAAAGTATCCTTCCTCTGGCTGTTCTTTTTATAAAGCCTATTTGCATTAAATAGGGCTCATAGACATCTTCAATGGTGGTGCTTTCTTCTCCTGTTGAAGCTGCCAGGTTATCAAGGCCCACTGGCCCCCCATCAAACATTAGGGCCATGGTTCTTAGAAGGTTTAAATCTGTATTATCAAGGCCCAGTTCATCAACTTCCAGTAGCTTAAGGGCCTTTTTAGCAATGTCTTCGCAGATAAGTCCCTGGTTATGAACCAGGGCAAAGTCGCTAACCCTTTTTAGGAGCCTGTTGGTAATCCTAGGTGTTCCTCTACTCCTACGGGCTATCTCACTTCTAGGGCTATCCTCTAGCTCAACTCCCAGGACTCCCGCGCTTCTTTTTAAAATATCCTCTAGCTCCCCCTGGCTGTAGAGCTCCATCCTTAGAAGGACTCCAAATCTATCCCTAAGGGGGCTGGTAAGATCCCCGGCCCTGGTGGTGGCACCAATAAGGGTGAAGGGTGCCAGGTCTAGCCTAATGCTCCTAGCTGAAGGGCCCTTGCCAATTAGTATGTCCAGGGCGTAGTCCTCCATGGCAGGATAAAGGACCTCCTCTATTGCAGGATTGAGCCTGTGGATCTCATCTATGAAAAGCACATCATTTTCCTTTAGTCCAGAAAGGATGGCCGCCAGATCCCCTGGCCTTTCAATGGCGGGTCCTGAGGTGATTTTTATACCTACACCCAGCTCATTGGCTATGATCCCCGCCAGGGTTGTCTTACCCAGGCCCGGAGGGCCGTAGAGCAGGACATGGTCCAGGTGCTCTTCACGTATCTTTGCAGCCTCAATGAAGATTTTTAGCTTTTCCACATTTTTAGTCTGGCCGATATACTCTTCAAAGCATGAGGGTCTAAGACTGAGATCTCTTCTTTTCTCCTCTTCAATTATATCCGGAGTAACTATTCGTTTACCTATCATCTATTTCACCAATTTAGCTAGAGCTTCTCTTAAAAGAGTCTCCAGTTTCTTATTTAAGTCAAGTTCATCCAGCGCCCTTTGAATCTCTCCACCGCCATAGCCCAGACTGAGCAGGGCTTCTTGGAGTTCCCTTCTGGTCCCCCTATCCCTATCATCTAGCTCAAAGCTCGTATACTTCTTAGAGAAGCTATCCTTGAGCTCCAGTATCATCCTAGAGGCTGTCTTTTTTCCAATACCAGGAGCCTGGGTAAGAAGGGCTGCATTATCCTCAATAATAAAATTAACGATTTCCTGACCGCTAAAGGTATTTAAAATACCCAGGGCAGTCTTAACCCCAATGCCACTGACCTTTTGTAGGCTTTGAAAGATCTCCCTGTCCATCCTATCTAGGAAACCGTAGAGGCTTAAGTCATCCTCTCGAACAACAAGCTCAGTATATATTTGCAGCTCATCAAGCTCCACCAGTCCTAGATCCCTCTGACTTAAAAAAACCTTAATTCCAAGTCCACCGTGGTCAATGATTACATGGTCAATCTCTATTTCACTTACTCTTCCTCTGATAAATGCTAGCATCCCTTTTCCTTTACTAACTATACTTCGTTAAGTATACTAAAGAGCCCATCCAGCGTCAAATAGACCAGGCTGAAAACGAACTTCCATTTTCTGGAGTTTTAAGTTATACTTTCAGAAGAAGAAGGAGGGTTTATGAAAGTTTTTGCGCTGTTTTTACTGCTTATACTTGGCTTTATCATATTAGCATACTATCTATATCTGGTTTTAATTGGAAAGAGCCTGGCCAGGCTAGTGGGAAGCAAGGATAGATTTATATGGAACGGTCTTAAAAATGTTACTGACAGGGCCTCCAGGGGCCGGGTGACAGTCTTTCTTGATAGGACCCATCTAATGGTTTCTACCCTAGGCCTCCCTGCAACCTACTCTAGCCTAAGAGAGGGAAGTCTGGATCAGGGTACAGCCATTGCCTATGAAGATATAGTCCATTTCGACTATGATTCTAGAAATGTCATTCCCCTGATTAGTCCAATTATAAATTATATTTTTAAGGTTAATGACTATATTCTTAAGCTTTCCTATTATGATGAGGATGCCATATTAAGGAAAATGAAATTCAGGGCATCAGGCATGGACCCCCTTGACTTTGAAATTAGCTTTGCGGAGTTTAATAACAAGATTTATGGTAGTCGAGGTTTAAGGACTGGCAATCAGGATCTAGACCCTAGCTCTCCAGCTCAAAGTATCACTAGTCCCAAAGATAATACAGATAAGACCCTACTTATCCCCAAGGCTACTAAGGCCCAGGAGAATCCGTCTAGGACTTTAGAAGATAAGACCGAGCTACTGGATAGGAGTCAGTTTTCCCAGACCAACCAGGCTGAAGAGAGTAAAATAAAAAATAAGGTTTCCGAGGAAGATGAGCTGACTAGGAGAATTATATTTAAAGAAGAAGAGCTAGAGGGCCTAGAGGCTGACTTAGCTGACCCCCAGGAAGAAAAAACTGGGCTTTTTAAAAAGAGTCTTTTTAAGGACAGGCTAAAGACAGAAAAATCCTCTGAGTCCCAGCTAGCTATAGAAAAGGATCAGCCTATTAACAGAAGGTCCTTCCTAGATAACAATAAAAAAACTGAGGCTAAGGAAGCTACCGTGAAGGTAGAGCTCCCTGAGGAGCTAAAAAAAGTGGATCTTACCGGCCTAAGCCCGGAGGAGATTTCTGCCAAGGAACTGGAGAGGCTAAACAAGTTAAAGGAGTTCTTCTCTGAGAAGGTAGATGATTAAAAAAATAAAACGTCACTAATGATAGGACCCCCTAAATACCTAGACGGAATTAGGGGGTTTTAATTTTTTCAAGCTCCATTATCCCACCAAAGTCTTCTATATAGTATTCCCCTAGGGCCTCAATATTAAGTCTACCATCGCTGGCATCCCTTAAAACCTCTACAAGCCCCTGGTCCTGGGGATAGATAATCCTGGAGACTTCATGGCTGTAAAGGGGTTCAAGTCCCAGAACTTTTTTTGTGGCCAGAATATAGTCTATAGTCCCATGGTAGGTGTAATCGTAGTTTAACTTGTATTTAAAGGCTCTAATTACCTCCCTGGAGCCAGATTCCTCAAGGACTAGCTCTGCTGTCTTTGAATAGGCTCTGATAAGGCCCCCCTTACCCAGCTTTATACCTCCAAAATACCTGACTGCACAGATTAAAACCTGGCGCAGATCCTGGGCTTCAAGAAGTTGTAGCATGGGGTAGCCTGCCGTTAGGCTGGGTTCTCCATTATCATCGAAGTCCTTATAGGACTGGCTAAAGCCAACTTGAAGAGCGGTACAAATATGGGTGGCCTTTCTGTGCTCCTTCCAGAGCTGGGAGATTATTTCTTCGGCTTCCTCCCTACTCTCAATAAAAAAACTATAGCCTATAAAATGGCTCTTCTTTTCATAAAAATCTATATGACCATTTCTTTTAATCAGCTTCATATATATACTCTTTATACTTGCCTAGCAGTCTATCATCCACCAGGGCCTCAAAAAGGGTCCCTTCTTCGGTGTAGTCTGTCTTTAGAGGGCTAACCTCTTCTAGGAATTCTGAGGCCTTGGATCCCTGGCTAAAGGTGAATAGAAAATCTACCCTATGCCTTCTCTTAAAAAGCCTCTCCTTTATTCTCTCAACCAGTAAATCCATATTTTCTCCAGTTTTAACTGAAACAGGCAGTCCCTGGGCTATTAGGCTCTCTCCTAGGTCCATTTTGTTGAGAACCTCCAGCCTAGGAATGTCCCCTGCTCCAATTTGCGCAAGAACCCTGCTGGTAGCTTCCTCCTGGCTTTTTACATCCTCTCTTGAGCCATCTAGCAGGTGGAGGATAAGATCTGCGTAGAGGATCTCCTCTAAAGTACTCTGAAAGGCGTCTACCAAGATATCAGGCAGTCTACTGACAAAGCCAACGGTATCTATTAGAAAAAACTCCATACCCTCTTCCAGCCTTATCTTTCTTACATAGGTATCCAGGGTAGCAAATAGCATATCTTCAACATATACCTCCTCGCCCTGGGCATCATAATTATTGATAAACCAGTTCATCATAGAGGACTTGCCAGCATTGGTATAGCCCACCAGGGCAAGAACAGGTATAGTCCGGCTAAGCCTGTTTTTTCTCTGGGTGGCTAGAACCTCCTTTTGTTCCTCAATCCTGTGTTTTAGTTCACTAATCCTGCTATCAATTTTCCTTCTATCCATCTCAAGCTTTGTCTCTCCAGGGCCCCTGGTACCAATGCCTGCTCCCTGCTTGGAAAGAAACTTGCCTACCCCAACCAAATGGGTCCTATTATATCTAAGCTGGGCCATCTCTACCTGGTACTGGGACAACCTGGTCCTGGAGCGCTGGGCAAAGATATCCAGTATAAGGGTAGTCCTATCCATGATGGCAACTGGAATTTGATCGGCTAGGTTTCTAAGATGGCTGCCACTGAGCTCATCATCGATGATAAGCAGGTCTATCTCCTTCTCATCACAGATTATTCCTATTTCTTCTATTTTTCCCTTGCCAAAGTAGCTGGGTCCCTGGGGTTTATCCTTGTTTTGGATCAGCTCAACCTCTACACTGGCCCCCAGGGCCTCCACCAGGCCCCTTAGTTCTTCTAGGGAGTCCTCAGCCTCTTTAAGTCCTCGGGGGGCTAGGCCGGCAATCATCACCCTTTGCATCTTTCCACCTTTCTATCGCAACTTTAAAATCTTTATGCTATAATACCCTTGTTAAGGAGGTAATTATGCCTAGATTTAAAAGAAAACCTAAGCCTAAACGGCATTTCCTGTTGACGCTTTTTAATATTTTAATTGTCACCCTGATACTATCAGCTATGATAACAGCCGGGGTGGTCTATTACATTGTACAGGATTCCATAGCTAAATTGCCAGAAATTGATCCAGAGAATGTAATATTAGATCAAAACTCAGTTATCCTGGATGCCGAGGGCAATCTCCTGTCTAGGGTTTATGGTAATTCCCTGAGAACTGTTATTGAATATGATGATATCAGTGAAGACGCCATAAATGCTTTTATAGCTGTGGAGGATAAAACCTTTTGGGAGCACCACGGTTTTAACTATGTCAGGATGATAGGGGCTGTTAAGGAGGCCGTTCTGAGTCATGGAAATGTCTCTGGAACCTCTACCATTACCCAGCAGCTGGCTAGAAACCTCTTTCTAACCGAGACTCGCCTGGACTATTCCCCTGTTAGAAAAATCCAGGAAGCCTACTATTCCATGATTATCGAGGATACTCTACCCAAGGAAAAGATCCTGGAGACCTATTTAAATACAATCTTTCTTGGAGCCTCAGCTGAAGGTATAGAGGCAGCCTCAAATATATACTTTGATAAAAAAGCCTCGGAACTTGACTATATAGAGGGGGCCATCCTGGCAGCTCTACCCAGCGCACCTACCAGCTATGCCCCAATGTTTTCTGTTGAACGCAAGGAAATTACCGGCGATGATGTAATTATTGGTGAGCGGGATAGCCAGTACCTCTATGTCTACAACCCCAATATCGAGGAAAGATACCAATTTGTCCTCCAGCTCATGGAGGAGCAGGGTTTTATAAGCCAAGAGGAGTACAGGAGGGGGCTGGACACAGACCTAAAAACAGTCCTCAACCCCGGCAAATTTTATAACGATAACATAAACAACTTTTTTGTGGAAACGGTACAAAACCAGGTCCTGGATGACCTAGTTAGGGAAAAAGAAATCAGCATGGAGCAGGCTAACAACCTGCTTTTGACCTCAGGCTATACCATCCACTCCACACTGATTGAAAGTGAACAGCAATTTCTCCAGCGCCAATATATGGAGGAGGGTTCAGAGGAATACTTTAACTCTTCTACTCGCTCTGCCCTAATGCAGTTCCAGTCCTACCATGGTCTCTATGATGATGGTGTCCTGGATGAAGAAAGCTGGGAGCTCTTAATAGACAGGGGCCACCTAACTAATGTCTCCTATAGGCCTGAGCTAAGTGAAGGTGATGAACATAGGTATGTACCAGATCTTAAAAAAGCCCTGGCCCAGGAGGGATTCGCAGCTATCCATCCCTGGATAAGCTATCTAAGTCCTACCTTTAGTAACGGAAGAGTTGTCCTTAGTGATGGCTATCTGTATGATTATAAGAATAGCTTTGATGAGGATAAGAACTTTTTACTGCCCCATGACTACTTCTATGAGTCGGAGTACGGTGATATCATCGTACCAGATAATGGCCTATTAAAGTTTCAAGAAACCGATGGAGGCTTTGTTTTTCTTGGCATGGGTGATATGTACCATTTTGGGAACAATCCACAAAATAGAGACTATAAATACGATGGTACCTACACTATCCCCTACCTATTACTCTTTGAAAACTCCAGTTTCTCTATACCTAGTGAGTACCTAAGGGTTTCAGGGGATGAGCTTATTATAGACTCCTCTGCCCTAGATGATGGCATCCTCTGGATAAATGATTTCGGGGAACTTGTAGTAAATAAAGACTATGTACAAACTTCCACCATGCCCTCAGTGCAACCCCAGTCTGCATCAGCAATAATAGACGAGAGTACTGGACATCTAAAGGCTATTTTTGGCGGACGGGGCCTTGTTGGTCGCTATCTCTTTAATAGAGCAACTAGCCCATCCCAAACGGGTTCTTCAATTAAGCCCATAGCAGTCTACGGACCTGGTATCGACTCAGGTAAGATTACTGCAGCCACTGTGGTCATGGATAAACCAAGCTATGAGTTTAATCCAGGCTCCAACGAGCCCTGGCCTGTTAACTTTGATGGCACCTACAAAGGTCCAATGACTGTTAGAAATTCAATAATAAATTCTCAGAATGTTCCTGCCGTAACCTATGGATCCATTATTGGGGTCGAAACCATGGCGGACTACCTGGAAGCCAACGGTGTAAGCACCCTGGTAAGGGAGGGAGCCTATAATGACCTCAACCTTTCATCTCTGGCCCTTGGTGCTCTAACCTATGGAATTTCTCCCCTGGAGATGGCCTCAGCCTATGGTACCTTCGGCAATGAAGGCGTCCATATGCCCTGGATCTCCTACACCCATGTAGAGGATGATAAGGGAAATATTATACTGGACAATAGGGATAATCAGGGCAGGAGAGTCTTTAGTGAAGAAGCTAATTATATTATGACAGACCTCTTAAATGATGTCGTTACAAAATATGCCTATGAGGCTATAATCGGTGGCGGTATCCCAGTAATTGGTAAGACCGGTACCACTGGTGCTAGAAAGGCCAATACCGATACCTGGTTTGTCGGAGTAACCCCCTATGTGTCCACAGCAATCTGGGTGGGAAGTGACAGAAATATATCCCTGGCAGAAGGTTCCTACTATGTTGCTAGCTTTTGGGGAAATATGATGAGAAACTACCATGCAGACCTCCCCTCTAGGTCCTTTGCTCCCAAGCCTGAGGGGGTTTCCTGGGTCACTGTGGATGCTAGAAGTGGTAAACTGCCAGGTCCTCATTCCAAAAACACTATAACTGAACTCTTTATTATGGGAACAGCACCTACAGAAAGGGACGATTCCTATGAACTTCATGAGGTCTGTAAAATTTCTGGTAAAGCTCCAACGAAATACTGTAAGGAGACCGAAGAAAAGCCCTTCCTTAAAAAAGAATATGCTATAACCGAGGCTGATAAAAAACTAGTTTTCGATCCCGAGGACAAGTGTGAAGTTTGTGAGAAGGAATTCCTGGAAAAGGAAGAAGCTGAAAAAGAAGAAGCTGAAAAAGAAGAAGCTGAAAAAGAAGAAGCCGAAAATAATAATGATTAAAAAAACAAGGCCCTACCCTGCAGGTAGTGGCCTTAAATTTTATTTGGAAATAATTTGTTCCTTTACAAGACTTGCCCAGCTTAGGTTGAAAACTTCCTCATAATCTATCTTTTTCTCCTCTTCTAGGATGGCACTGAGTCTGGGCCTTGTTTCTACCTTACTAGGTAGAAAAATAGTACAGGCATCATCAAAGGGAAGTATGGAGGTTTCAAAGGTTCCTATAATCTTAGCAATCTTTACTATATCTTCCTTATCAAAACTTATCAGGGGCCTGAAGATTGGTCTATCACTGGCATGGTTGGTAGAGTTTATTCCCTCCATAGTCTGGGAGGCTACCTGGGCTAGATTTTCACCGGTTATAAGAGCTAATGCCTTTTCCTTTTTGGCTAGGGCTACAGCGAGTTTTGTCATAAGTCTTCTTTGAAGAATAGTAAAATACTTCTCATCACAGCTCTCTCTTATTATCTGCTGTGCCTCTAGAAGATTAATATGATAAAAATTCATTGGTCCCATATAGTAGCTGAGTCTTTTGACCAGGCTTCTTACCTTCTCCAGGGATTCTAGGCTGGTAAAGGGCTGAGCGTGGAAGTGAAGGGGGATAACCTTGACTCCCCTTCTAGCCATTTGATAGGCTGCAACGGGTGAATCTATACCTCCGCTCATGAGCTGGACTGCCTTGCCAGCCGTGGCAAAGGGCAGGCCACCCAGGGCCCTGAGCCTCTCTATATAAATATAGAATTCCTCCCTGACCTCTACCTCCACTAAAATATCTGGATTGTGGACATCCACCCTAAGAGGTGAAAAGTTTTTTAAGACAAAGGAACCTAGGTAGTGGTTTAGCTCCGGTGAGGTCATAGAAAAGCCCTTGTTGCTCCTCCTACTTTCAATTTTGAAGGTCTTTCCCTCCAAATCATATTCACTGAGCATATGGCCTATTTTATCTTTAAGCATAGCAAGGTCCAAAGGGACCCTTTCACAAAGGCAAACCTCCACCAGGCCAAAGGTATCCTGTAGAAGCAGCGGAACCTGGGGGTCTTCATAGTGGATATAAATCCTCCCTACAAAGTATTCTAGTTTAAATTCATAGCCACTAAGGCGGGCCCTTATATTTTCTATTAGTCTTTTCTCAAAAAAACTACGATTTTTCCCTTTGAGCCCAATCTCTCCGTATTTTAATAAAAGTAGTTTCATAGATATCTTTCCAACTCCTTTAAAGTTTCTTCCAGTATATCCAGCATCCTTTCTGTCTCCTCTAGGCTGGTCTGGGAAGATAGAGAAAATCTTACCATACCTCTTAAAAGTTCAGGATCCAGATATTTTCCTATTCTGGCCACTCTACCACTGCCTGCATGGCAGGCACTACCTGCCGAGGCGTAAACCCCCCGACTAGACAGAGCCGTAAGCAGGACTTCAGAGGGTGGTTTAAAGCTGGCGGCAAGGATATAGGGGCTGGCGGTCTCCGAGGATATTATAAGGCCCCCCAGAGACTTGAACCTTCTTCTCATGAGCTGGTTAAGCTCCTCAACCTTCTTATAGCTCTCTAGATTTAATCGATCTAAAACCCAGCCCAGGGCTAGGATAGCCAGAGTGTTTTCAGTACCTGGCCTGAGGTCTCTTTCCTGTCCACCTCCAAAAATTAGGGGGTCAAGTTCCAGTCCTTCCCTCTTAAAGAGAATACCAAGTCCCTTGAGTCCTCCTAGTTTATGAGAAGAAAAGCTGGCAAAATCCAGTGCTTCTTCAGCCAGATTAATCCTGAACTTACCCAGGGCCTGGACCATATCTCTATGATAGTATATCCCTCTTTTTCTGAGTTCTCTACCAAGGCCATCCAGAGGATAGTTATCCCCTGTTTCATTCTGGACCTTGATGAGGGAGACAAGAAAGGTATTATCCCTTACCCTGTCCAGGACAGCCTCTCTAGTTAGAAGCTCCTTTGGACCTAGACGGCTAACTTCAATTCCCTTTTTTTCAAGATACTTTAAAGCCATCTCCACAGAATCATGTTCCACGCCAGAGGATATAATATGGCCCCCTCTCCCCCTGGCCAAGCCCTGGAGAATGATATTATTTGCTTCAGTGGCACCTGAAGTAAAGTAAATTTCCCCAGGCTTAGCACCCATATATCTTGCCAGCTTTTCTCTTACTTCCTCCAGGCTTCTTCTTACTTCTAAACCTTTAAAATGAGAAGAGGAAGGGTTGTAGGCAGCAAGGCTGGATAAGTCTATTAAACTATTATTTAGCTCCTCCTGAGGAGGGCTGGTAGCAGCGTGATCAAAGTACATAGCGGTCTCCTTTTTATGCTATTCATGCTATAATATCCTAGTAGAAAAGTAAAGCTAGGAGATTGTAACAAGGAGGCTCAATGAATAAAATTTTAGTTATTTTTACAGGTGGAACCATAAGCATGACCATAGATAAAAACCTGGGAGCAGCGGTGCCCAGCCTCAGTAGCCAGGAAATGCTGGGTATGATAAAAGACCTCGATGAATATGGTGATATTGAGGTAATAAATTACGGTGAACTTCCTGGTCCCCACATAGGCCCAGAAAGAATGCTCGATCTCTCCAGGATAATTAAAAAAAATGTCCTCAGAGAGGATATTCAGGGGGTTATACTTACCCATGGAACTGATACTCTGGAAGAGACAGCTTATTTTTTAGACTTAACAGTTAATACAGAAAAGCCAGTGGTGGTGGTGGGAGCAATGAGAAATGCCTCGGAACTTGGCTACGATGGTCCTAGCAACCTGGCAGCTGCTATAGTTACAGTCAAGAGTCCTGAAAGCGCCAAGCAGGGAGTCTTGGTGGTTTTGAATAATGAAGTCAACGCAGCCAGTGAAGTGACTAAAACTAATACTATGAGCCTAGATACCTTCAAGTCTACAGAATTTGGCCCCCTGGGTATAGTTGATAACAACGAGGTCCTCTTCTTTAGAAAGAAAATCCACCATGACCAGATTCTGGTGGACTCCTATGAGCCAAATGTCCATTTGTTAAAGAGCTATGCTGGCATGGACAGGAGTCTAGTTGACTTTCTTGTAGAAAAGGGAGCCAGAGGCATTGTAATTGAGGCTATGGGCAGGGGCAATCTCCCCCCTCTTGTTGTAGAAGCCATAGCCGATGCAGTCAAAAAAAATGTCATTGTAGTAATTGTCTCCAGGTGCCCCTCGGGAAGGGTGCTAGGGACCTATGGCTATGAAGGTGGAGGGAAAAACATCAAGGATCTGGGGACATTTTTTGGAATCAACCTCAATGGCCAAAAGACCAGGATTAAACTCATGCTGGCCCTGGCTAAGACTTCTAACTATGATGAGTTAAAAAAAATCATGGAAAGTGATGGATAGCTATGTATCTCCTCAAGGAGTATGTTGAACTCGATTATGATCTTCCTAGGGGTTTTATATTTGATATAGAAACTACTGGGCTCAGCCCTAAATATAATAGCCTAGCTATGGTGGGCTACCTCTACCAGGAGGATAATAGGTGGATCCTTCACCAAGAGCTGGCCCAGGATGAGGAAGATGAGAAAAAGCTCTTGTTAAATTTTATTAGACTTTCTAATAATTTTCTCTATACAGTCCATTATAATGGTTCAGCCTTTGATCTTCCCTTTGTAAATACAAGGCTTGATAAACTGGCCCTAGGCAGGGGATTTGATAAAAGACGGGGCTTTGATCTCTATCTACATCTGAGAAAAAAAGGTTGTAGAGGGAGTTTAAAGCTCCTAGACCAGGAAAAAACAGCTGGCTATGAAAGAAGGGATAGGCTGAGCGGTAAAGACTGGGTGGGCCTATTTAAAAATTATAAACAAAATTCTAACACCAGAGATGCCAAGCTTCTTCTTTTACACAATCGGGATGACCTCCTAGGTAGCCTGGCTATTCTAAAAAAGGAAGAGGATTTTCGTAAAAACCTTGAAAGTAGGCTATTTAAAAATCAACTTATATTAGAAGCCTTTCCTGGAAATAATGGCCTTCGAGTGGAACTATACGACGGTGAGGTCTTTTATAAGGATATGGAGGCCCTATCTATTGATAATCTATTATTTAGCCCCGCTTATAGAGACCACCTTGCCCCTGAGGAGAAAAGAGACCTCCTTCTCGCCTATGAGAATAAGTGCTTTTATGAAAATATAAAAATGGAGCTTGAAAGAAAAATAAAATAAAGCTCATATAAAAAAAGGGAGTACCGTAAACCCCCTTACCCTAAAGGTCCACGGTACTCCACAAATGTAGGTGTTAGTTAAATAAGTTTTATTCTAGCTTGAATATATCATATAATTTGCCCACTTGCAAGTTTATTTCCTGGTAAATTGTATTATGTTGCTTATTTAGAAATTAATTTATATCTACTTTAAATAATATGTATATAAAATCTAACAAAGATGTATATTTTGCGAAAAATTCTTCCTATAATTCCTGGGAGCTTAGAGAGTTAATCCTAGAGAATATAAAAAGTTATTAATATTGTACTATAGGGGTATATAAGCCCTATTAGTAAGGGAGGTAGTTATGATTGTTGAAAAAGGAAGACTGCTTAAAGCAGCTGCAGCAAAGTTAGCCAGCGCTTCAACCAGGGAAAAGAACCTTGCCCTTAAAAAGGTTTATGAGGCTATTGATAAAAACAGAGAACTTATCCTCTCTGCAAACCAGGAAGATATTAGAAGAGGCGAAAGGGAGAATATGTCCGCTGCCCTCTTGGATAGACTGGCCCTGGATGATAAGAGACTTGATGGTATTCTAGAGGGAATAGAGAATATAGTTAGGCTACCTGATCCTATATGGCAATCTAATAGGGTTTGGACCATGGAAAACGATCTTACCATCACCAAAATGTCCGTCCCCCTGGGGGTTATAGGAATAATCTATGAATCCAGGCCCAATGTCACCGTGGACGCCTTTGCTCTAGCCCTAAAGTCAGGCAATGCAATTCTTTTAAGAGGCAGCTCCTCGGCTTTAAATTCCAATCTTGCCCTAGTTAAGGCAATCAAACAGGGCCTTGAGGATTCACCCATTTCTCCTGATGTAGTCCAGTTTATAGATAGCCCAGATAGACAACTAGTAGAAGATATGCTCAGGGCCAATGATATTTTAAACCTCATAATTCCTAGGGGAGGTGCTGGTCTAATTAGATTTGTTATTGACAACGCCAGCGTCCCTACCCTACAGACAGGAGAAGGTAATTGCCATACCTTTGTGGATGAAAGTGCTAAACTTGATGACGCCCTTAGAATTTTAATTAATGCCAAGACCCAAAGGCTTGGAGTTTGCAACGCCTGTGAAACTCTGCTGGTGCATGAGAAAATTGCACCAGTCTTCCTCCCCCGGGTTGAGGAAGCTCTCAAGGGTAAAATTGAGTTAAGGGGGTGTGAAAAAACCAGAGAGATTATCAGTGCAAAGCCTGCCAAGGAAGAGGACTGGGCCAGTGAGTATCTGGATGCTATACTAGCTGTTAAGATTGTCGAGGATGTAGATGAAGCCATAGACCATATAAATGAATACGGAACCATGCACTCCGAGGCTATAATCACTGAGAATCTTAAGAGTGCCAATAGATTCCAAAGACAGGTCGATGCATCTACAGTCTATGTTAATGCTTCCACAAGATTTACCGACGGCGGGGAATTTGGATTGGGAGCCGAAATGGGAATAAGCACACAAAAAATACATGCCAGAGGTCCTGTGGGTCTAGAACAACTCACAACCTATAAGTATTTAGTTATGGGCCAGGGACAGAGTAGAGAGTAAAAAGTGAAAAATATTATTAAAAACAGTAATAAAATAGCCATAAAAGTTGGTTCAAGCACCTTAACCAGTAAGGACGGCACTATTGATAGACAGTTTATCACTAATTTAGCCCATCAGATTAAAGAACTGATGGACCAGGGAAAGAGAGTTATCTTGGTATCTTCAGGTGCCCGTATAGCTGGAGTTAGTACCCTGGGCAAATGGTCAAGAAAAGAAGATTTGCACTATAAACAAGCCCTCTGTGCTATTGGACAAGTGGAACTCATGGATTCCTACCGGAAAATTTTCAACCAAGAGGGCATCCATGTGGGTCAAATTCTTCTTACTAGGGAGGATCTTGAAAATAAAAACAGAACACTGAATATAAGAAATACTCTTTTCACCCTGCTGGATGAAGGTGTTCTACCTATAATTAATGAAAATGATACTGTTTGCACTGATGAAATAAAAATTGGTGATAATGATGTTCTGGCTGCTAAAACCACCGCCCTATGGGGAGGCGATCTGCTAATTATCCTCTCGGATATTGCAGGAATCTATGATAAGAATCCTGCCACCAACAGCGACGCCAAATTAATTGAGCTGGTTAAGGACACTGATGACCTGCTGGCCACTATAGACATTAGTGAGAAAAGCTCCTTTGGGACAGGCGGGATTGCTACAAAAATTAAGGCAGCAAAAATAGTCAACGCCTATGGTATATCCCTTATAGTTGCAAAAGGCAAGGAAGAAGATATCATAAGAAAACTAAGTGAGGGTAATACTAAAGCAACCCTATTTCTTTCCAGTGTAAAGGATAACTAGATAGGGTTAAACAAAAATTATAGGAGCTGATCATCCAGCTCCTATTTTTAATGGATAAAAGTCTTTTCAGTGCCTTTACAATTTAGTTTTGTAAGACAATCTAGCTATATGGTTAGACCTGCACAGTAGCCTGAGCGCATAGCTTCAAGGACTGTTGCGGACTTTCTGCAATCCCCTACTACAATAACTTCCTCGGCAAGATTCATCCAGGGGTCATATTTCTCTGCTGTCCCCTTCATGCCCGTGGCTATTAGAACACTATCAGCTTCAAGTAGTTTTTCTTCACCACTGGCTAGAAGGACCCTAACTCCCTTATCTTCTATAGCTAGTACCTTGGTAGATACATAGGATTTTAAGGATTCTTCAAGCTTGGGCAAGAGATGCAGCCAATGGATATAGGGCGCCTCCTTGGCAAGGCCATCAAGCATTTCTACTATAGTCACATCATGGCCCCTATAGGCAAGGCCTAGGCCTTCCTCGCAACCGGCAAGGCCCCTCCTATTACAAGGACCTTTTTGCCCAGATTCAGAGGTTTTCTTATAGTATCTGTCACAGTATAGACGTGGTCTAGTTCGGTCCCTGCAATGGGTGGAATCATGGGCTCGGCGCCACAAGCTATAATGAGTACATCAGGTTTTATATCCTCAATGACTTCTTTTGTAACTGGGGTATTTAATCTGAGCTCTAAATTTTCACATCGCTGGGCACTAACGACCAAAGACTTAGCAAAATTCACCAGGTCTTCTTTAAAGTTAACATGCTTGGCGTAATCTAGATTGGCGTTAAAGTGATCTTCCTTCTCACAGAGAATCACCCTATGACCCCTGGAGGCTGCAGTGAGAGCAGCTTTTAAACCAGCTGGACCACCACCAGCAATCAAAACCTTTTTGACTCTCTCGATCCCCTCTTCCCTGCGGGTATTCTCGTACTCCCTACCAAATCTAGGATTGGCAGTACAGCGTAGGACACCTGAGGAAAAGGGAACGTGGGGGATAAAACCTGCAGAAATGCATACCGGGCAGCGGGTACAGGTTCTGATTTCATCGCTCCTCCCAGCTTTAGCTTTTTTGGGCCAATCGGGATCTGCTATAAACTGCCTTCCTACAACAGCGATATCAGCTTTTTTATCCCTGATAAACTCCTCCATTTGCTGGGGATCAGATAGTCCACCCACTACTGAAACTAGAGATTTTTTTACTACGGCTTTTATTTTTGCTGCATTATCAATATTTACCCCTCTTGGATAGAATACCGAAGGAAACATCCTAACTGAGGATTTAGTATCATGGAAGGTGGCTGCAGAAACATGGATTATATCCACCTTACCATCGAGAAGTTTAGCAAACTCAACCACTTCCTCTATTTCCATACCGCCAGCCGTCTCTTCAACACTACTTAGTCGAAACTCTATTATAAGTTTAGGACAGCGCTTTCTTATCCTGTCAATAATCATAAGAGGAAACCTTGCCTTGTTTTCCAGGCTGCCACCATACTTGTCTTTACGCTTGTTGTTTAGATCCGACAGGAACTGGCTGATTAGCCAGCCATGACCGCCATGGATGTTAACAATGTCAACTCCTGCAAACTCCACCATGTAGGCAGCCTGAGCATAGGCGTCAGCTATTTCTTCCATCATGGCCTCATCCATTTCTATAACTCTGTCTCCATAGAGATTGGCATCCATGGCACTGGGACCAATTACATAGCCGCCGGGAGCTAGAAATTCGCTCTTGGCCCTAGATCCTGAGTGCACAAGTTCAATAGATGCGGCCGCTCCCCATTTGTGGACTATATCCACAGTCTGTATTAAAGAAGGAAGTAGCATCTCATCATCTAGATGAGGCATGGTGGGATGAGCATGATCAGTTAAACTATGAACACCTGCTTCTCCCAGGGTAACAATTCCAGCCCCTCCCCTGGTCTGTGCCCTAATTATAGCCGCCGTTTTGGCAGCAGTCATGTCCACAATTGACGCTGGACTTATAACCATGTCAACTGTGCTTACAAGGGATATATAGCAGGGAACCCTTAAGAAGAACCCCAGTGAAGAGGAGCTTAAAAAGATAACTCTATTTGTAAATATCGCCTTTATGGGAACATCTACAGCCCTTGCTCTGGCCTCCTCTAGCATACTTGGCCTTCTAAATTCGGTCTATTCCTTCCTAGCTGCTGCTTGTTTCGTTCCCTTTGTGGGAGGAGTTTTTTGGAAAAAAGGAAATGCCCAGGCCGCAGTTGCCTCTTCAATAGTTGGAGTTGCCACCGTTCTTATAAGTTGAATTCCAGGTGTCTCTTTTCCACTGGGTAATATTATTCCTGGTCTACTCTTCCCAATCATTCCCTCGGCACTTGCCTATATTCTTGTAGCTTTAGCCAGTGGAGGAAAGGAAAGATCAGCCTAGTACGATAGCTAAAGGCACGGATTAAGGACGCAATGTAAAGCTAATCTATAAATAAACAATCCTTGGATTTTCTTAAAGCATTTCTGAGGATTGTTTTTTTATTAGTCTCTTCTCTGCCATCTTTTATCATTTTCATCTACTTCTTAATATAGAGGTAGTAAAGACTCCTAGGCCAGCCTTTATAAGAAAAAACACCCATAAATGCTGAAGTATCAGGCTTTATGGGTGTTTTAGAGGATTACAGGGAAACCTACTTACAATAACTGCTTAACCTAGCAAAATCATCTAACAAAATTACTAGCTAACCCTGACTAGACCATCTTCTAATACCTCTATTTGCATATCATCCTTTACATATTCGAGGAAGTCATCACCAAGACTATCTATGGTTGGTAGATTTCTATCAGTCCAAACATCCGATAGTATAGCTCCCGCTGCAGCCAGAGAATCTATAGGTTTAGAAAACAAGAGGCAGGTCGGGACAATTCCCAGAGCACTGGCACAAAAGAGCACCATTCCCCCCGTGGTAGACCCAATAGTCTGTGGAAGACATAGGGCCTTACCTGCCATGGGTTTATTATAAATATCTGGGTTGTTCTGGTCTGAGCAGGTCCCTTTGCTATCTTTAAACATAAGGCTTTTTTGAAAACTTGCTAGGGTATTAAAACCCTCCCTAGATACTAGACAAGGAGCTCGACAGGTTCCAGGTACAACAACCCTTCCTTTAAATTCTCTCATTATAATCCTCCTACTATGACTTCTAGTATTTCTAAGTCGCTATAATATCTTGATGTAGTGTAGGTCCTTAACTTATTTGAATTAGTAATAACTTCCATGCTGGCGCAAAGGGGATTATTCATATACATTAAAGGACAGATACTGGACAAGCTTACACCCATAATTCTGAGGAGTTTTGCCTCACTAAGGCCTGAAAACTCCCTGGCAACTGCGGGGGAAGTTGTCAGCACTGTAGGAACCTTGACGTTTTTTTGTCCTCTGGCTTTAAGGGCCTTTCTTATTTGCCTAGTCCAGTTCTTTAACTGATCTAGGGAAAGATGAGGACAACCAATGAAACAGAGTTTAGCCTGTGAATCCTTGTTTTTCCACATAATGGGATAGCTTTCTTTAACTCTATTTAATTCTTCATCATCAATTAGATAGGTCCTCGCATCCTCTCTAATCAGGCTTTCTCCCTGTTTTTTAGCTTCTGGTGTAAGATTCTCTACATGATAGAGCCCAACAGCTCCATTGCTAGCAGTGGCAGCTCCCATATCTTTGAGATAGTCCTTAGCAGTAGAATCAAGCCTGTTATCAAAATATCCACTTAGATTTTTGATATAGGGTACATCCTCCATAACCTTCATACCTATAGCAGACCCCAGTATCTGGGCTTCAGGCAAGCTTGAGGTTTTAAGTTCAATTATCCAGCTCGCTCTTCTTCCCTGGTCGGTAAGAAGTCCAAAATATGGCACCCTACCCATTATGCTACCTAGCATCTCAATTATCCCAGAGTTCCTATTACACCTAGCACCAAGGACAGAGTTAGCATAGACCACTGCAGAGCTCTCAGCCCAACTCAAAATATCCCCTTCCCTTGGTATATTCCCAACTTCATCCATATAGCAGGTGCAGGTAAAACCATCTTCACTTAATAGACCCATTCTTTGAAGTTGCTCCTCATAATCCTCCTGCTTACTGTACATGTATTTAAAGACTAATTTTTTTAGAGGATTTGCTGGTACATTTTTAAAATCCAAAGGTCTTGGATCCACTGTAAATTTTTGATTTGATTCTATTCCTGCCTCTAAGAGCTCCTCCATCAGGTTGTAGACAGGTTTCATCATGGAAAGACCAAAGCTAGTTACAAGGTGTCCGTACTGGCTAGTAATGGGAATCATTTTGCTAGCGTTAAAAGTGTCCCCATACATAACAAGGGTCTTCATGATCTTGGCTCTGACGTCTCCTTCTTTGCCCTGGAGTATGTCAATCTCTTCAGGGCTTAAATGCATTTTGTATTCCATTAGGATTCCCCCTATATTGTCCTAGCTAGGGCTGCCGCAGCTCTAGTGGCCTCAAAGACCTTACCACTGCTAAGACCATCTCCTATGTTGTATAGCTCTGGAGCTATTCTATTTTCCTGGGCTTCAAAGAACATTTCATTTCTTGGTTTATTACCTATAGCCATGACAAAGAGGTCTGCCGCCATGATTTTTTCTTCATTCTCAACCTTGACCTTGGGAGCAAGGGGATTTAGTATATTTTCTGGAAGAATAGGGTGCCATACCAAGTAGGGATCAGGAACAGTAGGAGATGTATTTTGAATAACCTTTACACCTCTTTCATCAAAGCTAATTACCTTGGTACAGTTGTTGAGCTCGACGCCATTTTTTTCTAAGTAGTAAATTAAATGACCCCTATTAGCAGTGCAGACTCCATTCATAAAGTATTTTTCCATTTCCACTACTCGAAGATCTAGACCCTTTTCATAGCTAAGCCAATAGGCACACTCACAGCCCACTACTCCACCACCGATAACAAGTGCAGATTTAGCATCTCCCACAAGACTGGGATTTTCAAGAAGCTCTGTGGCTTCAACAATCCTCACCTCGTCCATTCCTTCAAATTTAGGTACAATCTCCTCTGCCCCTTGAGCAAATATAACTGCATCATACTTATTATCTTTAAGCCACTTACTATCTACCTGGGTATTTGGCAGATAGTTAAAATTTTTCTCCTTAGACGCCTTTGCAACCCGTCTTTCTAGGTAGAGTCTATAGTTTTCCACATCAAATTTTATTTTTGGAGTTCCCCCAGCCAGGAGCTTTCCACCTATCTTGTCGGTTTTTTCAATCAGGGTGACTTCATGCCCTCTTTTAGCTGCAATAAGTCCCGCCGTAACCCCAGCAGGGCCGGCACCAACAATGGCTATTTTTTTCTTTATTTGAGCTGGAATCTCCTGCTCAGGAATTTTATACTCAAAACTGGTCCTGGGGTTAACAGCGCACTGAGGGTGCCCTCCTTCAACGAATTCATTGATACAGCCTTCTTGGCATCCTATACAGGGTGTAATATCGTCAATTTGTCCCTTATAGACCTTATTAGGCCAATAAGGATCAGCTAGAAGAGGTCTTCCCAGCATGACCATATCGCATTTACCTTCTCTTAAGGAAGCTTCCGCTAGATCAGGATAGCCAAGTTTACCTACAGCTACTATAGGTACCTTTTTACCTGCATTTGATACTAGACCTACTCGCTGGAAATAATCCTTGACTAGCTGGGCTACATCAAGAAAGCAGCCTGGAGGCATTCCTGCTGGAGGATGAGGTAACCACCAATTATCATAGCAACCAAGATCCACATCAAACATGTCCACGCCTTCTCTTACTAGATTTTCCATATATTCAAGAGTCATAGAAATGGTCCGACCATTCTTAAACTTCCTCAGAGATTTGTTATTCATTTTTTCGCCATAGGTCTCGTTAAGAGCCAGGGAAAGGTCTATCCTATACATTATGGGATATCTGGGTCCTACTCTTTTTCTAATTTCTCTTATAAGATCAAGACCGAAGGCCTGCCAGTCGGCATATCTGCCCGTCTTTCTCCTGTTAAAGGCAGGGTTTGTCATCTGCTCCAATAAATAACCCTCATGGCCATGGAGATAGACGCCATCCAAATTGGCAGCTTTGGCATCGGCTGCAGCTTGGGCTGTATTTTTTATTATTTTTTGAATACCATAGTGACTTAAGGGAGTTGAAGGAATCTCAGGTATGTAGAAATTAGGATTTAAAGATGCAGACTTTGGGAATTTTTTTAAAGTAAGTAAACACTGGGGATTGCCGACTCGACCTAAGCCTGGAGTTAGCTGTATAAAAATCTTGGCTCCGTGATTATGTACTCCTGCAGCTAGGTCTCTCCAACCAGCAAAGATAGATCTAGATCTATCTATTCTAGGAAAATAACTAAGACCGTCGGGTTCTACAACAGATGGGTCCACTCCTTGGCTTGTTGGGACAAGACCAGTTGTTATCAGCCCTACACCGCCCTTAGCCCTTTCCACAAAATATTCAATCATTTGATCCTTAGGACGTCCTGTTTCATCGCTCATTGATATGTTTCCCATGGGTGCCATGACCAGTCTATTTTTTATTGTAATTCCATTTACTTCAATTGGCTCAAATATAGAGCTGTAGGGATAAAGATTGTCTGTCATCTGTCCTGTTTGAAATACCTCATCGTCATAAATCCAATTTCCGTAACTATCAACAAGGTCTTGTACAAGTTTGTCAGTTTTCATAAATTCCTCCCTTACATTTTGTCCTAGTATATGTTTTTATTATAACATACTTAAAACATTTTTCTCTCTTAAATGAATCCAAACCCAATATTATAGAGAAAATAGAGGTTAAAAAATGACCTGTCACCCACTATTAAAGGCAAGAGGTCATATAGTAAAAATTAAGAAAGCGGACTTATGGGCTCATATCATAAAGCACCGTAGAGGGAAGGTGATCTTTCTTATACTGTCTAGAAGGTCACTTATCCCACTTTTTTATTAGCAAAAAGCCATTAAATAGGGCCCGAAATATATCTTTTAACTATTCAAAATTTAGATTTATTAAATAAATAGACTATTGAGTACAAAAATTATTTACATCACTTATCTATGGCAAAGAAATAGTATCCTGGATCCCTGTTACTACATTCCTCAGCAATATAGCTGGCGTCACAGTAGATCCTATCCCCCACCCAAAATACTTTTTCCTTCCTGCCGGTCTTTATGAATTTATCAGGATAGAGGGAGGGGTCCAGGACCTCTATCACCCGGCCCTTGGCAGCAGTTAAAAGAATATAATGGCCACCCTGGGTGAAAATTCCCGTATAGTCCTCCTCATCGCCGCCGGAATTTGCAATAACGAAGCCTTTTTCTCTACTTAGAAAATCTATCACTTCATCAATATCGTTACCCTCATGATAAGAAAAACCAAATCTCTCTGCTACCCTTGGACCTAAAATTTTCATGTCTGTACCTTCATTATCCCTGGAACCTACTTCCAGGGCGTACTCAGCTGCCTCGATGGGGGGAAAGCCTTCTTCAGTTAGGTTTTCAACAAGCATCGAGCAGGCCACAGGACCACATCCCGCATTTGCTATACTTTCTTCGGGATATGCTTGACTGGGATAGGATACCTGGGGATAGTTTCGTTGGTTGTAATACTTCATCTTTTTTAAACCTCATTAATTTCTTAAAGTCGCCCTTACTGCCATTTCATTTATAAGAAGCTCCAGTGCCTCTACTATGCTTCTTGTCACGATATCTGCCTTAGCCAGGAGTTTTCCTGAGCTTCCCTCCTTTTCTAGCACCGCTATAGAAAGAGCGCATACCTCAAACATTGGGATATCATTAAAGCCATTACCCAGGCATATTGTATTTTCCTTGCCCAGCTTTTCTACAATTTCTTTTTTTGACTGGCCAGCATTTTCCCTGGGAAAGCTCAGAACCTGGGCTTTTAAATCCTCACACTGCTTCTTGACAGTTCCATAGGTGTCTGCTGTTAGAACATAGACATCTAGCTTCTGTGATAGTAGCTCCACCAATTCAGCTACTCCCTCTAGGAGACTACCACCTGCAGCTATGGTTCCGTTATAGTCCAGCACTAGGTTTTTTGCAACTATATCTTTTCTTCCTGGAATTTTGTATATGATCATTTCCTTCATCCACTAGTCATCAAAGACCACTGCAAAAGCCCTGGTAAGTCCGCCATCGGAAGCATTAATAAGTAGGGGCGCTGCAGAGAAGAAAACCCTTTTACTGGGTATTTTATCAAGATTGTTTAGATTTTCTATGAAGGGGATGTTCCTCGAAAGAAAGATCCTATGGATAGGAGAAGTGGTGCTATCCACCCTATCTGGTGATAGAAAATCTATACCCAGGGCCTTTATTTTATAGTTTACAAGTTTTAGAGCTAATTCTTCAGATAGGTAGGGAGAATCTTCTATATATCTTTTTTCCGTCCAGTATTTAGAGTAACCAGTTCTCAGAAGGACGATATCCCCCTCCTCCACATCTATCCCCTCTAGAATACTCCCAGGGATCTCTCTATCTTCTCCTACATCCGCATCTATTATTAGGGCGTAACCGACAAAATTTTCCAGGGGAATTCTTTCGATGGTTATGCCTCCATCTATACAATGGGCTGGAGCATCGCAGTGGGTTCCATTATGAACCGAGGAATTGATAAGAGTAACCCTAAAACCACCTTGATCTATTTGTGCAATCTGCTCAATCTCTATGGGCTTGGTATTTGGAAACTGAGGCATATTATTTTCAAACTTTTGCGATAAATCTATTACTTTCACGACTTCTCCTTTCTAACTAGGATTTATTTACTTGTTATACTCACTAAAGTTCCTCTAGTATGGCTCCCCTTTTATCAATGTTCATCTCTATTAACTGCCAATTATAGTCCTTGGTTTTTAAAAAGTCTTCCATTTTATGATTAAAGCTTTCTGTTTTTTTATCTAGCATAATCATTATACTGGGCCCTGCCCCACTAATAAAGCTCGCCCAAGCTCCCAGCTCCTTGGATTTTTCCTTTATATCGTCAAAACCAGTTATGAGCTCCTTTCTATAGGGTTGGTGGAGTCTGTCATCACTGGCAAGATCTAGAAGATCATATCTAGCAGTCATTAAAGCTGATATTAACATTGACACTCTAGACACGTTGCTCTTTGCGTCCTCAAAGCTAACCCTATCAGGTAGGAGCTGGCGGGCTCTTTTTGTTGATAAACTATAGTCAGGTACCAGGACTAGAAACTTTATTTCTGTAGGGATATGAAGTTTTATATAGTGCACTTCACTACCCTCCATAAGGGACACCACTAGACCCCCCACCAGGGCAGGAGCCACATTGTCGCAATGACCTTCAATAGATGTAGCCATCCTAACTAGCTCTTTTTCTGAAAGCTTCTTCCCCGCCAACCTAGAGGCGGCTAGGATACCTGCAACTATGCAGGCTGCACTACTTCCAAGGCCCCTAGCTATGGGGATAGAGGACTTAAAATCTATTCTTATGCCTTGGAACCTATAGTCCAGGAGCTGACAGGCCTTTTCCAGGGCCTGGTAGACTAGGTTATCCCTATTGGCATATCTTTTCTCCACACCTAGGATTTCTACGCCAGAAGAAAGTTCCTCAAAATAGTAGTCATTGTATAAATCCAGGGCTAGACCCAGGGTATCAAAACCTGGTCCTAGATTAGCTGTCGTTGCAGGTACTCTTACTCTAAACATTTTCCTGCTCCTTTATAAATCCTTCCACTTCCTTTTTGACCCTCTCAGGAGAAATAAGGCCTTTATGGAGCTCTATTTTTTCTCTAAGGCTTTTTATAGAAGAAGGTATCTCTAGGCCTATAAGGCTACTAAGCTCTTTTAGAAGCTCATATTCATCCCTACTAAGTATGCTAATACCCAGAGCCTGAGCCATGGTTTTCGCAAACTTAAAGGGACTAGCTGTTGCAAGTATAATGGATGGAGTATTATCCCCCGTCTTCTTTTTATACTTTTCATATACCCCATATCCCACTGCTGTATGGGGGTCAATGGCATATCCCATCTCATTAAATAGTTTCCCTATTACTTCCTCTACTTCCTCCTGGCTCGTATAGTCAGCATAAAAGTCATCAAAGTTAGCTCCTTCAAAGCTATAGTGACCTTTTCTAGCTAGGTCCTCCATTTTTTCCTTTACTAGACTAGTCTCTTCCTTAGCTAGGTGGTAAACCAGTCTTTCCAAATTGCTAGATACCAGGATATCCATAGAGGGAGATGAGCTCTTGATCAACTTTCTTCTTTTATCATAGGTCCTTGTCGAGAAAAAATCTGTCAGTACCCTATTCTCGTTGGAGGCACAGATTAGCTTTTTAACAGGAAGACCCATATTTTTAGCATAATAGGCTGCCAGGATATTTCCAAAATTTCCACTGGGTACGACAAAATTAACCCTATCACCCAGGACTAAGTCCTTATTTTTTATCAGCTGAAAATAGGCAAAGAAGTAGTAGACTATTTGAGGTATAAGCCTGCCTATATTAATAGAATTGGCCGAAGAAACTATTAGCCCCCTCTTTAGGAGATCATTAAGAAAGCCTTCATCCTCTAGAAGCTCCTTTACAGCTGCCTGGGCATCATCAAAATCTCCCTCAATGGCTAGAATCTTTAGGTTTTTCCCCTCCTGACTTACCATCTGCTTTCTTTGGATCTCACTAACCCCATCCCTTGGATAGAAGACTAGGATTAAGATATCTTCCTGGTCTTTAAAACTCTCAAGAGCGGCCTTTCCCGTGTCTCCCGAGGTTGCAGTGAGGATTAGGAGTTTCTTACCAGGAGCTTCCTCTTTCAAGGCTTCCTTTAGAAGCCTAGGTAGTAGGGCCAGGGCCAGGTCCTTAAAGGCCAGGGTTGGCCCATGGAAGAGCTCTAAAAACCAAACCTCTCCAAGCTTTCTAAGCTTTACTATATCCTCACCAAAACCCCCACCATAGGCAGCCTCTATTGCCCCTCTTAATTTATCATCATCAAAATCATCCAGGTAGAGTCTTACTATCTCAAAGGCCAGTTCCTGGTAGTCAAGGGCAATGAGATCCTCCATTTTATCGATATATGGAATTTCCTGAGGCACAAAAAGCCCACCATCCCTGGATATCCCCTGCAGCATGGCCTGGAAGCCATTAAGATGAACTCTATTATCTCTAGTACTGGTAAATTTCACTTTTTCTCCTTGCTCTTTACAATTCTTCTAGATAATGGTGGCTTTCTGATCAGCTTAATTTAATTCCTAGAGAGCCTTAGGGCCAGGTCATTGGCTGACCAGACAGCTCCCATAAGATTAGAAACAGTCTTTGCATCGCCGATGTAATGTAATTTTTTTCCCTTTACTCGCCTTTTCTTTTCCCTTGGCTTATAACCCACTGCATTTATAACACTATCTGCCTCTACTTCACAGCTACCCATCCCATCCTTAACTATCACATATCCCTCCTTTATTTCCTCCAGCCTAGCTTCTAAATAAACAGGAATTTTGTGGTACTTCAGTAAATCTCTAAGCATAACAGAGTTGGCAGCGCAGACCCCCTTGGCTTTGATTAGATCATCTAACATTTCTATGACAAAGGGTTCTTTCCCATCAAGGCTTAGCTGGTAGGCTATCTCACAGCCTGTTAAGCCCCCGCCCAGCACTGCTACTTTTTCTCCTACAAGTTTTTTATCCAGTAGATAGTCAGTGGCTCCTATCATTTTTTCACTACCTTTAATGGGAATCTTTTTTTCTTCAGCTCCAGTTGCCAGAACTATTTCATCTTCCTCCAGCTCCTCCAATGAAGTAATCTTGGTGTTGAGGTGAATATCCACAGGATACTTCTCTATTTCTCTTCTATACCAGTGGATAAGCTCCTTGTCCTTCTCCTTAAAATCCGGTACAGCTGCAGCTATAAAGACCCCACCAAGTTCACTATCCTTTTCATATAGTGAGACCCTGTGACCTCTTTTTGAAAGCTGAATTGCTGCCTCCATGCCTGAAATTCCCCCACCTATTACTGCAATGTTCTTTGGCTTTCTAACCCTATTAACAGCATATTTTCTTTCCTGGTGGGTCCTGGGATTTAGTGCACAGCCCCCTTGATATTTCATCACCTTGAGGTCTAGAGCAACACCTTCTCCCTTATAGGTAGCTATGGGTAGACAGGTATTATGACAGGAGATACAGGGCCTTATATCTTCATATCTGCCTTCCTTTACCTTGGTAAGGAATTTTTCATCGGCAAGAAACTGCCTAGCTATACCTATAGCGTCAAGCTCTCCTCTGGCAATGGCTCCTGCCCCATCATCAAGTTCCATCCTACCGGCGCAGACCAGGGGTTTACTGGTAAACTTTTTTATATGACTAACATCTGCTAAATTACAGCTTTTTGGCATATAAACTGGAGGATGAGACCAGTACCAGGCGTCATAGGTTCCATTATCACAGTTAAACATGTCATAGCCCGCCTCTTCCAGGTACTTAATGGCCCTCTCCGATTCCTCCATATCTCTACCCACCTCAATAAAGTCTTCGCCTGGTAGAGCTCCATCATTAAAGCCCTTGGTCTTACTGACTACACTGTACCTTAGAGATACTGGATAGTCTTCACCGCAGAGTCTTTTAATGGCCCTTACAACTTCTACAGCAAACCTATATCTGTTTTCAAAGGAGCCACCATACTCATCAGTCCTATGGTTATTATAGGGAAGGGTGAACTGGTCCATAAGATAGCCTTCATGGACAGCGTGGACCTCTACTCCATCAACTCCATTTTTCTTACAAAGTAGGGCCGTTCTAGCATAGGCCTCTACGTACTCCTTAATTTCCTCCCTGGTAATGGCCCTACATTTATAGTCGGGCATCCAGGTATTGGGAGCTCCCTCATCGGGCGCAACCAGGATATCATCCAGGTTTAAGAAGGGCTTTGCAAGCCTACCGAGGAATTTATTATCAAGGAGTCTACCCATCTCCTTAGAGAGAGTAAAGGACCTTCCCCAGCCTGCACCGATTTGAAAAAAGACCTTGGCATCATATTTATGTATCTCATCCATTAGCTCTTTAACACCATCAAAGACCCTTGGATTTTTATAGAGCCACTTGTTCCCCACTATGCTCTTTAAAGGGGTTAAACCGGGTATCATAAGCCCCACCCCATCCTGGGCTCTTTCTATGTAATAGTCCCTACACTCCTTAACGAACCTGCGCTTAAAAAGCCAATCTACAATGGAGGTTCCCGCCATGGGACAGAGTACCACCCTATTTTTTAAGGTTATACTCCCCACCTTCATTGGAGTGAAAATTATTTCATGTTCTTTTTTCATTTTAACTCCCTATTTTAGAAAAAAGAGCTGAAAAATCAGCTCCCCTTCTCTTCACACCGCAAAATTATTGGTGTCCCTCTTCTGGCACAATACAAATAAACTTCAAGGTGTTTTCACCAGTGTTTTTAAACTGATGCTCGTCCCCTGAGGGAAGGTAGGCATAGGACCCAGCTCTTATAGTCACCTCTTTACCTTCATGAAAAAGACTGCCTTCTCCTTCCAGTATATAGTTTATATGGGGCCAGGGATGGGCATGCCTTGGTGTATTTCCCCCTGGCTCAACTTCAAAGACCCTTAGAACATAGCCTTCCCAGCCTTCCTTGGGAGACACCAGGACCTGCATACTAGCCAAACTGGCCTCAGGGTGGTTTACCTTGGTTTTTGCTAAATTATCAACATGAGAAATAATCATTCTACCCTCCTTTAAGTTATATTTATTTAATTATACCAAAAGGCATCATAAATTACTTAAAAAGATAGAATTAATTTTGAGAAAAGCATTATGAGGAGCCTCAGCTCCAATTTATAGTATGCTATACTCTTCTAAAAGGAGGATTCATGGAAATAAATATTAATAGATTAAAAAAGGATATAGAAAGGCTAAGTGAGTTTTCTTCATCAAGTGGGCCTGGCGTAACCCGCCTCTCCTTTAGTCCTGAGATGAAAAAAGCAAGAAATTATATTATTGAAGAAATGGACAAAATGAATCTTAAGATCTGGGAGGATGGCTATTCAAATCTCTTTGCTAGAAGAGAAGGTAGTGATAGTAGCCTGCCCCCCATTATGATAGGTTCCCACTACGACTCAGTTATAAATGCTGGGAAATTTGATGGGATCGCCGGCCTTGCTGCCGCTCTAGAGGTTGCCAGGGTTCTGGAGGAAAAAGAAATAACCACCAGACATCCCATAGAGATTGTAGCTATGAATGATGAGGAGGGCGTTAGGTTTGGAACAGGTATTTCAAATTCTAGAGCCATGGCTGGTCTAATTACCAAAGAAGAGCTCCATAGGCAGAGGGATAAGGATGGTATAAGCCTCTACAAGGCCATGGTTGATTATGGAGTGGAGATTGATCTAGAAGGGGCAAAAAGGGAGAAGGACTCCTTAAAGGCCTTTATTGAGCTTCATATAGAGCAGGGGCCTGTATTAGAGGAGAATAAAAAAACCATTGGTCTAGTGGAGACCATAGTAGGCTTGGACCGCTACGAAATTACCTTTACTGGTAGGGCTGGTCACGCTGGTACCACACCAATGGATAAGAGAAAGGACGCCCTCCTAGCAGCATCTATATTTATAAATGAAATAAACAAGGCTGCCCTTGAAGAGGGCCAGGACTCTGTGGCCACAGTGGGTGAGTTATCCCTCTCCCCCAATGCTTCAAATGTTATACCTGAAAAAGTTACCATCTCTCTAGATATGAGAGCACCAAAAAAGGCCAGTATTGTAGCTCTAAGAAACTCTCTAGAGACTATATGTAAGGATCTTAGAGAAGGAGGCACTGATATAAAGGTCAAAAAATCCCTTTATATTTCTCCAGTTCCTATGGATAGAGGCCTGGTAGATCTCCTGGAAAAAGAAGCTAATAGCCTTGCTCTATCCTCTATGAGGATGGTAAGTGGTGCAGGTCATGATGCCATGATTATGGCAAGCCTAGCACCCACTGCCATGATCTTTATCCCCAGCCTCCATGGCCTTAGCCATCATCCCGATGAGTGGAGCGACTTTGAGGACCTCTTAGCTGGTAGCCAGCTTCTTTTAAATACCCTGCTGAGCCTGGATAAGGAGTAGGGAGATTTTAACTTAGTTTCAAGTTCTAGATTTAAGCTAATATTTCTTAGATTACCCAGGGTCCTCTTTTTAGAGGGCCCTTTAGATTCATAGACTTTTGGGCTGGATCTAGTTCAAATTAGATTTATTAATTTAAAAGAGGCTAGAATCTCTAACCTCCAAAGCTCTACAGACCCCTAGTCTTCACTGACCAGCTTAAGCATCTTAAAGAGAAGTTTATCCCTTCTTTTTATTACCTCTTGGTCTCGTCCACCGGAATAATCATAAATTCCCTTTTTCGATTTAATACCCAGCTCATTTTTAGCCATAAGATTCCTAAGAATATCCTGGGGCTCCTTAACATTACTCAAATCCTTAAAGAGATAGGAAGAAATATAGTAAAAGGTATCCAGCCCTCCAAGATCTGCTGTTTCAAAGGGCCCTATAAGAGGATACCTAAAGCCCGGTCCATATCTCATGGCTCTATCTACATCCTCGGCAGATGCTATGCCTTCTTCTACTATATTTAGGGCTTCTCTAAAGGCTGCAAATTGCAGTCTATTTCCAATGAATCCAGGAGCATCCCTTTGAACAACTACAGGTTTTTTCTCCATTATCTTTGTCAGCTCACTTACAAGCTTCACGGTTTTATCATCTGTTGCTTCTCCTCTAATTAACTCCACAAGGGGTATTATATGGGGCGGGTTCCAAAGATGCATGCCAATAAGCCTGTTTTTCTTCTCAAGATTCTTAGCTATGCCTGTGATACTAAGGCCCGATGTATTAGTAATAAAAATAGCGTCAGGTCTTGCTATCTTTTCCATATCTTCCCAGAAGTCCTGCTTGATCTCTATGTTCTCTATTATAGCTTCAATAATAATATCACAGTCAGCTAAAAGCTTCTTATCTAGGCTAAAACTGACATTTTCTTCGATGGTACTTACTTCACTCTCCTCCATAAAGCCTTCTTCTATCAAGGAACTATTAAATATTGAAATAAGGTCCCTTGCCCTATTTAAATGCTCCTCCAAGATATCATTAGCAATGACTTTAAAGCCCTTGCGAGCTAGCATCTGGACTATGCCCGCCCCCATGGTTCCTACACCGGCTACCCCAATTTTTTTAACATCACTAATCTTCATTTTAAGCTACCCCCTTATCTTTTAAAAGCAGTGAAGTCGGGAAAAGATCAATGCCCTAGTCCCCGTAGATTATATTAGAACTAGTAAAATTTCCTAGCCTGCTGTCCAACCCCCATCTACTGTTAAGCTTGAGCCTGTGATGTTTTTTGCTGCCTCTGAGGTAAGAAAAAGAGCTACTCCAGCTATAGATGAAGGCTCTATGAGCTGTTTTATGGCAGCTTTTTCTAGCATGATATCAGAAATAACCTCTTCCTCAGTAATACCATGGGTTTTTGCCTGATCAGCAATTTGATTATCAACAAGGGGCGTTCTTACATAGGCAGGACAAATCGAATTAACTGTAATTCCGTAGGGTCCACCCTCTAGGGCTGTAGTCTTAGTAAGGCCAGTCAAACCATGCTTGGCTGATACATAGGCTACTTTAAACTCTGAAGCAACCAAGCCATGAATGGAATTGAGATTTATTATCCTTCCCCAACCGTTTTTCTTCATTGATGGCCAGACATATTTGGTTAGTAAAAAAGGAGCTGTTAGCATTAAGGATAAAATAAAATCCCACTGGTCCTCTGGAAAATCTTCAATTGGTGAAATTCTTTGAACACCAGCTACATTTACAAGTACATCTACCTTTGAATATTTTTCTAGAGTATAATCAACAAGCGCTTTGCAATCCTCTCTTTTTGTAAGATTCACTACCCTGTAGTCGCCACCTATTCTAGCTGATTCTTTTACTAGGCCTGCTTCGTTTATATCTGCCATAACAAGCTGGGCACCTTCCTTTATAAAGGCCTCAGCTATGGCTAAACCGATGCCGCTGGCTGCGCCTGTTACAATACATGTCCTACCTTTTAACACGTTCACCTCCTGTAAATTTTTCTTCGGTTAGAGTTTCTAACATAAATAAAACTATACTATACTAAATAAACGATAACACTGAATTAGACTTAGTTCAAGATTTTAAAGGGTGTAAATACCCGGGTTTTATCCTAGACATTGGGGCTACTATGAAAAGCTTATCTCCTATTGGCATAGACAGGGTAATAATAAACTACTAAGATATATATAGAATGACTTAAAGGAAAGGAGTTTTTATGCCCCTTACACTGGTAAAAGAAGATATAACGAAAATGAAGGTGGACGTCATAGTCAATGCAGCAAATACTCAGCTACAAATGGGTGGTGGAGTTTGTGGCGCTATCTTTAGAGCTGCTGGAGAAACTAGACTTCAGGAGGCCTGTAATAAACTATCTCCCATTGCTACAGGTGAGGCTGTAATCACTAGAGGCTTCAAACTACCTGCCAGCTATATTATTCATACAGTAGGCCCCATCTATAGAGGTGGTCACCAGGGTGAAAGGAATCTTCTCTATAGCTCCTACTGGAATTCCTTAAAAGTTGCTAGGGAAAATAAGTGCACTAGTATAGCCTTTCCTTTAATCTCCAGTGGTATCTATGGCTATCCTCCCCAGGAGGCCCTAGAAGTGGCAAAATCAGCCATTATAGATTTCTTAAAAGAAGAGGATCTAGATGTCTACCTGTCCCTATTCAATAAGAATGCTCTTAAAATACCTAAAGAAATTAGGGAGGTAGTTGATAAATATAAGAGGAAGAATTTTGATGAGCAAGTTGACTTCCCAAGGACTAATGATTCCAATATAGGAAATTTATCTAAGCTTTTATCCCATTATATATATAGTAAAAATTTAGAGGAAGAGGAAATTTCTTGGAAAGCAAATCTGGGTAAAGGCCGCTATGAAAAAATAAAAACTGCAAGCCAATATAGCCCCAGTAAACCTAGCTTACTTGCCCTAGCCCTTGCCTTGGAGCTTAGCCCTGAAGAGACTAGAAATCTACTGGAAAGCGCCGGCTATACCCTGACAAATACCTCTCTTTTCGACTTAATAATAGGATATTCTTTAGAGAGAAAAGTCTATGATCTATATAAAATAAATGAGCTTCTATTTTTCTATGACCTGCCCCAGCTAGGTCCCTAAGTACCTAGGGATATGTTAAAGGCTGGGATAGAAATAAAAAATACCCTTATGTTAAGGGTAAATGGAGGTGGCACCCGGATTTGAACCGGGGGATAGAGGTTTTGCAGACCTTTGCCTTACCGCTTGGCTATGCCACCCCGTGGTGGTCCATCTGCGACTCGAACGCAGGACCCCCTGATTAAGAGTCAGGTGCTCTACCGACTAAGCTAATGGACCATTATTGAATTAATTCTTCAGATTCTTCTCTGCCAACGCAATTAATATTAGCATAAGTGGAAAAACATTGCAAGTTAAAAAATTAATTCAAGACCACCAGTTTTGTAGAATTCTAGTCCTGGACTCCTATATTCCTAATGAACTTTTAACGGATAAATTTGGGTCTTTTCTTTGCCATAAAAGCTAGGAAATTATAAGAAGTTTTAATTTGATATACAAAGGCCTGTCATAATGGTAAGATATAATTGAAAATTTAAAATTTGGAGGATTTTTATATGAATTTAGCCCTTCCTGTTATGGGAGGCCTAGGCCTATTTCTCTATGGAATGAACATGATGGGCTCAGGTTTAGAGAAGGCTGCTGGCAGCAGGATGAAGAGGATGGTAGAGGCCCTGACCAGCAGTAGGCTCATGGGTATAGTGGTTGGTATTATAGTAACCATGCTCATTCAAAGTTCTAGCGCCACCACCGTCATGGTAGTAGGATTTGTAAATGCTGGTATTATGAGCCTTGCCCAGGCTGTAGGCGTTATAATGGGAGCCAACATAGGTACTACCATTACAGCCCAGCTTATCGCCTTTAGCCTGACGGACTATGCTCCCCTAGCTGTAGCTATAGGAGTTGCTATTTGGATTGTTGTTAAAAATAAAAAGGCTAAAACCTGGGCCGAAATCCTAATAGGTTTTGGCATTCTATTTATTGGTATGGATATGATGGGAACTGGTCTTAAACCTCTTGCTGAACATCCAAAGTTTGTCAGCATTATAAGTAGCCTAGACAACCCTATTATGGGAATGCTCACAGGACTCCTACTTACAACAGTTGTTCAATCTAGCTCTGCTTCTGTTGGTCTTCTCCAGGCTCTAGCTGGACAGGGACTTATAAGCATGAATCTTGCCTTTCCCGTCCTTTTTGGAGAAAACATTGGAACTACTACCACTGCCCTACTTTCCAGTATAGGAGCCAATAAAGCGGCTAAGAGGGCTGCCTTTGTCCACTTCTTTATGAAGATTATCGGTACTCTACTTTTTATGACCCTATTAAGAGGTCCTATAGAGGTCTTAGTCCTCCGCCTTAGTCCTGGAAATGTGGTTAGGCAGATTGCCAATGCCCACACCATCTTTAATATAATAAATACTATTATACTCTTTCCCTTTATTTCGCTAATAGTCAAGGCTGCAGAGTTTTTCGTACCAGGCGATGACCTGGGCTATGTCCAGGAAGCAAAATACCTTGATAAGCGGATTATAGAGACTCCCTCCATTGCACTAAGCCAGGCTGGCCTTGAGATTGAGAGAATGGGCCAATTGGTCTTGGAGAATTTAAAATCCAGTAGAGATTTGCTTCTGCTTGAGAAAATCGAAAATCTTGAAAAAATCCTCCATGAAGAAGAGAAGATTAATAAGCTGCAAAGGGAAATCTCCGACTACCTGGTTCTTCTCTCCGATGCTTCACTTAGTAAAGAGCAGCATGATGATATTAATTCCATGTTTTATGTGGTGGGAGATATAGAAAGAGTTGGTGATCATGTGGAAAATATAAGCGAACTGGCCCAGACTAAGTATGAAGATGGCCTAGACTTTTCTGCTCCGGCAATGGAAGAACTTGCTCTCATGTATGACCTGTGCCAAAAGGGCTTTGCTTCAGCCCTTGATGCCTATAGAGATACTGATAAAGACCTGGCACTAAAGGTTTTAACCCTGGAAGAAAGAGTGGATAATCTTGAAGAAGCAAACCGGGCTAACCATATTGAAAGGCTAAATAAGAAGCTGTGCTCTACCGAGTCAGGGATAATCTACTTAGATGTCATTAGTAATCTAGAAAGAGTATCGGACCACGCTAGTAACATTGCCCTATATGTTCTAGATAAATTTAAAAACTAAGGGAAAACCAGTGGATTCACTGGTTTTTTTATAGGGTATATAGACAATTAGGAGATTCCAATGAAAAGAAATATTGAAGAGATTATTAGCCTACCCGCCCCTCACTGGGTAGGAAATGGCTTTCATGTAAGTCAGTATTTTCCTAGAAGACGACCCCCAACTTTTTTTGATAGGATTTCGCCCTTCATCCTCTTGGATTATAATGCCAAGACCCTCTTTAAGGGAACAAGATCAAGTGTGGGTGTAGGGCCCCATCCCCACAGGGGTTTTGAGACTGTAACCTTTGCCTTCCAAGGAAAGGTCGCCCATGGCGATAACCAGGGTAATAGCGGCGTAATTGGCCCTGGAGATCTCCAGTGGATGACAGCTGGATCAGGGATCCTCCATAAGGAGTACCAGGAAGAGGAGTATGCTAAAAAAGATAGGATCTTCCATATGATCCAGCTCTGGGTAAATCTTCCTGCAAAGGATGAAATGACAGATCCCAGCTATCAGGCTATCACCGAGGAAGAAATGGGCCTCTACCAGTTTGATGGGGGTCAAATCACCATCTACGCTGGAGAGGTTCTCGGCATTAGAGGTCCGGCCAAAACTTTTTCACCTATGAACATCTATAAGGTCAGCCTTAATAAGGGCTCAAAAATAGACCTGAGTGAACCCGCTGACTTTAACCTGGCCCTTCTTACAATAGATGGAAAGGTTAGGCTCAACGAGGAAAAGCTAATTGAGGGAGATTTTGCCCTAATGAAAAATGAGGAGGGAGGCTTTGAACTCCTTGGTCTTGAGGATGACTCCCAGGTCTTTGTACTCAGCGGCCAGCCTCTTAGGGAGCCTGTTATTGCTGGGGGACCCTTTGTCCTAAGTACGCAGAAAGCCCTTGCCCAGGCCTATGAGGACTACCACACAGGAGGCTTTGGTAGTTTGGAGTTCTAAAAAAGTGAGGACTTTTCCTCACTTTTTTACTATTCTACAAGTTCCACTTCAAGAGCTAGGACACCATAATTTTCTATGCTATCCCTACTATAAATTCTATACATGTCCTGGGGATCTTTAGCCTGTCCTGGGTCATAGCCCAGGCTTATAGCGTCATAGTCCTCATATAATTCATAGAAATCCCTATATGCCTTTATAGCTTTCAGTCTTACTCTAAGCTGCTCTCTAAAAATAAGCCCCGTAAAAATAATCACATCACCAGGTTTTAAAGCCTGTCTTTTTTTATCTCTTAGTCTCAGTTCTATTTCTTTAAGACCCGCCCTCATTTTTTCGAGCTGGTCATCTTTTAAGCCCATCCTGTGAATCATTTATTTAGCCACCGACGCTGCAATATTTATGGCTTCCCAGACTCCGTTAAAGGGAGGCGAGTAGGCAAAGTCAAGATAGGCCAGGAAATCAGTCGTAAGCCCAGCAGAAATTGCAACACTAAAGGCATGTAGTCTTATGTTGGCATCCTCCTTACCAAAGACCCTGGCACCCAGAAGCTTCTTACTTTTTTTCTCATAAATCACTCTAAAATTTATAGGAAAGGAGCCGGGCATATAGGGAGGTTTGTTTCTAACAAGGGAAGAAGCTATTTTATAATCAAGACCTAGACTCTTAGCCTGGGCCTCATTTAGGCCTGTAGAACCAAACTCTAGCTCTCCTACCTTGATAAAACTACTACCAAGAGATTCGTATAGGCTAGTCATATCCTCAGGATCTCTAAAGAGGTTAATTCCTACCAGGCGTCCGAGTTTATTAGCTGAAGTCCCTAGGGGAATATGGACATTTCCTAAAAATTTATGGGGAACAGTGGCACAGTCACCAACGCTCCAGACATCCTCTATAGAAGTCCTGCCAAATTTATCAATAACTATGGCTCCATTTTTGGTTTTTTCAAGTCTTTTATCATCAAAGATATCTGTGTTTGGCACAAAACCAAGACCTAGAATCAGGGCGTCTACTCTGTCTTTTCTATTAGTAGTAACAAGCTCCTTTACCCTAGCTTCCTCGAAAACTAAACCCTTTAATCTTTCTCCAAAAATCAGCTTTACTCCAAGCCTAGTAAACTCCTCTTCCAGGGCTTTTCCAGCCTCACTATCATAAATCTTATTAAGGAGCTGGTCCCTGGAGTGGTAGAGGCTTATATTTAGATTTTTATTCCTAGCAAGCTGCTCTGCAGTCTCAACTCCAATAAATCCTCCGCCTATAATAGCAATTTTCTTGTATTTATTTAAATCCTCCTTTAGTCTTCTAGCTTCATAGGGCTTGGTAAGGGTATAGACATTTTCCGCATCTATACCATCAATCTTGGGAATTAGTGGCCTTGCTCCGCTTGCAATAACCAGCTGATCATAATCTACCACCACTTCCCTGGTAGTTTTAAGATCCCTTGAAAAGACCCTCTTTTTATCAAAATCCACAGAGTCTACCCTGTGGTTTACCAGCATGCTTATACCCTGTTTTCTTGCATCTTCAGGGGTTCTAGAGAAGAAACTCTTATCAATGTCCTTTGCCATATCACCGATATAGTAGGGCAGGGCTCAGGCTCCAAAGGAAATATAGTCTTCTTTCTCAACTACAAGTATCTCAGCCTCGGGATTTTCTCTCTTGGCCTTAAAGGCAACGCTCATGCCGGCTGCTATCCCACCAATGATAACTATTTTCATTTTTCTTCCTTTCTATAGATTAAGTCCTCTATTAAAAATGTATACCCAAATCAGAATTAACATCCCCCTCAGACATTAAAAAACCACCCTGCATATATGGGTGGTAAATCTCTCTTATTTTTTTTCTTTAAATCCCTGGTTTTCTAGAAGTTCTTTAACCTCGACTAACTTAACCTCCTCTCCATCCCACTGCATAAGGGGAGTGGATATTTTAGAATAATTCTCCACATCAGTTTCTTCGAAATCTATGGTTAACTCTTCCACTACTGTTTCTTCAGAAAAATCAAGTTTGTAGTCTATGCCCTTTAGGCCTTGCAGTGCCTCAGCCATAGGTTTAAGTAGCTCTTCTGCCTCATCTTTGTTTTCAACGTCTAACATGAAATACTCTAGCTCGCCTCTATTAATCTGCTTAAAAACCCTATCTCCATCTGTAACTAGACTAATAGTCATTTTAAAGCCCTCATCCTCAGCCTCATAGACAAGGGTTTTTAGACCAGACCCTGTGCAGGATGATAGTAGTAATGTAATGACTATTAGTAGACTTAAAAAGTTCAGCTTTTTCATTCTGTCCCCTTCCTTTTTTATTATAAATAAGAAAATAGCCTGCTACAATTCATAAATAATTATAAAGGGAACCTAGTATAACCAGGTTCCCTATGGTAGCGGCGAGTGGAGTCGAACCACTGACCTTTCGGGTATGAACCGAACGCTCTCACCAACTAAGCTACGCCGCCATAACAGCTCTTTTATATTAGCACCCTAAAGGGTGGCTGTCAAGCTATTTTTAGCTAATATTTGATAAGCTTTATTTTGAAAATCCTAGATCGAAGGCCTGGAGGTTTATGTCTACAAAATCCCTCTTAACTAGCTTTTCCACATAACTTCTAAAGTCGATATCCTTTAGATCTAGGGCTTTGACCAGGGCACCTAAGAGAATTATATTCTGAACCCTTATATTGCCAAGCTCCACTGCCATATCTGATGCCTTAATAAAAAGAGTTTCATAATTTTCCTCAAGGAATTCCTTTATTCCCTGGGGATAATCCAGATCACCTCTTAGTATGGGTGCCGAGGAGAGTTTATAGTCATTTACAATGGCTTTAGCACCAGGTCTTAGGTATTCTGACCACCTTACAGCTTCTAGAAGCTCAAAGCTCACCAGAACGTCTGCTTCACCCTTAGAAATCAAAGGTGAGTCAACCCTTTCTCCAAAGCGAAGCTGGGTTGTAACAGAACCCCCCCTCTGGGCCATACCTATTACTTCACTGGTCTTCACATCATATCCGGCATCTATAAGGGCCTGGGCTAGTATGGTTGAAGCCAGAAGTATACCCTGCCCCCCTACTCCCGCAAATAGAATACTTTTTTTCATTATCCACCTACTCTCTCAATGGCTCCCGTGGGACAGGACTGTAGACAAACTGTACATCCTATACACTGATTAGGATCAATGTAGGCCTTCTTGGCCTCCTTATCAAAGCTAATACTGGGGCAACCTGTCCTTATACAGTTTCTACAACCTATACAATCATCGTAAATAACCTGACAGTGAGGCCTATCCAGTTCAAACTCCTCTAGATCTTCCTTGGAGTATTTTTTCAAGGCGCAGGGCCAACGAGTAATGATAACACAGGGACCGTCCTCGTATTTAAGGGCTTCGTTTATTGCCCTTCTACTCTCCTCTAAATCCAGTGGATTTACTTTAAAGATTTTCTTAATACCCAGGGCTTTTACTATTGCCTCAAAATCCACCTGGGCTGCAGGATCTCCCTGGAGGGAGTAACCAGAGCCAGGATTTTCCTGATGACCTGTCATAGCTGTAACCCTATTATCTAGAATAACATTGACAGTATTTGAGTTATTGTAGACCGTGTTTAAAAGACTGGTCATACCAGAGTGTAAGAAGGTTGAGTCTCCAATTACTGCAACCACCTTTTTGTCATCCCCCAGCTTTTCCAGTGCCTTCTTGGCTCCATGACCCATGGAAATACTAGCTCCCATGCAGATTACACTATCGGTTGCATTATGAGGTGGTGCCCCACCCAGGGCGTAGCAGCCTATGTCCCCGGTTACTATGACATTTCTCTTTTTTCCAAGTTCATAGAAAAATCCTCTATGGGGACAACCGGCACAGAGCATGGGGGGCCTAGGGGCAAGAAGGGTTTCATCGAGCTCAATGTAGTCTGGCTTCTCACCCAGTAGGGCCTCTCTAAGAATATCGGGATTTAACTCACCTATATTTGGAATCAGATCCTTTCCTAGGACATCATAACCAGCTAATTTAACCTGGTCTTCTATAAAGGGCTCTAGCTCCTCTACTACATAGACTTTTTCATGACTCTTTACAAAATCCCCAATTTTACCTAGGGGCAAGGGGTAGCTAAAACCAATTTTTAAGACGTCCACTGAGTCTCCAAAGACTTCTTTAACATAGCTATAACTGACACCAGAGGTAATGACTCCCAGCTTGTTTCCATAATCCTCCACTATATTTAGGGGGCTTATCTCACTATAGTCCGCAAGCCTATGTAATCTTTCTTCTACCTTGGGTCTAAGAGCCTGGGCATTGGCTGGTGTAGCAATAAATCTCTTGGCGTCCTTTTCATAGGAAATTGCCTCAGCTTCCTTTCTTTGGTCTGTTTCTACAAGTCCCTTGCTATGGCAGATCCTAGTAGTCATCCTAAAGAGCACCGGAACCCTAAATTCCTCGCTGACCCTATAGGCTTCAGCAGCAAAGTCCAGGCACTCCTGGGGTGTAGAGGGTTCAATGCAGGGGATTTTTGCAAATTTGGCGTAGATCCTATTATCCTGCTCGTTTTGGGATGAGTGACAGCTGGGATCATCGGCGCTCACTAGAAGAAGCCCTCCTGTGGAACCAGTATAGCCCATGGTCATCAGAGGGTCCGAGGCCACATTGACGCCCACATGCTTCATGGCTGCCAGACTTCTAACTCCTGCCAGGGAAGCACCCATGGCAGCCTCCAGTGCTACCTTCTCATTGGGAGCCCACTCGGCAATAATGTCCTTGTGATGGGCTAGATTCTCAAGAATCTCAGTACTGGGAGTACCGGGATAGGCACTGGCGTAGATAATGCCTGCTTCATAGGCACCTCTGGCAAGAGCCTCATTACCAGTCATCAGTTTTTTCATCTTTCCTCCTTAAGGTGTTTTGCATATAATTTTCCAAGGGCTATACTGTAAAGCTTAGCCTCATAACTATCAGCGCGACTTACTAGAACCAGGGGAATCTTAGCACCTACAACAATCCCAGCAGATTTAGCTGCCCCTACATGGGAAAAAGACTTGCCCAGGGCATTACCCGTTTCAATACTGGGAACCAGGATAAAATCCACATCTCCCGCTATCCTACTCTTAAATCCCTTAGTTTCTGCTGCCTCCTTGCTAAAAATAAGATCCAAAGCCAGGGGACCCTCAATAATAAGGTCCTCTTCACTGATCTCCTCTTCTAGGCGGCGGGCATCCAAAGTACTGGGCATTTTAGGACTCACCTTCTCTTTGGCTGCCAGAGCAGCTACTTTAATCTCTCTATAGCCAAGGGCCCTAAAGACCTCAAGACCATTGTAGAGAATCTCCTTTTTTTCTTCATAGTCTGGACTTAGGTTCATTCCACCATCGCTAAGTCCCAGGAGCTTTGGATAGGCCTCCATCTCATAGATCATCATATGGCTAAGAAGGCCCTGGCCTCTTAAGCCATAGTCTTTTTTAAGTAGGGCCTTTAGGATTATTGATGTATCTAGAAGACCCTTCATAACAAGGTCCACCTCTTTTTTAGAAGCCTTTTCCATAGCTATCCCTGCAGCTTCTTCAAAAGATCTTGCATGAACTATATCTAATTCAGACCTATAGTCTAATCGCTTTAAAAGGACTTTGATTTTCTCTTCATCGCCCACTAGGATTGGCCTAATTAGACCATCTTCCTGGGCCTTTATAACTGCCTGTAAAACTCCTTCATCCTCTGCTGCAACCACTGCAAGATTTAGGGGCTCACCCTGAGCCAGTCTATAGAGTTCATCCAGATGCTTCACTACATCCACCTCCCAAATGTTCTTCCCAGTGCCTTATAAGTCCATCATCGGGGGCCAGACTCCTAGCCCTGGCAATCTCCTTTAGAGCCTCATCCCTCTCTCCTAGCTGGTCAAGGGCTATAGCTAGATTTAGCCTAAGATCAGGATTGTCAGCAAGGCCCAGTCCCCTTTCTAAAATCCCTACTGCCTCCTGGGGCTCCTCTTGAAACAAATGACATATAGCAATTTCATTATAGAGGTAGATGTCATCTGCCCTTTCCTGTAGGAGCTTATAAAAGACCCCCAGGGCCTGGGTGTACTCCTCTAAAAGTCTTAAACTAAGGGCGTAGTAGAAATGAAGCTCATACCAGTGGGGAAAGTCCAGCAGTAGGCTGGCAAAGGTCTGCCTGGCCTCCTCAAAGCGGTCTTTAAATAGAAGCTCCCTCCCCAGGATATAGTCCTTTTTCTTATCTGCCAGGGCCATCATTGAAAATATTTCATCACGGATTTCCTGGGCAAGTTCATAGCTGAGGGCTTCTTCCCACTCTTTAAGAGCCTCTAAATATAGCTCATCATTGTAGTAGAGGAATCCTCTGTGGTAGAAAACTGGCCAGGACTCCTCCTCAAGATCAAGAAGACTTAGGGCAAGTTCAGAGTAGTCCTCACCTGCCTTAATTAAATCATTACATCTTTCTGCTGCAAATAAAAAGATTCCCTTTTCATCGATTTCAAGATTGATTACCCCTAGCGCCATAACAAGGGCTCTAAAGGGATCCTCTATACCATATAAAAAAGGAATCAAGGGTTTTAATTTACTTACAAAGTCTTTAAAAAACCCCTTATCTCTAAAGTCTCCATCGGCGCCATAGAGGCTAAGAACCCCTTCGAGCACCTCTTTAGTGGAAAAATCCAGTTCCCCACCTTTAATTTTTTCCTCAAGTCTATCGGTGTAAATTGGTATATTAAGCCCCTGGGGTAGGACAAAACCATCAAAAGCTAGGTCCTTTCTAAGTTCTAAAAAGGACAGCTCCCCCAGGATACTATTAAAGGCCTTCATTTTCTTCCTCCAAATATCTAAAGATATGCTTGTCTATAATTTTATTTCTATAGAGCTCAAAATAGCTTTGTTTTCTCGCCCTCATAATTCTAACCTTCTTATCAGAAGTAGTAATAGAAAGCTCCTCAACATAGTCTCTAGATGCCATGAGGCCATCACAGGCTAGAGAAGCTGATCTATACTTGGCTTTAACCACCTTGAGGTGGATCTTAGAGGAGGCAGGAACCACTATGGAGTTTTTAAGGGGCCTGTTTATCCTATTGTCATTGGGCTGAAGGGGTGTTATTTGAAAGCAGGGTAAATCCCAGTGGAGGGCAGCTCCTCCGGCCCAGATAGCGTAGCCCGTTGTGCCTATTGGTGTAGAAAAAATAAGGCCATCTCCCGTAAAATAGTTAAAGGGCTTGCCATCGATATAAATAAGAGCCTCCAGCATCTTAGGATGGTAGTGCTTGAGGACAGCTTCATTAAATACATAATTATTAATCTTCTTACCTGTTATTGTTGTAGAGACAACCTCCATGAGGGGGAACTCATCCATAAAATGCTGGTTGGATTTTAGGATCTCTGGAAGAAGATGGATCTCATCGGGTAGGATCCCTGGTAAAAACCCAAGATTACCTGTATTAACCCCCAAAAAGGGAATATTTTTCTCCTCCATGGTCCTGATAGCACTGAGCATGGTCCCATCTCCCCCAATAACTAAAATAAGATCTGGGTTTGTCTTGGTGAGAATAAATCCTTCCCTTCTCAGGAGGTTCATAACCTGGTTTTTAACGGCTATACTTTTTTTTACCCTATTATGAAAAATAAAAATTCTCTTAAACATCATCCTTCTCCTTTGCTAGGAGTCCTTCTTCATAGTCTATCCTATAAAGGGTTTTTTTATCACTGAGCCTACTACCGTCATAGTAGCTTTCTATATATTGGCCTCCGGGTCTCTTCCTTCCTGGAAAGAAAATAAACCTTTGATTTCTTCTTTTTCTTGCATAATCAAGTTCCAGGGTCTCCCTTATAACTTCCCCGCTTATATTTCCAAGAATTTCAAATCTGCTTTCTAAGGACATCTTGCTATAGACCTTGTCCCTGGGAAACTTCTCTGCTAGACGCCAGTAGACATCAAAGCTAGAACGCTCCCTGGTTAGGTATTCCATGGTTAGAGGCAGGTCTTCCCTGGGATAGAGGTCCATCATTTTCTCTATGGTCTTTAAAAGCTTAAGTTCAGCAAAAGAAATATCCTTGGTCTCTAGGACCTCATAGGGTGCAAAGCTTGAAGCCTCAATGGCATGCTGGTCCTTCTCATTATAGAGTCTAGTTCCAGGCAAGAGTTTCAAAAATCCCAGCTGGATATAGTCTCCGCCCAGGCTTTCTAGCTCAATATAGCTGCTTCTAATATTTTCAAAGCTTGAACCAGGTAGGCCACTTATTAAATCCAAGTGGACATGACCAGGAAAAACCTCAATGAATTTTTTCAAATCATCCCTGTAGCTAGAGTAAAGAAGATTTCTGTAGACCTTTTTATTAACAATATCCTGAGTTGACTGGACCCCTATCTCAACCTGGAAAAGCCCAGGTCTTAGGTCCCTGAAAAACTCTCTAAATTCCTCTGTCAATAAATTTGGCGCCAACTCCATATGAAAGCTGGTTTTTCCCCTGTCATTCTTCTTTATAAAGTCCAGTATTTCCATTGCCTTATCTAGATGGACATTAAAACTTCTATCAACAAACTTAACCAGGGGGATTTCATTTTCAATGAGCTTTAAAAGGTCATCTTTAACCAGCTCCATAGGCCTATACCTAACTCCAGTGGAACCGCTCATGCAGTAGCTGCAGGCAAAGGGACAGCCCCTTTGGGCCTCATAGTAGACTATGGTCTTGTCCCTAGCCTCATCATGGGGGTAGCTAAAATCCAGGACCATCTCCCTGTTTATCTCAGTTAGGTTACCTTTATAGCTGATGTTTTTCCACCCTGTCCTATCATAGGGACTTTCAAGAAAGCTTCGAAAGGGGCTCTCCCCCTCTCCCATAATAACACCATCAAAAATATCCAGATAGTCATCAAGCCCGCCCAGCACCTCGGGACCACCGCAAAGATAAATAGCTCCAGGATGAATAAGCCTCATTTCCCAGGCTAACTTCTTTACATAGTCGCCATTCCAAATATAGGCAGAAAAGGCTATCCCATCGTAGTTTTCAAAACCGCTGTCTAGGAGGATATCCCTGGGCTGCATGTTTACTGTATATTCCTTTAGGTCAGGACTAAGTCCATATTGCTTGGCAATTTCCTTAAGATAGCCAAGGGCTAGGTTTGGATGGACATAGCGGGAATTAATTCCAATTAATAATATCTTCATTCTTACCTCACCATCATTATAAAGGAAAAGCTTGCCTATATCTAGTAAGCTATTTTTCAATAATGGACAAATATAGGGAAAGTTAATTGCATTTAATAAAGATCCCATATCTTGGCAACTTATGCTAAAGTGGCTTTCTAAATTTATCTATTTGTGGTATTGTCTTTTTATACTTAATATAAATAGCAAGTCTATTTGGATTGGAATAATATGAAAACTCTATATATCTTGTTGACAAGACCTACCACCCTGGTGTCTAGGGTAATCCACACAGCTACTAGAGACCAGTTTACCCACATATCAATTTCCTTTGAAAGCAATTTAGAGCCCCTCTATAGCTTTTCTAGAAAGTATGCAAGAAGTCCCCTGCCAGCTGGCATGACCACCGAGGCCATTGCCCAGGGTTTCTATAAGGATAGAGGCTTTATTACCTGTGCTCTCTATGAGCTACCTGTTTCTTCCTCTGTCTACTACGCAGCTAAAAAGGAAGCCGAAAGTATGTATAATAAATCCGAGGCCTACAGGTTTAACATCCTGGGCCTAGCCCTGTGTAAATTAAATATACCTATGGAAAGATCCAACCACTACTTCTGCTCCCAGTTTGTCAGCAGCCTACTTGAAAACAGTGGAGCCCTTAGAATTCCTAAAAACTCTGGGCTTATGAGGCCTGCAGACTTCCTAGAAATACCTGAGCTCAAACTGGTCTTTCAAGGAGACCTGGCTAGCCTTCAGGACTACCTAAACTATGAGGTGCTATGGCCTGGTTATAAGGTGAGTTATCTAAATGAAACACTATAATAAGCAGCCTCAGCTGCTTATTATAAGATCTGCTTTTTCATTAATACTATGGGCCACTATATAGGCTTCCTCTAGAGGGATCCACCTCTTTTTATATATTTCCAGGACCTCTTTGCCATTTCTTTTTAAAATTCTTTTTTCCTGCTCCAGCCTATCTAGGTCATAGAAGACTCTTAAATCCATGTAGTCACCAAGCTTTGGATGGTGACTATAGGCTCCCTCCACTATTAATATTTGAGACAAGCCCAGGTGTTTTTTTTCACCATAATCCATAAGTGAACAATCAAAGGGTCTAAAGGATATTTCCTGGCCCTTATTTACTTTATCCACCACCTCTTCTAGAAATCTCTCATAGTGGATATTTCCTCCAGCCTCGGCTAGCCTCTCCTGGCTACGAAGCTCTCTAGGTAGGAAGAAATCATCCATGGCAAGAATTGTTGCCCCTGTTATTTTGGCAAGCTCCCTGGCAAGGGTGCTCTTCCCAGCCCCACTTCTGCCATCTATAGCTATAATAAGCCTGTCCTTATCTTTAACTAGCTGAGCCATAGCCTCTAGAATAGAAATATGATTTTTATAGGCTCTGGAGGCTAGCCTATAGGCGGGCCTAGCCTCTTTTCTATAGGTCTGGCTATGGTGGACCGCCCTGGGACCTTCTTTAAGATAGGCCTCTAGGTAGGTCTGCCAGTCCTCCTTTGAAAAGGAAAAGTTATTAAAATAATCTCTATTCTCTATTTCCCTTAAAAGACTTATAAAGGCCATCTTGTCTCTGGGTTTTTTCTCCATGGAATTCACAAAGATCTCAAAGAGCCAGTCCTGAGGTAGGGCCCTGGCCTTCCAGGGCCTTAGATTAACCCTCATGTAGTCTTCTGAGATAGCTTCCAAAAGATCTCCATCTTCTTCTTCAACCCCTTCAAACTCCCTCCTAAGATAGGCCCGGGCATGGCCTAGGTCATCAAGCATATGCTCCCCACCAAAATAAGCCTGGAAAAGAAGTTTAACCAGGTCCTGGGGCTCCATATAGGGATAGTCTTCTTGGTGATTTTTAAGAATGCTTGCTTTTATCATAGGAGCTTCCTAGTCCTGGGAAGGATAGCGACTGGGTATAAGACCAGCCTTCTCTAGGGCTATAACCAGGCTAGGCAGCAGGATGATTTGAATTATAAGGCCAGGCAGGGCCGTAACAAAATAGCTGGCTATCCAGGCAGTCAGAGAATAGGCGCCGGGAGAGAATATTAGAGCCCTGGCTAAGCCAGCTACAATCCTTCCCACTATCAGAGCTAGAAAAAGGCTGAGATAGAGATCAAGTAGATTGCTACGACTGCGAATAAGAGACATAGCAAGGCCTGCCACCAGGCCATAGGCGGCAAGTTCAATCATCATACTGGGAAGATAGGCCGTGGGGGGCATTCCAGTTATAAGACTAGATAGAAAGGGGCCAAGAAGTCCGCCTATGAGGCCATAGGCACCCCCACAGATAAGTCCACAAAGCAGTACAGGAATATGCATGGGTAAAAATACACTCGCTGCATTGGGTATGCCGTGGAAGGCCAGGGGTAGCACCACACAAAGGGCCACACTAACTGCACTTATAATTGTCTTTTTAACGCTGGTCATTTCCATAAATTCTCTCCTTTGGGCTAGAAGCCCCTTAAATATACTTGTATGAATACTAGAATACCACAGAGAAGAAGGGCTAGGTAGTCTCTGGAAACTAACTTTTTCCTGGCTCTGGGACTCCTGTTTTTTGCCCCTCTATAACCCCTGGCCTCCATGGCCAGGGATAGGTCATCGGCCCTTTTAAAGGCACCGATAAAAACAGGGACCACCATGGCAGAAAAACTATCCAGTCTATGGCTAAGTTTTCTGCTATCAAACCTGGCCCCCCTAGCCCTCTGGGCTTTTTTTATAAGAGCCGCCTCTTCTAAAAGACCGGGTATAAACTGCAGGGCTATGCTGAGTATCATAGCCACCTCTTCAACAGGAAGACCAATAAACTTCAGGGGCTTTAGTAAACTTGTCAGGGCCTGGGTTATATCCCTGGGGCTGGTGCTTGTCATGAGGATAGTGCTAAGAGTCATCATAAGAAGAAGGTTGATTATAACTCTAAGACCCTGGAAGACTCCCTCTTGGTAAATTTTAATCCTGCCTAGACTGTAAAGAATCTCTCCTTCTGCTAGGAAGAGGCTATTAATTAATAGGATTAGAAGGAAAAAAGGATAGAGTCTGAGGCTTTGGGCTAGGACCTGCCTTAGCGCTAGCCGGGCCAGGAAGATCACTAGCAGGGTAAAGCCTATAAGATTTAAGTAGCCCCAGAAATTCCTTGATATAAGAAGGCCAGCAAATACCATAAAGAGTCCCAGAAGCTTGACCCTGGCATCCAGCCTGTGGATAGGAGACTCCAGGGGCATATATTGGCCTAGGAGAATGTCCTTCATAGGCTAGCTCCTTTAAACTCCCTAAGCAGGGCTTCAAGCAGTTCTTCTTTTCTTATAATTCCTGGTCCTAAGTCTTTTCCTCTTGCTAAAAGTTTTCTGCTTACTTCCTGAGAAGGGGTGGAAATAAGATCCAGCTCTTTTAGTAGTTTCCTATCCCCAAGTATCTCCTCTGGGCTGGCATCTCTAAGGATTCTGCCCCCATCCATAAGGATAAGGCGCAAAGAGCACTGGGCTAGAGCCTCTAGGTCATGGGAGACCATTATTATGGTAAAACCCTCTTGGTTAAGCTCCTTAGTTAGTCGTAAAAAGTCCCTTCTGCTAGAAGGATCAAGACCCGATACAGGCTCATCAAAAATCAGGATTGATGGCTTTACAGCTAGGATTCCAGCTAGAGCCAGTTTTCTTCTTTCTCCACCGGAAAAAGCCAGTGGAGACTTGTTTTTTATTTTACTGTAATCAAAACCAAGTTTTTCCAGGGCCCAGACCAGCCTTTCCTGGATTACTTCTCTAGATAGCTCTGAGTACTTAAGACCAAAGGCCAGCTCCCTTTCTACAGTGCTCTCAAAGAGCTGGTGGTCTGGATTTTGAAAAACGATGCCAAGTTTTTTTCTAAGTTTCTCTTCACTAAAACCTGTCCCATAGATATCCTGACCCTCTAAAAGAACCTGGCCAGAGCTGGGTCTATTAAGGCCAGCCAGCATCTCAATTAGGCTGGACTTTCCAGAACCCGTCCTTCCCATAATACCCAGAAAGTCCCCCTCTTTTATTTCAAGATCAATTTGCTTAAGAGCCTCTATATCCCCACCTAGCCCTGGATAGCTTAAATTAACTCCATTTACTTTAATAAGCATAGTTCCTCCACCAGTTCTTCTTCACCCAGGGGGATTCTAGCAAGCCTGATTCCCCCTTCTAGAAGCTCATAATAAAGCTCCACACTAAAGGGCAGATCCAGGCCAGCCCCTATAAGAAGCTCCCTATCTGTTAGGATCTGCCTAGTGGGGCCTCCAGCTAGGATAGCACCATTTTTAATAATAAAGACCCGGTCGGCTATTAGGGCCTCATCCAGGAAGTGGGTAATCATTATCAGGGTTTTATTGTCTTTTTTTAGCTTCTCCAGGCTTTCTAGTACCTCCTGCCTCCCCTGGGGATCAAGCATGGAGGTCACCTCATCAAAGATAATAAGCTCCGGAGACAGGGCCAGGACTCCTGCCAGGGCTACCAGCTGCTTCTGGCCTCCTGAGAGGGAGGAGGTGGAGCGCTTCTCATAGCCCTCAAGGCCCACCCATGACAGGGCCTCCCTGATTTTTAAATTTATTTCCTCCCTTGGGGTATCATAGTTTTCCAGTCCAAAGGCAATATCCTCTTCAACCAGGGCTGATACAAACTGGTTATCGGGATTTTGGAAGACCATGCCACAGTTTCTTCTTAGCTGCCAGACCTTCTTTCTATCTGATAAATCTATTCCTGCCACCCTCAATCTGCCCCCCTGCAGGGCAAGAAGACCATTAAAGTGTTTTACCAGGCTAGACTTACCAGAGCCATTGGCCCCCAGGATGCAGACTAGCTCCCCGGGGTAGATATCTATATCAAGTTCTTTTAAAACTTGAGGACTGGCCCTACCCTGTCCATAGCTAAAGCTAAGGCTCCTTCCTCTTATAATTTCCTTTTCCATACTTCCCCCACCCTTTAAATACCCTTGTATTATAACATAGGGGCCTGGTATCTTTTCTGCAATAAAAAAGGCCGACAGAGTCGGCCTGGGCTTACATTTTCTTGGGAGCCTCCATGTTGATTAGCTTCATTCCAGTCTCCAGGGTAGTACTTACCGCCTTGACCAGGGCTAGCTTAGCCTCTTTTTCCTTCTCATCCTCCACCAGGACAGAAACCTGGGCGTAGAATCTATTGAAGAGCTTGGCTATACCCATTAGATATCTAGAGACCAGGGCTGGTTCCATTTTGTCAAAGGCAGAGGAAACAGTTGCAGGAAAAAGTCCCAGCTCCCAGACAAGCTCCCTTGATACATCTTCCCTTAGATAGCTTCCATCAAAGGTAGCCTCCTTGTAGCCACCCTTATCTAGAAGGGAGTGGCACCTTACATTGCTATACTGGAGATAGGGTCCTGTCTCCCCTTCAAAGCTTATGGCTTCATCCCAGTTAAAGGAGTAGTCCTTGACCCTGTTGTTACTAAGCTCTCTATAGGCTAGGGCTCCAAGGCCCACCTGTCTGGCAATCTCATCTTTGTCAGCTAGACCAGGATTTTTCTCTTCTATTATTTCTCTAGTTCTTTTAATAGCGGTCTTTATAACCTCCTCAAGGAAGATGTTATCACCATCTCTACTGGAGATCTTGCCCCCCTCCATCATTACAAGACCATGGTCTATATGCTCGCACTGCTGCCACCAGTCATAGCCCATTTTCTTTAGGATGGCCTTGAGCTGGTTAAAGTGGAGCTTTTGCTCACTGCCCACTATGTAGCAGTTCCTATAAAAGTCGTAGTGGTCCTTTCTATAGATTGCAGCAGCAATATCCCTGGTAATGTAGAGGCTGGTACCCTGAGAGGTGGTAACTATTACATTGGGGAGCTTCTCATCACTAAGGTCTATTATTTCTGCTCCATCATCTTCAATTATCAGACCCTTGTCTAAAAGCTCTCTTCTAATTCCCGGCATAAGGTCGGAGTAGAAGGCTTCACCTGCAAAGGAGTCAAAGTGACAGCCAATTAGTTCATAGACCCTGTTATACTCCTTGAGGGAGACGTCCTTAAACCACTTCCACAACTCCAGGGCCTCAGGATCCTTCTCCTCTTCTAGTTTATAGAACCATCTTCTGGCCTCATCCATGTAGCTTGGGTCCTCCTCAGAAGCCCTATTGAATTTAACATAGAGTTCCAGTAGACCCCTAACCCCTATCTTTTCTATGTGGTCCCTATCCCCCCAGTGTTTAAAGGCAGTGATTATTTTTCCAAAGTTTATACCATAGTCACCCAGGTGGTTGATGGCAATGCCCTTATAACCAAGAAAGTTAGTTATCTTATAAAGGCTAGATCCTATCATAATGCCCCTAATATGGCCAAAGTGCAGCTCCTTAGAGATATTTGCCGAAGAGTACTCTATGATAACGGGTCTATTTTCCCCTTCATCACTGGCACCATAATTTTCCTTCTTTTCCAGGATTTCACCTAGGATGGTCTCAGCCATGATTTTTCTATCTATAAAAAAGTTTAAGTAGGGCCCCAGGTTTACAGCCCTATAGTTTTCATCCTCAATTTTTCCTGCCAGTTCCTCGGCTATATGGACAGGGCTTTTTTTCATGGCCTTGGCTAGTTTAAAACAGGGAAAGGCCAGATCCCCCTGGTCAGAAAACTTGGGAAGTTCCAAGGTATCTTTAATTTCTTCCTGGCTCATGGTCTCTACCAGGGGAGCAAGAAGCTCTGCAATGCCTAATTTAAATTTATCCATAATATCTCCTTATATTTTTCTCCTTCAAATAAAAAAAGTCCAGCTCTAGAGACGACTTTTAGCCGCGGTACCACTCTAGTTAGTTAGACTCACTCAAAAATACTAAGGTCCTTGTAAAAGCGCGCCACCACAAGAACTTCCTCCGGCTCCCACCCTCCCGGATTCGCTGAGAATCTCTATATGATTTCCTCTTTTGACCTTTTATGCTATGCTATTTGCACAAAGATTACCACAGCCAGCTAGAGAGGTCAAGATGGCAGACAAAAAAATTACAATGAATAGGCTCTATATTGGAATAAATATAGTACTTTTTCTTATTATCTTTATTAAGGACCCCAGGGTAAGTGCAACTACCCTCATTGACTTTGGAGCCCAAAATGGCTTTTCCCTGGCCGATGGAAGACTCTGGCACCTGGTCATGCCCATCTTCCTCCACGCCTCCTGGCAGCATCTTTTACTTAACTGCCTTTCTATCCATATCTTTGGCAGCCTTGTTGAGAGGGTCTACGGACCAAAAAACTTTATTCTTATAAGTCTTTCTACGGGTCTTATAGCCAGTATGGGCTCCTTTCTAACTGGAACAAAGGTGGCTGTAGGAGCCTCGGGAGTTGTATATGGCTATATAGCCCTCCACCTCTATCTCTATTACCTTAACAGGGACAGGTATAAATCAATCTTTGGCAGGGACGTCTTCATCCTCCTAGCCTTTAACATAATCTACTCGGTGCTGGGCGCCAACATAGATCTAGCCGGCCATATCTTTGGTTTAGTCGGTGGACTTTTCATCTATATGCTCCTGGATAAAAATAAGGTGAAAGCATCAAGTAAAAGGATTATCGCCCTGGCCCTTCTTCTACTAGTTCTACTTACAGGCTATAAAATTATTGACTATAGGGGGAGCAGGGACTACTACCTATCAAAAATCTACTACTATGAAATGAAAAACAAGCCCATCCAAAGGGATGAGCTTATTAGAAAGTACCTATCTATTTATCCTGACTAGTGGAGTTTTATAAGGGTTACTCCAGAACCCCCTTCATGGAAGTCCCCCTGGCGAAAGCTTTTGACAAAGGGGGATTTTTTTAGATAGTCAGTCACAAAATCCCTTAGGACCCCTGTTCCCTTACCATGGATAATCTCAAGTTCCGGAGGGTTGGTCAGCATAGCCTGGTCAATAAACTTAGCCAGTTCTATCCTGGCCTCCTCCATGTTCATTCCCCTAAGGTCAAGTTTGGTGGACAGATCGCTGGCTACATAGCTTTGTAGCTGTTTTTTAAAGGCCTTCTTTTCCTCCTCCTTGGTCTTCTCCACCTGGGAGATATTAAGGCTTATCCTCATTATCCCAACCTGGGCCCTGAAGTCTCCCTTGGCATTGGGCTTGTCCAGGACTTCTCCCCTGGCGTCCATATGGGGAATGTAGATCCGCTCTCCCACCCTTAGGCTCTTGGGCGCCTTGATGGGTCTAGCCTCACTTCTTGTAGAAAGCTGGGACTGGACATCCACCAGCCTCCTGGCCTGACTTTCCATCTCTACATAGTCTACATTACCCTTCATAGCCCTGAGGTTTTTCATAATATCCCGGGCTTCCTCCTGGGTGTTTTTAAGAAGCTTGGCAGCCTCATCCCTGGCCCTTTGAAGCTCCTTGTCCCTGGTGGCCTGGAGCTGGGCTAGGCGGTCTTCATACTTCTCTTCTAGATCCCGAGCCTTTTTTAGCCGGTCTTCAGCCTCCCTCTCCTTGTCTTCAAGGCTCAGTCTTTTAGCCTCTACTTCAGCCAGGATCTCCTCTAGAGCAAGGCCCTTGTCGTCCATACCAAGCCTGGCCCTCTCGATTATCCTGTCGGGCAGACCCAGTCTTTTTGAAATATAAAGGGCGTTGGAACTTCCAGGAACTCCCATGAGGAGTTTATAGGTAGGACTGAGACTTCTGGCGTCAAATTCCACTGAAGCGTTCATATAGCCTGGCCTATTAAAGGCGAAGTTTTTAATTTCTGAGTAGTGGCTGGTGGCAAAGACCATGGAACCCTTTTCTTCAAATTCCATCAGCATGCTGCGGGCCAGGGCAGCCCCTTCTTGGGGATCGGTGCCTGCACCCAGCTCATCCAGCAGGACCAGGCTTTTTGGCCCCGCCTTTTCCAGGATTGAAATCAGGTTGACCATATGGCTAGAAAAGGTAGATAGGGACTGCTCTATACTCTGCTCATCGCCTATATCTACATAGATGTCTTCAAAAAAGGGCAGCACAGATCCGTCCTCGCAGGGAAGGGCCATACCAAACTGCTGCATAAGTGCCATGAGACCCAGGGTCTTTAGTGCTACTGTCTTTCCTCCAGTATTGGGGCCAGTTATGATCAGGATCCTGGCCTCCTGGCCAAAGCTAAGGTCCAAGGGTACTACGGTCTTTGGATCAAGCAGGGGATGCCTGGCCTTTTTAAGGAGGATAGAGTCTCCTATCCTGGCAAGCTGGCTGTCATTTTCCAGGGCGTACCTGGCTAGACCAAAGAGCTTATAGAGTTCTTCTGTAGCTCCATAGGCTGGAATAATAGACCCCTCCTGGCCCAAGCTGGCACTTATATCCTTGAGGATCCTGTAGATTTCTTCCCTCTCATCATTTCTTAGTTCCCTGAGCTCATTATTTAAATTAACCAGGGCAATGGGTTCTATATAAAGGGTGGAGCCCGAGGAAGACCTGTCATGAACCAGGCCCTCTACCCTTTTTTTATGCTCGGATTTCACAGGTAGGACGTAGCGGTCATTTCTCATGGTGACCAGGGCCTCCTGGAGGTAGGTCTCCATATGCCTATCGCTGAGAAAGCTATCTATTTTTCTGCGGATTTCCTCCTCCTTGGAGGCTATAGCCCTTCTTATGTTGGCAAGGTTTCTGGAGGCCGAGGATTTAATGCTGCCATCATAGTCAATGGATCTTTCTATCAGCTCCTCTAGGTTAGAGAAGTTAAAGAGCAGGGCTCCATAGTTATAAATAAGGGGAAAGGAGCCTCTTCTTTCAGAGAACTTTTCTAAAAAGAGCTTCATTCTTGAGATGCTCCTAAGACTATCCCCTATGTCTATCAGAGCCAGGGGTTCTAGGACCCCTCCTCTTTTTGCGTAGCCTATATCTCCCGTCAAATCCTTTAAAGGACCAAAAGGAAGGGGGCTGTAGGCCAGTGTATAGCCTAGAGCCTCCCTCAGTGCCTCCTGGCGGTCCTCAAGTTCCTGGGGACTTTCAGCAAAATCCATATCTTCTATTAATTTACGACTGCCCCTGGAGGGCATTCTGTCCATTAGGGAGTTTTTAATTTTGTCAAACTCCAGGACTCTTACTACTGCTTTATTCATCTTCTCTCCCGGACTAGCGCAGGGACTTGAGCTCCTGTATCTGCTGGTTTTTTTGTAGCAGCAGCTCTTGCAGCTGGGCTGTTCTTGATTCCCACTGCAGGATATCTTCCTTGAGCCTAGCTATTTCCTTTCTAAGCTCAATGCTACCTTCATCGCTGAGGCCTCCTTCACCGGAGCTATCCAGTACCTCTTTAAGCTCTACTATTTGGTCGGAAAGATAGACCATGGCGTAGCGATAGGCCATGTTTGAAGAAAGGGACCTATCCTTGCTCTTAACCAGGCTCACCATGTCGTTGACCTGCTTAGTTACTCTATCGATCCTCTCCTTGGGAGCACTGGAGACCATTACTACACTGGCACCATCAATATCCATTGTCACGCGTTTACTCATTACTTCCTCCTAGCGGCGCTGTGCACCGATTTCTTCCAAGGCTTTAAGGACCTTTTCCATGGCTCTTTCAACTTCTTCATCCTTTAGGGTACGCTCTGTACTTTGGAAGTACAGGTGGTAGGCCATACTCTTCTTATCACTTCCCAGTTCCTTACCCTGATAGATATCAAAGAGCTCAACCTTCCTTAAGAGCTTGCCACCCTTTGAAGTTATTCTATCATAAATCTCTTTATGAGTCAGTTCCTTATCCACAAGAATAGCCAGGTCCCTGGTTACTGCAGGGTAGCGGCTGGGGGCTTCATGGAGGACCCTCCTACTGTGGAGTGAGAAAAGCTGATCCATGGAGAACTCTCCTAGATGGATGGTTCTTTTTAGGTCCCTCTCCCTGGCAACAAAGGGTGAAAGCTCTCCAAAGCTACCCAGATAGACCTGACCTGAGTAGACATCGGCTGATCTACCTGGATGGTAGACCTCCTCCTTACTTCTTACAAAGTCAACCTCTATATCCAGAGCCCTTAGCATTTCCTCCACTATACCCTTGAGATAGAAGAAGTCCCCATGGCCGTAGCTTGCCAGGCTCAGTCTTTGGTACTGGATAATCTGATCTTTTTTCTCAAATACATTGCCTATCTCAAAGAACTTGACCTTGTCATTTCTTACATTTTCATTTCTTTGTATAACATCCAGAGCACTGATTAAAAGGCTATGACGCATCTGGGAAAACTCTTCACCCAGGGGATTTATCAGGACCAGGGGATTATCGGTATCTCTGCGGATTGAAGCTGCGCTTCTGGGTGAAACAAAGGAGTAGTTTAGCATCTCCTCAAAGCCCAGAGCCCAGAGGATGTCCCTTAGCTGCCACTCAAACTTTTGTCTAGGGCTAAGGTCTGCAGCCTCGGGAATATAGGGTAGCCTAGAGGGTATCCTATCAAAGCCATAGACCCTGGCTACTTCCTCTATAAGGTCTGCTTCAAGAAGAAGATCACTCCTATAGGCCGGTGGATAGACAAGAATACCCTCCTGGTCCTGGTCTATTTTAAGATTTAATCTTCTAAAGATATCTGCTAGTTCCTCCTGGCTTAGGCTAATTCCAAGAAGAGCCTCAGCTCTGGACTTTCTAAGATAAAGGGGCTCTCTTAGGGTCTTTTCACTAGAGCCACTGAGCCTGGCTTTTTTATAGCATCCCTCCATGTAGCTGAGGAAAAAGGCCAGAGCCAGTAGGCTTCTCTCAGGTTCTATTTCCTTTTCAAAGCGGGAGGAGGCCTCGGTTCTTAGGTTTAGCCTCCTGGAGGTTCTGGCTATAGACTTTTTATCAAAGTTTGCAAACTCCACTATAAGGTCCCTGGTATCGTCTAGGATTTGGGAGTTCTCCCCTCCCATAATTCCAGCCAGTCCTATTATCTTTTCATGGTCCTTAATTAAAAGGTCTCCAGGTCCTAGCTTCCTCTCAATGCCATCCAGGGTTTCAAAGCTTGTCTCTTCCTTGGCGCTTTCCACAAGGATCCCCCCTACAACCTGGCGCCTATCAAAGGCGTGGGTAGGATTCCCTGAGTAGAGCATGGCAAGATTGGTGGCATCCACCACATTGTTTATGGGTCTAACTCCCATCTCCATTAGCCTTAGCTGCCAGCGAATAGGGCTATCCTTTATCACTACATCCTCAAGTTCCAGGGCGTAGTAGGCCCTACAGCCCTCCCTACGCTCTATAGGGATACTACCCCTCTCAAGGTCTGAAAAGTCCCTGGAGAGCTCCTCTTTTAAGGGGATATCAAAGGTGGTGGACAGCTCCTGGGCTATGCCCATAAGGCTTAGACAATCAGGCCTGTTATAGGTGATCTCCATATCCAGAGTCCCCCTGTCAAGGCCAAAGTAGCTAAAGAAGCTCTCACCCACTACTCCTTCATCCAGGATGATTATTCCTTCACTGGAACCCTTGGGTAGGACCGAGGAGGAGTAGCCCAGTTCATCGAAGCTACACATCATGCCCTGGCTCTCAATGCCTCTAAGCTTGGATTTTTTAATCTTATTTCCACCATGGAGAACACTACCATGGCCTGCAACCACAACTAGAGCTCCCACAAAGGTGTTGGGGGCGCCGGTTACAATCTGCAGGGTCTCACTTCCAATGTCCACCTGGGTTACCACCAGCCTATCGGCTTCAGGGTGTTTTTCTACACTGAGGATTTTTCCGATATAGAGCTCTGTATTTTTATCAGCAACCGAGCTAAAATCCTCCACATTGGTCCCAGTCAGGGTAAGCATTCTAGCTAGCTTATTTTTTTCTATACTGGGAAGTTCCAGCCTATCCCCCAGCCAATCAAGACTTGCCTTCATATCTACCTCCTAAACTGGTCAAGAAAGCGCTTGTCATTTTCATAGAGATATCGGATATCATCTATTTCATAGCGCATCATGGTTATTCTATCAAGGCCCATGCCAAAGGCAAAGCCGGTGTATTTCTCACTGTCTATTCCACACTCTTCAAGGACTCTAGGGTGGACCATGCCACAGCCAAGGATTTCAATAAAGCCAACTCCTCCACAGAATCTGCAGCCCTGGCCCTGGCATTTAAAGCAGGTGATATCCACCTCAGCACTGGGTTCTGTAAAGGGGAAGTTATGGGGTCTAAAAACACTCTGGGTATTTTCTCCAAAGAGCTGGCGTACAAATTCCTCCAGGGTTCCCTTGAGGTCTGCCATGGTGATACCCTCTCCTACTACAAGACCCTCCATCTGGTAAAACATGGGGGAATGGGTGGCATCAATTTCATCATTTCTAAAACAGCGGCCCACACTTATCATTCTTATAGGGGGAGCCATTTTTTTCATGGTTCGGATCTGAACCGTGGAGGTGTGGGTCCTAAGCAGGGTATCCTGATCAAAATAGAAGGTATCCGATAGGCCTCTCGAGGGATGGTCCGGGGGTGAGTTAAGGGCGTCAAAGTTATTATAGACACTATCCACCTCTGGTCCCTCCTCAAGAACAAAGCCCATCCTTATGAAGACGTCAATAAGCTCTCTTATTGTCTTGGTTGTTGGGTGTACCCTACCCATTTCTACCCTGCTGCCTGGCAGTGTTATATCCACCACCTCTTCTTCTGCTTTTTTTCTTAGGATGAGCTGCTCTAGCTCCTCTAGCCTCTGGCCTATTGCATCTGTCATGGTGTCCCTGATTTCATTGGCCAGTTCACCCATCCTGGGTCTCTCCTCCTTGCTGAGGCTTCCCATCTGTTTTAAGAGCTCTCTTAGCTCACCTTTCTTACCTAGGTAGTCCACCCGCAGCCTATCCAGTTCCTCTGGGGTTAGGACCTCCTCCAGGGCTTTATTGAAGGCCCTGCGAATTTCCTGTAGTTTTTCTTTCATGCTTTCTCCTTAAAAAAAGACTCCCTCCCCTTTGGGACGAAGTCATCGCGTTACCACCCAATTAGTCCACATAAAAAGCGAACCTCTCCTAGCCCTAACGGCGGCTACCGTTTTCCATTACAGAAAATTGCTCGGGAATGAATTCAAGGTGCCCTACCTGCAATCTTCCACCGACATTGCTCGCTAAAAAGGGGGCCGTCCTCCATGTTTTCCGTCCTTGCATTTCTAATAAAGTTTAGCACCAAGGCCCCTAGAGGTCAAGGTAATCCCTGCTTTTTCTAGGAAACTTTTTCTAGAGCAGCTGAATTATAAAAAGTCACTAGTCCTGGATCTGACACATAAAGATTGAGCCAGCCACAGCCACATTTAAAGACTCCTGGCTACCGCTCATGGGTATGGAGTAGCTCTCGTCTTTAAGCTCAAGGATCTCCTGGCTAAGGCCCTGGGATTCATTGCCTAGAGCTAGAATAAACCTACCTCTTTTTAGCTCCTTGTAGCTTCTTCCGCCTGCCTCGGCGGCGTAGAGCTTGTAGCCCTCCTCAAGGAGCTCCTCTACCCTCTTCCTTGTCACCAGCTCCTCTATTGCTAGGTTAAAGACTGCTGCCATGGAGCTTCTTAGAACCTTGTCATTATAGACCGAGCAGCTGCCCCTGATAAGAAGGATATTTCTTATGTTAAAGGCCTGGGCTGAACGAAGAAGGGTACCCACATTACCTGGATCCTGGACCCTATCAAGAAGTAGGATAGGTCCATCATCAAAGTCTCTTTTTATCTTCTTAACCTTACAGAGTATACCCTGGTAGGTCTTGGTTTTTACTATGTTATCAAAGAGCCTGGTGGAAAGATACCTGGCTCCTTCAAGGCTAGGCTGGTTCTCCTCCAGGTAAACCTCAAAGGGTATCTTGTCCTCTAGGAGCTGGTTGTAGGCATTGTAGCCCTCCACCAGGGCGTATTCAGACCTAATAGGATGCACTAGTATATTTCTTAACTCCCTATAGTGGGGGCTTTTTGGCGATGTTATAACTTGTCTATCGGGCATGTCTTCCTCCGTATATAAATTATTCTCCTCTACCATTGTAATAGAAGTGACCTTAGTGTACAATCAGCCTGAGGTATTTATGAATTTAATTATTAGTCTTTTTCTGGGCTACCTCTTAGGGAGTATCCCAGTATCCTATATCCTTGGTAGGCTACAAAAAAATATCGATCTACGCCTTCATGGCAGCGGTAATCTTGGCGCCACCAATGTACTAAGAAACCTAGGCTTTATTTCCTTTGTCCTCTGCGCCCTTTTGGATATCTTTAAAGGCTATTTGGCCTTTAAATTAGCCCAGCACTATCTAGGAGATAGCTATGGGATTCTGGCGGGTTTTGCTGCAGTCCTTGGCCACTGCTACTCTCCCTTTATGAACTTCAGTGGGGGCAAGGGAGTGGCAACTTCTGGGGGCCTAGTCCTGGCCCTTGATTATAGGCTGGTCATAGTGGGCCTTATAATCCTTATTCTTGTAGTACTTATTACTAGGAGAATGAGTCTCGGTTCCATTATAACAGCCCTAACCTTTCCCCTTAGCTACTACTATTTTAATGGTTTTGACAATTTAATTTTTGGTGCTATACTATTAGCAGGCTTTGTCATTTATAAGCATAAGGATAACATTTCCAGGCTTATAAAGGGCGAAGAAGCTAGGCTATTTTAGGGAAATGGTAGGGGGCTGGTGCCCCTTCTGGTCTTCAAAACCAGCGTAGGGTGTTAGGAGCATCCTAGGTGGGTTCGATTCCCATCCATTTCCGCCATTAATTAAATATTAGGACAAATATAACTATCCTCGCTAGGCGGGGATTTTTATTATTTATAAACCTTATCTCCCTGCCTGGACAAGACTAGCCTATCAGGAATAGTTTAGAAAACCTCCGCTGTCTGCTTTCAGCTAAATAAAAAGACCACGAAAAAGTGGTCTTAGAAATTAAGAAGAATCCTTTAGGGAAGATGGTCTAAGAGCTCCTGGGGATAATCTATAATATACCTACCATACCTCTCGCTAACCCTCCAGATTTCATCTTTATTAGTTGAACCGGGGCTAAAAACCACCCTGACATCGTAGCCCTCCCCTGTTTTTTCAACCAGGAAGTCCCAGGGGAATTCATTGTTTTTATGGAAGACGTAGGAGGAAAAGGCCTTTTTAAAATCCCCTATCCAGCGTATCCCTCTACTTTCTCTATTAAGCATCCTATAGGCACCCTGGTAGTCTCCTGAATACATGGCGTAGAAAAACTCTTTAATGATACTATCCACATAGCCATGTTTTTCTGCTACTAGGGACTCATCATATTTAAAACCCTGGTTCATGTCTATGCCGTAGATCTCTGGAGCTCTAGCCTTGTTATCTATAATAAAGAAAACTTCCTTCCCCCTTCCTGTCTCGGTCAAGGAGTTAATAAGACTCATAAGATAAAGGTGAAAATTTTCCCTGTTATACTTGGCGTCGCTAAATGAAGCAAGGTCAGTATATAGATAGATCTTGTCTCCTGTAACCAGGAGTTTATTAATTGGAATATCCATTATCTGGGCAGGCCTTGATAGAACCTCTTTATCAGCCTGGGCCAAATAAATGTCGACTATGTTTTTATACTTGTCCCTCCAAAGGACGCTGGCCTTTTCCCTGGTCTCCACCAGCCTATCCTTTCCTACATAGTAGACGGGATAGCTCATGTACTTGTGGGGAGCTTCTATGCTAAGGTCATAGGGCTCTGGTGAAAACCCACTGTCTCTTTCTAGAAAAAAGAAGATGTTTAGTATAAGAAGTAGGAGGATAAAGACCACAAAATATCTGTTCATGCTTTTCATCCTAGACCCCGTACTTTCTTGGAAGCTCGATATAGACAGTGGAGCCCACATCCAGCTCTGAGTCCATGGAAATCTTTCCATTATGGAGGTTTATTATCTGCTGGGCTATATGGAGGCCTAGACCGGTGCCTCCCCTTTCCCGGCTTCTAGCCCTGTCCACTCTAAAGAGTCTATCAAAGACAAAGGGCAGCTCTTCCTTGGCCATGCCTATGCCTGTATCCCTTACTTCAAAATAGACCTTGTCCTTGTCTGCGCTAGCATTTATAAAAATCTCTCCACCTTCATCGGTATACTTTACAGCATTGCCTATTAGGTTTATAAAGACCTGTTTCATCTTGTTGTAGTCAAACTCTGCAAATAATTTTTCCTGGATATCTAGATGAATCTCTATATTTTTCTGGTCCGACAGGGGTTTCATGACCCTGATGGATTCCTCAAGGGCCCGGGTAATGGGCCTAACATCAAGATTGAGAGAAACATCCTTTTTCTCCAGGGAGGCCATAAAAAGAAGGTCATCAATTATGTCCTTGAGCCTGTCGCTCTCGGTATTAATGTCCTCTAAAAAGTCATATATAATTTCAAGACTAACCTGGTCCTTGGCCTGGATCAGGGAATCGGTAATTATCTTCATTGATGCTATAGGGGTCTTTAGTTCATGGCTGAGGGTTGAGACAAAGTCCTTTTGCTGGTTTTCAATATCGGCCAGTCTAAAGCCCAGGGTATTAAAGGAGCGCAGGATGGTGGCTAGGTCATTGCCCTCCTCTTCCTCCTCAATCTGGTAGCCATAGTTGCCCCGGGTCATGGCTTCAACCCCTTCCTCCAGCTTGTCTAGTGGGGCAAAAATTTCCCTCAAAACACCAAAGTAAATAAGGATGGATAGGAGGATAAAGAAGATTCCTATTACCAAGAGGGGTTTTAGGAGTCTTTCAATTTCTCCGCTCATGCCCTCAAGGCTGGTCATAGCTATAATAAAGGCGGTGATCTGATTATCCCTATCAAAGACAGGATAGGCGCTATAAAGGAGCTGCTCACCTCGAGAGTTTTGATAGCTCTCCTTTTGATAGCTTCCCCTGGCTCTGACGCTATCCGCTATATCCATAGGCAGACTTTCTCCTGCCTGTTTAAAGTTATAGCTATCAGTAACAACCCGCTGATCCCTATCAAGTACTATATACCTTACGCTTTGCTGGTCGGAAAGAAGGTCCTCTGTAGCCTTTTTTTTAAATTCCTCCAGGGAGTCCCTATCCTCTAGAGCCTCATAGCTCTTGGCAATCTCCTGGCTTCTTTCCAAGAGAGGTGTCAGTTTGCGATTGAGCTCTTTATTATAGACGGAAAAATGCACCGTATTATAGAGGGTAAAAAGGCCGATTATAAGCAGCAAAAAATAGGTGGAAATGATCCTCCACCCTAATCTTGTGCTTATTCTATCACTGCTTGAAATAATAACCAGTACCCCACTTAGTCATAATAAACTCAGGATGGGAGCTATCGGACTCTACCTTTTCTCTTAGTCTTCTGACGTGGACGTCAACGGTCCTTACATCACCAAAGTACTCATAGCCCCAGATTTTTTCCAGGAGCTCTTCTCTTGAAAAGACTGTTCCTTCATTTAAAACAAGTAGAATCAGAAGGTCAAATTCCTTGGCTGTCAGAGTAACCTCTCTATCATCGAAGATTACCTTTCTACCAAAGAAGTTTATTGAGAACTTATCAAAGGAGATAATTGAAGATGATGCCATGTTCTTTGGTTTGACCCTTCTTAGTACTGCCTTGATCCTGGCTTTAAGCTCTAGGATGTTAAAAGGCTTGGCCATGTAGTCATCGGCTCCTGCCTCTAGTCCTTGAATCTTGGACTCATCATCACCCTTGGCTGTTAGCATAATTATGGGAACCATACTGGACTCCCTAATCCTGCGACATACTTCAATGCCATCCATCTTAGGAAGCATTACATCAAGGACCAAAAGGTCGTATTTATTATTCATGGCCTTTTCTAAGGCTTCTTCTCCATCCACAGCTGTCTCTACTGCATATCCCTCTGTTTCCAAGCTAAACTTAAGCCCTTTAAGAAGGATAGGCTCATCATCGACAATTAAAATTTTATCCATTTTCATACTCCTTTGTTAATATTCTTAAATTCTCTACCCTCTGGGTCACGCCAATCCGATCAAAATACTCCAGGAAGGGCACTATATACTTCCTTGTAAGTCCTAGACTATCCCTGACATCGGATATCTCTATGGTCTTCTTACCCTGACCTAGTTTGATTATATCATTTTTTAAACAAAATAGCATATCTTTTTTCATAAAAAACTCAGAATTTATGGCAAGTAATTCTCCCTTTTGAATAAGATACTCTAAAATTGCCAGTTCCTCAGGATCTAGACCCTTCTTAACATCCACTAGGCTGGGTATTTCGTAACCTGACACAGTATATATATCTAATACTTTATCTATTATACCCATTTGTTTCGAATTTAATACTAGTTTATAGGAGTAGGGCTTGATTTTATTGCCACTAAGTTCAATCTTTTTCTCATCCTGGGCCTTTATAAGCATTTTTTCAAAGATATCCCTATCTAGACCCTTGTAATGTCTACTTTTTAATACTTCCTTATCCCAGAAGTCCTTAACTGGATCACTTTCCATAAGCTCCTCTAGATTTTCCAGGAGCTCCTCCTGCTGTCTTGTAAGGCTGGACTGGGTGAAAAACCTCTTCCCCTGGCTATCAAGCTCTATAGCATGACTCTTTATTTTAGCCTCCAGGTCCTCTTTTTTCTCAACCATCTCCCTTTCTAGGTCTTCTAGGGTAAAGCCCTGGGGGTACTTCCATCCAATATAATTTATTCTTCCAGTAAAGCCACTATCCTCTAGATAGGCTACCGAGCGCTGCTTATTTTTCTTGCCAATAAGGGGTCTGGAATCCAGGACCTTGATGCCCGCCAGGGTAAGAACTGGGCTCATCTGCCTGAGGATTCCCCTTTGTCTATAGAAGGCCAGCATAGGCCTATCTAGTTCTAGCTCATAAAAGCTCTCCTTTATAGGGTGGAGCTTTCCTATAAATTCATCAGAGCCAAAGTAGACCTTAAACTCGCTGGAGGCTGCCAATCTATCCTCCAGGCCCTCCAGGCTCTCAAGCTCCACTATAAGGTTTCTGGTTTCATGATATTTATTTTTTGGTGCCAGGGCCCTACCAGGCTCCAGCAACTCTTTTTTGTCCCCTTGAAGAACCAGAGCCACCCTGGAGTGGGCCTGGGCCAGGTCTACCTGCTCGCCGTGGCTTTCCATGGAACGAATTTTAAACTCTTCATCACCGGGATAGATATAGAGGGGCGTATTTATAGAAAGATCAGCCCCCTCCAGGGTTCCCGTTACTATATCCCCTATGCCCTTACCCTTAAAGACCCTGTCAATAAAGAGTCTGGGGTAATAATCCCCTGTATCATGGCTTTTTTCATACTGGTCAAAGATAAAGCTCTTTATATCCTCCAGGCCCTCTCCACTTCTTGAGCTGACCTTGTAGATAGGAAAGTCTTCATAGATGGTTCCTGTAACAAGCTCCTCTATATCCATCTCCACCAGTTCCAGCATCTCTTCATCCACCAGGTCTTTTTTTGTAATTACAATAAGTCCTCTCTCGATACCCAGGAGCCTGATTATATCCAGGTGTTCTCTGGTCTGAGGCATGACCCCCTCATCGGCTGCTACAACAAGGAGCACCAGGTCAATGCCACTGACCCCTGAAAGCATGTTTTTAATAAACCTCTCATGGCCTGGAACATCGACTATGGAGATCTTTTCATCGCCATACTCTAAAAAGGCATAGCCACTGACTATGCTGATGCCTCTTTTTTGCTCCTCGGCCAATCTATCGGTGGGTATGCCTGTAAGTGCTCTTATAAGGGTAGTTTTACCGTGGTCAATGTGACCTGCTGTACCAACTACAAAACGGCTCATAGTAGGGTCTCCTTTAGCGCTGTTAGAAGAATTTTTTCATCCTGGGGATAGATGCAGCGAAGGTCTATCTTTAAGACTCCCTTTTCTAGAACACCAACAATAGCTGGTCTTCTGGAGCGGAGTCTATAGTTAATTTCATCAAGGTTGCCCTCAATTTCCAGTGCCAGCTGGGGACTGGAGATTTTCTTTTCTGGCAGGGCTCCTCCCCCAACCAGGCTCTCACCCTCCACAATTTCTCCCTCAATACCAAGTGCCCTTAGTTTTTCTAGGAAGTCCTCACTCCTAATTAGGAGCTCCTCATAGCTTCTATTGAGAAAGAAGTAGGTGGGTATATCCACATCCTTCTTAGTATAGGCCAGCAGGGTTGCCTCCAGAGCCGATAGGATCAGCTTGTCCACCCTAAGGACCCTGGTTAACTGGTTTTTCTTAAGGGCCTTAATATCCTTTTTAGAACCCAGGATTATACCAGCCTGGGGGCCGCCCAGGAGCTTGTCGCCGGAAAAGCTTAGGATATCTACGTGTTTTAAAGCCTCTCTTATAGAGTTTTTCTCCCTGTAGAGACCTTCTTCTAATAGGGAGCCAGAGCCCACATCCTCATAGAGGGGGATGGAGTATTTAAGGGAGAGCTCCCTAAGCTCCCTGGCCTCTACACTCTGACTAAAGCCCCCTACAAAGTAGTTACTGGGATGGACCTTCATAATCATGCCAGTATCCTCGTTTAAGGCATCCTCATAGTCAAAGAGGTGGGTCCTATTGGTGGTGCCAACCTCTACTAGTTTGGCGCCGGAGCTCTTAATAATTTCAGGAATCCTAAAGGACTCTCCTATTTCAATCATTTCACCCCGGGAAAGGATGACCTCTTTATCCCGGGCAAAGGTAGCCAGAATAAGAAAGACCGCCGCAGCATTGTTGTTGACCACGTGGGCGTCCTCTGCACCTGTAAGGTACTGGAGGTGTCTACGCAGGTGGTCATAGCGGGAGCCTCTTTTTCCCTGGACAAGATCAAACTCCAGGTTGGAATAGCTCCTGGATAGGCTTTCGATCCTCTCCAAAGCCTCCCTGGAAAGGGGGGCTCTACCCAGGTTGGTATGCAGGACTATGCCCGTTGCATTAACTACCTCCCTTAGGACGTAGGGCTCCCTTAAGTCCTCCAGCACTCTAGCTAGGATCTTCTCAGAGGAAACCTCCCTGTCCCTTCCCTCCAGGAGGTCCCTTCTTATTAGGGCCAGTTCTTCATTGAGTAAATAATTAATATAACTTCTATCATAGCTTTCCAGGGCTTCCTTTAAGAGGGGCTCCTCTAAAAGGCTATGGATCTTGGGTAGCTTTCTTAGCCTCTCCATCCCTACTCCTTTATTACGTATATAGACTTATCTCTTTTTTCGACAATTTCACCGATTATTGCCACTGGGGTCTCAACCTTTTCCCTCAGTGCCTCTAGTACTTCATCGGCAAGAGCTCCATCTACACTTAGTAGAAGGCCTCCACTGGTCTGGGCGTCAAAGAGTGGTAGGACTTCCTCTGTGGTAAAGCCACTGAGCTCACAGCGCTCCTCGTAGTGCTTCTTATTGCTGTAGGTTCCACCGGGCACAGCCCTCATTTCCACCAGCTCCTCTACCCCATGAAAAAAGGGTATGGCCTCGTAGTTTAGAACTGCCGAGGTTCCACTGGCATCCAGCATCTCCAGCAGATGGCCCACCAGGCCAAAACCAGTAATATCTGTGGCAGCTCTAGCCCTGCCCTCCAGGGCCTCCATGGCATACTTATTTAAATACTTCATAGAAAAAACCACATCCCTAGCCTGGTCCTTGTCCACTGCCCCGGCCTTGATACCTGTTGTTATAATGCCTGTACCCAGGGCCTTGGTCAGGATAAGCTTGTCTCCAGGTCTTGCTCCACCGTTAAGTAGGAGCCTATCATGGTCAACAAAGCCCACTACACTAAGGCCATACTTGGGCTCATTATCCTTGATGGTGTGGCCTCCTACCAGTAGGGCTCCAGCTTCCTTCACCTTGTCTGCTCCTCCCCTTAGAATATCCCTTAGAATCTCTATGGGGATCTCTCCTGGAAAGCCAACGATATTTAGGGCAAGCTTGGGGCTTCCCCCCATGGCATAGACATCGCTTAGGCTATTGGAGGCAGCTATGGCGCCAAAGTCATAGGGATCGTCCACTATGGGCGTAAAAAAATCCACTGTAGTTATAAGTGATCTTTTATCATCTAATTTATATATTGCAGCGTCCTCGCTGAAATCAAATCCTGCCAGGAGGAGCTCATCTGTAAACTCAGGCAGGCTTTCTAATATCTCCGATAAACTACCGGGTGCTAGTTTAGCCGCTCAGCCTGCAGCCTTGGCATATTGGGTTAGTTTTATCTCCATTTCTACCTCTCTTTCAGAGGTATTTTATCACAAAATCACCTATTGCCCAAGTGCTGCCTTATAACTTCAAGCTTTTTTGCACCTATACCCTTTACATTGATAAGTTCATCAAGGCCTGCTGCCCTATTGTCCTTTAAATAGTCTAAAATAAGGCCTGCTGTTACCTCTCCAATGCCTGGTATCTCCATCCAGTCCTCCCTGGTCATGGAGTGGAGCTGGGAGCCTGGAGGAGGAGCCTCCCTTGAGTCTTCATCCTCAGCCTCCCAGATTCTAGGAATTATAATTTTCTGACCATCTATGAGCTTTTCAGCAAGATTGACTTCTCCTGCCTTGCTAGTTAAACCACCGGCCTCTTCAATGAGCTCCCCCAGTCTCTTTTCTTCATCCAAAATATATAAGCCTGGCTCAGCCACCTCCCCCTCAATATGGACCTGGATTTGTCTACTCCTTTCCTCCAGGGGAGTTAGTGAATAGAGCCTTAGCCAAAGTCCCAGGATAAAGAGGGCTAGAAGGCTTAAAATTAGACCTAGCTTTTTCATAGTCCACCTCAAGGCTAGCCTAGCACCAGGGAAATATATATTTTCAAATATTACTTAATTTACCTTATTGGTAGCAGGCTTTTTTTCTGGTTATAAATGATGTAAGGAGGCTCTTATGAAGGATGATCTAAGAAAACAGCTCAGTCCCCTGAGCTTTAATGTAACTCAAAAAGGAGCTACTGAAGCTCCCTTTTCCAGTCCCCTAAACGGAGAAGACCGCCGGGGAATCTATGTTGACATAGTCTCGGGGCAGCCCCTTTTTTCCAGTGAGGACAAGTATGATGCTGGTTGTGGCTGGCCCTCCTTTACTAGACCTATAGATGAAAAGGCCCTTGACTATTTTGAAGATAGGTCTCTTGGCATGCTCAGGACCGAGGTCAAGAGTAAGGCTGGTAGCCATCTAGGCCACGTCTTTGAAGATGGTCCCAGGGATAGGGGTGGCCTTAGATACTGTATTAATGGTGCAGCCCTTAAATTCATCCCCCAGGAAGAGGACTAACTAGTGAATAAAATATGACACTCCAAAGTACTGGGGCCCTCCATGGACTCCTAGTACTGAGGTCGAAGGAAAGTTAACTATTCGAGCAGCTCCAGCCAGCTCTTCGGCCAGCTGCTCTTTTACTGCCTCCATCTCTTCGGAGTTATCGGCGTGGAAGAGGGCTATATCGTAGACCTCTGCCCCAGCCAGGGCTTTCTTTACTTCATCTACCATCTGTTTTTGGCTCTTAGCCTTGCCCCTGGCCTTGGCTATCTGCTCAAGCTTGCCTTCTTTGACAGTTATAAGGGGATAGATCTTTAGAGCTTCACCTAGGTGGCCCTTGAAGGAGGATATCCTGCCTCCCCTAATTAGATAGACCAGGGTTCTAAAGGTTGCCAGGACTCCAAGTTTGTCCTTTCTTAGGCTGCAGGCCTTACTAATCTCATTAAAGTCATAGCCCTGCTCAAGTAAATCCTTGGCATAAAGAGCTAAGAGGGTTACTCCTGGGCCTACGGTCCTAGTATCAATTACAAAGGTCTCCAGACCCTCTACAGCACTGTGGAGGCGCATAGCGGAGTACATGCCTGAAGTCTCCTTGGATATGGTGAAGATTAGAGCTTTATCATAACCCTTTTCCACCAGGCCTTCCATGAATTCTTGAATCCTTCCTATAGAGGGTACTCCCGTTGTCATATGCTCCTTCTTCAGCCTATCAAAGAAACCCTCTCTAGGTATTTCCACCAGGTCCTGGTAGATTTCCCCCTCTATTTCTATGCTGTAGGGTAAAAGCTCAAAGCCATACTCCTTAGCCATCTCAAAATCCATGTTGCTGGCTGTATCAACTACCAGTGCTATCTTACTCATAATTTTCTCCTTTAAATTTATCAAATCCACCAAGCCTAATAATGTCCCTGGTCAGTGCGCTATAGGAAAAGGCCCTACAGACTGCAGCCAGTGCTGGGTGGCTGGAGGAGGACTCCTTTATCTCTCCCCACCTTACAAAGTGCTCTACTTCCAGAAGGGCGGCTTCCAAAGCCTGAGAAAAGGCTGTGTAGGCTTCTTCAGTTGATAAAATAAGAAGCTGAAGCCTTATGCCCCGGGATATCTCTTCCGTGGTAAGGACACTTTTAAGAATGGACAGGATCAAAGCCTCTACCAGGTGGATCCTAGTATACCTTCGGCCCTCAGGAGGGCTTAATACCCCCCACTTGACATAGTTTTGTATTCTTGTTGTTGTTATAAAGGCCTGGCCAGAAAAAAGCGGTGCAAGATAACTTCTTACATGCTCAACCAGTTCTCTATTTGTCATGGGGCCCTGGGGCAACTTATCCCAGCTTGGTAACATAGCTTCTCCTATCTAGTTATAATGACTAGATATAGTCTACCAGCTTTATACCCCATGTCAATTAAAAAATAACCATAGCTACTTACTTTTAATATCAGCCTATGGTATAGTAATTATATAAAAATCTAAACATTTCCCAAGGAGGAAGGACTATGAAGGCATTAGAAAAAGTACATATTGGTAATCTTGAACTTAAAAATCGCTACGTTATGGTGGCTATGGGACCAGAACTAGGGGACTTTGACCCAAAGACAATTGAATACTACGCCACAAGGGCCAGAGGTGGCGCCTCCATGATCATGGTCAATACAATTGCAACCAGAGAGTTTGATGGTAACACGCCTTCGGCACTAATAGATGAAAATAGCTTTGATGGACTAAAGACTCTGGTTGAAAAGTGCCACCAGGAAAACTGCAAGGTCTGTATCCAAATTATGCCAGGAACAGGACTTATGGGCAAGGCAGACCACAGGGATAAGCCCTCTGCTGCTTCTGCCCAGCCTATCTATCCAGGATCTGATATCTACTTCCATGAGCTTACAATAGATGAGATTAGCTTTATTCAAGAAGAAGTATCTAGGAGCTTGATCCTGGCTAAAGAGGCTGGTGTTGACGCAGTGGAGATCCACGCCTATGGTGGTTATCTTACTGACAAGTTTATGTCCAGGATCTGGAATACTAGAAAGGACCACTATGGTGGGTCCCTTGAAAACAGGATGAGGTTTTTAACCGAGATAATTGACAATACTAAAAGAGACCTAGGAGAGGACTTTCCCTTAATAGTCAAGTTCACCCCCACCCACAATCTACCCAAGGAGTATGGTTATAGGGATATAGAGGAGGGCCTTGAAATAGCAAAAATCCTAGAAAAAAAGGGAGTCCACGCCCTCCATGTGGATGTAGGCTGCCATGATAACTGGTTCCACGCCATGCCCCCTATCTACCAGCAGGAGATGGTCCCCCAGATGGAGGCCTCTAGAAGGGTTAAAGAGGTCGTAGGTCTACCAGTTATTTCCAACGGAAGACTGGGTGACATAGGTAAGGCAGAAACAGCTCTAGAAAACAAGTGGATAGATATAGTGGGTGTTGGCAGAGGCTTTCTTGCTGATCCCGGCTTCCCTAATAAGGTTGCAGAAAATAGGACTGAGGATATTAGATACTGTATCTACTGTAATGAGGGCTGTATAAACTCCGTAGCCCAGGGAAAACAAATAGACTGCGCTGTTAATCCCCTGGCGGGTTTTGAAACCACAAAAAATATAACAAGAACAAAGGATCCTAAAAAAATCCTGGTGATTGGAGCAGGTCCAGGAGGCTGCCAGGCTGCCATAAGTGCTGCCCAGGCAGGCCACAGTGTGGAAGTTTGGGAGAAGGAAGACCACCTGGGAGGTAACTTCTATAATGCCTGCCAGCCCTATTTTAAGAGGGATGGAAATAAGATCCTTGACTACTATAAGACCAAGCTCCATAAACTGGGAGTTGAGGTTAAGTACTCCAAGGAGGCTACTGCCAGCGATATCCTGGCCTTTGGTCCTGATAAACTTATAAATGCCACAGGAGGAAGGCCAGTAAGGCCAGGCTCCATCAAGGGTATCTTTAGACCCAGTGTATCTACAGCCACCGATGTCCTCCAAAATAGAGCCCTCCTGGGTCAGGAAATTGTCATTGTAGGGGCTGGGCTAGTGGGCTGTGAAACGGCAGTGGTACTTGCTAGCCTTGGAAAAAAAGTAACCATCATAGAAATGATGGACAAGATTCTACCTGAACCTGTCTTTATTCAAAACCTTATGATGCTAAACCAGCTTCTTGATAACCCCAGTATTACTAGCCTGGTTTCCACAAAGCTTGAGGAGGTAAAGGAGGGCTCCATCCTGGTATCCAGAGGCGATGAAAAATGGGAGATCCCCTGTGATAGTCTGGTTCTAGCCATGGGCTTCTCTCCTGACAAGTCCCTCTTCGAGGAGCTCCAGGGCAAGCTTGATATAGTAAATATTGGTGACAGTGTCTCGGCTAGAAGGGTGCTAAATGCCACCAGGGAGGCCCATGAAGCTATCCTAGCCCTCTAGAGAAAAAGTAAATAAAGGAATAAGCCTGGCTTAATCTTCTTTGATTAAACCAGGCTTATTAATTAGAAGCTTGCTATTTTTCCATCC
>CAYFUM010000004.1:0-49580 GCA_964346475.1 uncultured Peptostreptococcaceae bacterium
ATCTTAAAAAGCGAGTGCTGGCTTCTCATATTAAAACTGTGGACCAGCTGGCTGGTAGCCAGTACGAAAAAGGCCATGGTCCTGGCGGATAAAAGATCTCCTCCTAGGTTTTTACCCAGCATAAAGGCCAGCAGGGTTATAGTAGTGAACATGGCTCCATGTAGGGCAATTCTAAAGCCCAGCCCATCAGAGAAGATGTTTTCATCTCTTTTGATGGGCTTTCCTTCCATAACATCCTTATCCACAGCTTCAACCCCCAGGGCCAGGGCCGGTGGGCCATCGGTCACCAGGTTAATCCAGAGCAGGTGCATGGAGAGTAGGGGGGTGTCCTTCCAGATCAGCATGGCTATAAGGACGCTGAAGAGCTCTCCAATGTTGCAGCTCAGTAGAAAGCCTACCACCTTTTTAATATTGGCATAGATTCCCCTGCCCTCTTCCACAGCCGAGACTATGGTGGCAAAGTTATCATCGGTCAGGGTCATATCGGCTGCCCCCTTGGCCACATCGGTTCCTGTTATTCCCATGGCACAGCCAATGTCGGCTGCCCTAAGGGCTGGGGCGTCATTGACCCCATCTCCTGTCATAGCCACTACCTGGCCCAGTTTTTGCCAGGCCTTGACTATGCGAATCTTATTTTCAGGGGAGACTCTGGCGTAGACTGATATTTTTTCTATCTGGCTGGCTAGCTCCTCCTCGGACAGGCTATCCAGCTCTGCTCCAGTTATTGCCTGGTCTTGGTCGCTGAATATTCCTAGGTCCCGGGCTATGGCTTTGGCAGTTAGGATATGGTCCCCTGTAATCATAACCGGCCTTATGCCAGCCCCTTTACAACGTCTAACGGCTTCCTTGGCTTCGGGCCTTGCTGGATCAATCATTCCAAAGAGGGCTAGGAGCTCAAGATCATTTTCTAGGGTCTCAGAGCTGAGCTCTTGGGGCAGCTCCTCTATATGTTTTGTAGCCAGGGCTATAACCCTAAGGGCCTTGGCACTCATCTTTTCATTTATTTCCTTAGCCTTAGTAAGTCTACTACTATCTGAGATGGTCTCCAGGACATCATAGGCCCCCTTGGTTATGACCAGATAACCCTCCTGGATTTTGTGGACAGTGGTCATGAGCTTCCTATTGGAATCAAAGGGCAGCTCATGGACTCTGGGGTACTTTTCTTCTAAAGAATGACTATCTAGTCCCTGGAGATGGGCGGCATAGACCAGGGCGGTTTCCGTTGGATCTCCAAGGTGGACCACCTCTCCACCTTCAATTCTAATCCTGCCATTGCTTGAAAGGCTGGCATAGGCCAGGGCCTCCTTTATTTTCTGGGAATTATTATCTCCTATCTTTTCCCCCTGGTTACCCTCTGCATAAGCTTCCACCAGGGTCATCTGGTTGAGGGTCAGGGTGCCAGTTTTATCGCTGCAGATAACTGAGGCAGAGCCCAGGGTTTCAACAGCGGGTAGCCTTCTTATTATGGCGTTCTTTTTTACCATGCGCTGGATACCAAGGGATAGGACTATGGTAACGACAGCGGGTAGGCCTTCAGGGATTACAGAAACTGCTAGAGATACCGAGGTCATAAAGATAACCATAGGTGGAATCTTGTCGATTATACCGACGACAAAGACCAGGCCACAGGCAGCAAGAGCAATAAAGCCTAGGTTCTTTCCCAGTTTAGTTAGCTTCTCCTGGAGAGGGGTTTGGGCCTCCTCCTCAGCTTGTAGCAGCTGGGCAATTTTACCTATTTCTGTCTTCATGGCTGTCTGGGTTACCAGGGCTTTTGCCCTTCCATAGTTTATGGGGCAACCAGAAAAGACCATGTTGGTCCTATCTCCTAGAGGGGCTCCTTCTTTGACAGGGTCCTCAGCACTTTTTTCAGCGGGCAGTGATTCTCCAGTTAGGGCTGACTCATCGCTTTTAAGGCTGGAACTTTCCAGGAGTCTGGCATCGGCTGGGACAAAGTCTCCAGCTTCCAGGTGGATTAGATCCCCAGGGACCAGATGGATGCTATCGATGATTTCCTCTCTGCCATCCCTGGAGACCCTGGCCTGGAGGCTGGTCAGGCTTTTTAAGGCTTCAAGAGCCTTCTCCGCCCGGGCTTCCTGGAGGCTTCCCATAACCGCATTTAGGATGACTATAAGTAGAATAAGTATTGGCTCGGCAAAGGATCCACTTTCCCCCTCATAGAGGGCTATGGCAAAGGAGACCAGGGCAGCAATAAGAAGAATTACAATCATCATGTCCTTGAACTGGTCAAGAAACCTGGCAAGTCCTGTCTTCTTAGCTCCCTCTCTTAGCTGGTTAGGGCCCAACTCCTCTAGCCTTTTACTGGCAGCTTGACTAGTTAGACCACTGGGGCCTGTATCAAGCTCTTGGTAGAGATCTTCTAGACTACTTAGGTAGGCTGGTGTTTTCATTTATCCTCCTGCATTTTAGCATGTTATAATGTATGTGATAATTATAGCATAGAGGAGCTGTTTAAGGAGTGGCTATGAAATTTGATTTTTCCCAGCTTTTAGATAGGATAGGCCAGGAGGATAGGGGGGAATTCATCGAGGAGTTGGAGGGTTTTCTCCTCCAGCAGCAGGTCTTTAGTGGAGCTATGAAGAAGATGATGACAAAACTTGAGATTCTTGATGAAGAGTTTTCCATCCTCTATGACCATAACCCCATCCACCACATGGAGCATAGGCTTAAGACTCCCGGTAGTATTATAAATAAACTTAAGAGATATGATTATCCCCTTACACTGAGATCTATTAGAGAAAACATCTATGATGTGGCAGGAATCAGGGTTATAACCTTCTATGAAGGGGATATCTACCAACTGAGAAAGCTACTCTTAGCCCAGGGGGATATTGAACTTATAAAAGAAAAGGACTACATAGAAAGGCCCAAGTCTAATGGCTACAGAAGCCTTCATCTGGTCCTAGGACTTCCAGTTTACATGTCCTCAGGACCTGTGGATATGCCAGTGGAAATCCAGCTGCGTACCGTAGCTATGGATTTTTGGGCAAGCCTGGAACACGAAATCAACTATAAGTTTAAAGGAGAGGTGGAGGATGATTTAAGATACAGACTCAAGCTTTGTGCTGAGAATATCAACTCAACTGAAAGAGAAATGCAGGCCATCTATAGAGAGGTCTTTGGAAAATAAGAAAGGGCCAAATTAGCCCTTTCATTCTTTTAGTTATTGCTTAGGGAGTAGTAGAGGATACCAGCTCGGTCCTCCTCCTTGACTAAGCCTAATTCTCTTAGGTGGACCAGGTGAGCCTGAGCTTCACCTGCAGCAAACCACTTCTGGCTGGAGGGAAAGTCATGCCAGTCCCTGGCCCTGATGTTCCAGTTCATGGCCATGGTTATCTCCCTTACCGTCTGGGCCTCTTTATTCTCCAGGATGGATTTTGTCTCCTCTAGTCTTAGCCTATGGTGGTCTATTAGTTCATCTATCCTTTTAAGATGGTCCATGGGAAGCCTTCTGTGGGAACTAAAGACCTGCTTTATTTTTAAAGTTTTGACCTTCTCAAGGTTCTTAAGGTAGATTCCCAGGCTGTCACCATATTCTTTACCCCAATAGGTGATATTTGGGGTTATATCATCAAGTATGTGGTCTCCGCTAAAGAGCAGGCCCTGGTCCTTATCGTAGAGGGCCTGGAGGCCAGGTGTGTGACCTGGAAGGTCTAGGACTTCTAGTCTATAATCACCAACCTCAAAGACCTGGCCTTGGAGGCTGGTGTTTAAAGGGGGGAGCTTCTTTGGCCTGAATTTAAAACCGGGATGCTCCTTTATATCTAAATTATCCTCATCCAGTCCCTGCTTTTGTGCAAGTTTTTCTATGGCCTGCCAGTGGGGACTATGGAGGTGGAGGGAGTCTTTAAGAAAACTCCCGTCCGGGCCTATGTAGACCTTGATGCCAAGGCCTGCCAGATAGTGGGCTAGGCCTGTATGGTCGGAGTGGAGGTGGGTTAAAAAAAGGCTGGTTCTTTTAGGATCTATATCAAGCTCTCTTAGGACTTGGGCCAGGATTTCCTGGTTTTCCAGGGTATCAAAACCCGTGTCTATAATGAGGCTTTTTTCTCCCTTTAGGATGTAGCAGTTAAGGGATCTTAGAGGGTTATTTCTAAGGGGGATTTCAACCAGGTAAATTCCTGGGAAGAGCATTCTATACATGGTTTCTCCTAAGTGGAAAGGGTACCTAGGTACCCTTTCTCTTCTTTGTGTTTTTTGCTTCAGTTTTAATAAGTCCAGCCAATTCTAGAAAGATAAGCCCCATGGTGCCAAGAAGAAAGGCTTCCCGACTCTTTAGGACCTTGTTTCTCTTGAAAAGGCCTAGCACTGACAGAAGAAGCATTAGAGCTCCCTGGAGGGCAAGGACTTTTTTAAGTGTTTTCATCATTCCTCCAATACAGCTTGGGCTGCTGCCAGGCGGGCAATGGGAACTCTAAAGGGAGAACAGGACACATAGTCTAGGCCTAGACTGTGGCAGAATTTAACGCTGGAGGGATCACCTCCGTGCTCTCCACAGATTCCCAGATGGAGGTCCTTTCTGGTTTTTCTACCCTCCTCTACAGCAATTTTCATCAGGGCACCAACTCCAACAGGATCAATACTTACAAAGGGGTCTACTTTGAAGATTCCCTTTTCTAGGTATTCATTGATAAAACCTGCTGCGTCATCCCTGGAAAATCCATAGGTCATCTGGGTCAAATCATTGGTACCAAAGCTGAAGAACTCTGCACCCTGGGCGATTTCTCCTGCTGTCAGGGTTCCCCTAGGTACTTCAATCATTGTTCCAAAGCTATAGGGCACCTCTAGCTGATTTTCTTCCATTAGTTCCCTGGCTACCCTTCTTACCACCTCTTCGATATAGTCTAGCTCTGCCTTGGTGCCTACAAGAGGAACCATAATCTCTGGCATTACAGCAATACCTTTTTTGGTGACATCTATAGCGGCCTGGATTATTGCTCTGGTCTGCATAGCGGCTATCTCGGGATAGCTAATAGCTAGCCTACAGCCTCTATGGCCCAGCATGGGATTAATTTCGTGGAGGCCAACTACCCTGGCCTTTAATTCTTCGAAGCTTACATCCATTTCCTTGGCTAGGGCTTCTATGTCCCTATCCCTTTGGGGAAGGAATTCATGGAGGGGAGGATCTAGGAGGCGGATGGTTACCGGTAGGCCCTTCATGACCTCAAATATCCCCACAAAGTCATCCCTCTGGTAGGGTAGGATCTTATCTAGGGCCCTTACTCTATCCTCCTGGGTCTGGGAAAGGATCATCTCCCTGACAGCTGATATTCTTTTTTCTTCAAAGAACATGTGCTCGGTCCTGGTAAGGCCAATTCCCTGGGCGCCAAAGTCCAGAGCCTGGGCGGCATCCTGGGGAGTATCAGCATTGGTCCTGACCTTTAGTCTGGCTATAGCATCGGCCCAGGCCATAAGGGTTCTAAAGTTATCGTCAAGGCTGGCGGCGGTGGTGTCTATGACTCCCTCGTAGACTAGGCCAGTGGAGCCATCCAGGGATATGAAATCTCCCTCTTTATAAACCTTGCCCTGGTGGCTAAACTGCTTTTTATCCTCATCCACCGATAGGACTTCACAACCTGCTACACAGCACTTACCCATACCCCGGGCAACAACAGCGGCGTGGGAGGTTCTACCACCCTTGGCTGTCAGGATGCCCACAGCCTTTATCATACCCTCCAGGTCCTCGGGGGAGGTTTCCTCCCTGACCAGGATAGGCTGGATGCCCTGCTCAGCTGCCCTGACTGCGTCCTCGGCATGGAAGTAAATTTGGCCAGAGGCTGCCCCTGGGGAGGCATTGAGACCCTTGGCGATAGGTGTAGCTTTTTCTAGGGCTTCTTTATCAAAGGTGGGGTGGAGGAGCTGGTCCAGCTGGCTGGGCTCAATCCTAAGTAGGGCTTCTTTTTTATCTATAAGGCCCTCATCTACCAGTTCAATTGCTATTCTAAGGGCTGCCTGGGCAGTCCTCTTGCCAGCTCTGGTTTGAAGGATGTAGAGGATACCCTTTTCAATGGTAAACTCTATATCCTGCATATCCCTATAGTGGTTTTCTAGGATCTTACATACCTTGACAAAGTCGCTATATAGGTGGTCATTGATTTGACGCATCTCCTCTATTTGTAGGGGGGTACGGATTCCCGCCACCACGTCTTCCCCCTGGGCATTTATGAGGAATTCTCCGAAGAGGGCCTTTTCTCCTGTGGCTGGGTCTCTAGTGAAGGCGACTCCTGTGCCACAGTCATTACCCATGTTGCCAAAGACCATAGCCTGGATATTGACGCCAGTGCCAAGATTGTGGGGGATGCCATGCTCCCTTCTATAGACTCTGGCCCTGTTATTGTTCCAGCTACTAAAGACCGCCTCTACTGATTCTAATAGTTGGACTTTGGGATCCTGGGGAAAATCCTGGCCCAGTTCCCTTCTATAAATCTCTTTAAAGCCCTCTACAATGACTTCAAGGTCCTCGGCTGTCAGCTGGGTATCAAGTTCATAGCCCTTTTTAGCCTTGACTCTATCAAAGACCTGGTCAAAGGATTTTTTTGGGATTGACTTGACAACTTCACCAAACATTTGGATAAAACGCCTATAGGCGTCTAGGACAAAGCGCTTGTTTCCCGACTCTTCAACCAGGACGGGGATTGTGGCATCATTCATACCTAGGTTGAGTACAGTGTCCATCATCCCTGGCATGGAGTACATGCTACCACTTCTTACCGATACCAGGAGGGGAGGGTTGCCGCCATAAACCTTCCCTGTCTTTTCCTCCAGCCCCTTCATATGTTGAAAAATTTCATCAATTAATTCGGGCCATAGTTCTTGGTTTTTTTCATAGTAGGTATTGCAGGCCTCGGTGGTTATGGTGTAGCCCTGGGGTACTGGAAGGCCTATGTTGGTCATTTCTGCCAGGTTGGCGCCCTTGCCCCCCAGTAGTGCCTTCATATCCTTATTTCCTTCACTAAAATCATAGACAAATTTTTTCATGGCACTTGATCCTTTCTAGTAGATTATATGGCTTTAATTATACACTAAATTCTGCTAGAATAAGTGAATAAAGAAAAAGAAAAAAGACTGCAGGCACAGTCTACTTCTCTTCGCTAGTCTTTTTTGAGATGACCTCATAGCTAAAGCTATCCTCCATAAGGTCCTCTACAGCTCTATTTATAGCTTTATAGCCTATGGTGATGCCCTCCTCCTCCTTTAGTTCTCTGGCCTTTTTGGCGATGACCTTGGAGAGGATGTATTTATTTCTGGTCTTCTCTAGAATATCGTGATTATTATAGTGTTTCATTGTGCCTCCTTCTTTTTGTTATTTTAGCAGAAACCTACTAAAATTTCCAGCTTTGGGCTGGTTTGTACTATAATAAATAAGGGGTAAGCTATGAAAAAAATAGGTGTATATGATTCTGGAATGGGAGGGCTCAGCCTCCTGGCCAGGTTAATTAAAGATTTTCCCAGCTATGACTATATTTATTATGGTGATAGTGCTAATGCCCCCTATGGCGTTAGGACAAGGGATGATATAAAAAACCTCTCAAAAAAGGTAGTGGATAAACTGATTGATCAGGGTGCTGAGGCAATAATTATAGCCTGTAACACGGCCAGCAGCGCCGCTGAGGAAATGCTTAAAAGGGAGTACGACCTACCAATATTTGGTATAGAGCCGGCTCTGGATATTGCTATAAGAGCTGGAGGTAAGGGAAGCCTTTTAGTTCTTGCTACAAACTTTACCCTATCTAGCCCTAGGTTTTTAGACTCAGCGGCCCTCTACAAAAAGCAGAGAAATATCATCCCCCTGGCTGGACCTGAGCTGGTCCTCCTGGTGGAGAGGGGCATTACCAGCGGCCCTGAAATAAGCAGGGAGCTTTCACTATTAACCAAGGATATAGAGCTAGATAAGGTTGACGCCGTGGTTTTGGGCTGCACTCATTTTCTGTTTTTAGAAAGGGAGATAGCCAGGTTTTTTGGCAGTGGGGTAACCTTTTTTGATAGTCATAGGGCTACGGTGGAGTCCGTAAAAAGTATTCTAGGAGAGGGCCAGGGCCAGGGCAACTTTAAGTTAATAAGTAGTGCAGGTGAGAAGATGGAGGAGAAATATCATTGGATGCTTATGAATTACATGAAGGAGTTGACCTAGACTGGGAGCAGGTTTCTCATATACTCAAGGAACACTTTAGCCAGGAGGATGTGGAAATACTCCTGAGGATCTATGGTCTTGATGGCCATAGGGCCAGCAGTAAAAAGGAGCTTAGGAGCTTTACCAAGCTAAAGAAGAAGGAGCTGGAGGAGAAAATAACTAGACTCCAAAATAAACTCTTTCAAATTTTAAAGGATAAAGAGAGCCAAGTCTTGTCTAGCAGGGACTAGAAATTAACTAGTCTTTATGATACACTAGCAATAATTTAATCATGCGTTGATAAGAGAAAGTAGCCTAGTAGAAGTCTTCAGAGAGCTGCCGCTTGGTGGAAGGCAGTGATGGAGCTGGGTGAATCAGGCTTGGAGCATAGGCTAATTAAGTGGGTCTAGGACCAACTAGGGTGGCAACGCGGGAGTAACTCTCGTCCCTTTTTTAGGGATGGGATTTTTTTTTAGGAGGAGCTATGTACGATATCAAAAGAATCAGAAGGGATTTCGATGAAATTCTAGAGGCCGTGGAAAAAAGAGGCCAGGGAGACTTTGGTCTCCTTAAGATAAGGGAGCTGGAGGAGAAAAGAAGGGAAATCCTTGCTGTTGTTGAGCAGCTAAGAAATGAGCAGAACAGCAAATCCAGACTTATCCCTCAGTATAAGAAGGAGGGAAAGGATCCGGCGGACCTCATGGAGGAGCTAAAGGAACTCTCCAAAAGGGTGGCAGAAGGCGACAGGGAGCTAAAGGAAGTGGAGGATAGCTTTGAGGAGCTCCTCTACTACGTCCCCAATACCCCCCACGACAAAATCCCTCTAGGTAAGGGAGAAGAGGACAATGTTGAAGTCCGCCGCTGGGGCCAGCCCAGAGAATTTGATTTTGAATTTAAGCCCCACTGGGACCTGGGTCCAGAAAGAGACTTTCTAGACTTTGAAAGAGGGGCCAAGGTAGTGGGTTCCAGGTTCACCTTTATTAAGGGAGCCTGCGCCAGGCTAGAAAGAGCCCTGATGAACTACTTTTTAGACTTCCATACCCTCTCGGGCAAGTACACAGAGATAGGATCCCCCGGCATGGCTAATAGGGATTCTATGACGGGAACGGGTCAGCTGCCTAAGTTTATAGAGGATATGTACCACTGCACCGAGGATGATTACTTTTTAATACCAACAGCTGAGGTCACCCTGACTAACTTCCATAGGGGAGAAATCCTTGCTGAAAAAGACCTGCCCGTCTATTTGACTGGCTTTACCCAGTGCTACAGGAGGGAGGCGGGGTCTGCAGGTAGGGATACCAAGGGCATAATTCGACAGCACCAGTTTGGCAAGGTGGAGCTGGTAAAACTCGCCAAGGCCCAGGATAGCTTTAATGAACTAGAAGACATGGTGGCTGATGTGGAAAAATTACTCCAGAGCCTGGAGCTTCCCTATAGGGTGGTTGAGCTCTGCTCAGGAGATATAGGCTTTTCCTCTGCCAAGACCTATGATCTTGAGGTCTGGTTCCCCAGCTATAATACCTATAGAGAGATATCAAGCTGCTCCAACTTCCTGGACTTCCAGGCTAGAAGGACCATGCTGCGCTATAGAAATGGGGAGGGCAAGGTGGAGTACCTCCACACCCTAAATGGTTCTGGTATTCCAACGGGTAGGTGCCTAGCGGCTATCCTGGAGAACAACCAGACCGAGGATGGAAAAATTAGAATACCCAAGGTATTAAGACCCTACATGGGAGGACTGGATGAAATTTAAAGAACTTGAATATAAAAGACCAAACCTTGATGAGGTTGAAAAGGAATCAGCCCTTCTTTTAGAAAAATTCAAGGGAGCTGGGAGCTTTGATGAGGAGCATGGTTTTTTTCAGGAGTATATAAAAATAGAAAAGGACCTCAGGACCCAGGCTGTCCTGGGAAGTATCCGCCATACAGTGGACACTCTAGATAACTTCTATGAAAAGGAAAATGACTTTTGGGATGAAAGTTCAGCAAGGCTAGCCGCTCTAGGCCATGGTTTTAGCACTGCTGTCCTAGCTAGCCCCTACTTGGAGGACTATAGAAGGATCTATGGAGATCACTTTATAGATAGTCTTCTACTAGAAAAAAAGGTCTTTAAAGAGGAGATCATGGAGGACCTGGTGGAGGAGAGTAGGTGGGCTAGTAAGTATCAAAAGCTCATGGCAGGTATCCAGATTTTCTTTGACGGCGAGGATAAGACCCTTCCAGAAATGAGCGTCTATCTAGAAAACCCATCAAGAGAAATCAGAAAGGATGCAGCCCAGGCCATCTTTGGCTATTTCAATGATAAGCTAGAAGACTATGATGAGATCTATGACAAGCTGGTAAAAATCCGCCATGGGATTGCAATAAAACTGGGCTACGATAACTTCATCCAGCTTGGCTATGACCGCATGGGTAGGACTGATTACAACCATGAGGATGTGGCCAGGTATCGCCAGGGTGTAAGGGAGTTTTTAGTGCCCCTGGTGGAGGAAATATATAGGGAGCAGAAAAAAAGACTGGGTCTGGAGGAACTCTTTTACTATGACCTAAACTATGAGTACCCCACGGGAATGCCAAGACCAAAGGGGGATGCCGACTTTATAATAGACCAGGCAGCCAGGATGTATGATGAGCTTTCCCCGGAGACCAGTGAGTTTTTCAAGCTTATGATGGATAGGGAGCTAATGGACCTCCTTAGTAAGAAGGGCAAGGCTCCAGGGGGTTACTGCACCTTTATTGAGAATGAAAAAGTCCCCTTCATCTTTGCAAACTTCAACGGCACCATAGGGGATATAAATGTCCTAACCCACGAGTTTGGCCACGCCTTCCAGGTCTACTCAGCAAGAGAGCTGCCCCTACCTTCCCAGCGCTTTCCTGGTATGGAGGCAGCTGAGATTCACTCCATGGGCATGGAGTTTATAACCTGGCCCTGGATGGAAAACTTCTTTAAAGAGGATAGGGATAAATTCTTCTACTCCCATGCAGCTGGTGCCCTGAGCTTCATCCCCTATGGGGTCCTGGTAGACCATTTCCAGCATGAAGTCTATGAAAACCCCCAGATGAGTCCAGAGGAGAGAAGAGCCAAGTGGAGGGAACTGGAAAAGATCTACATGCCCTGGAAGGACTATGCTGGTTTTGACTACCTAGAAAAGGGTGGCTTCTGGCAGAAGCAGGGCCACATCTATGGAATGCCCTTTTACTACATTGACTACACCCTAGCCCAGATAGTGGCCCTACAGATTTTTAAAAGAAGTAGGGAGGACCAGAAAAGTCTTTGGGAGGACTATAAGGCAATTTGTAGGCTTGGGGGTAGCCAGCCATTTTTGAAAATCCTGGAAGAGGGGAACTTTAAAAGCCCCTTTGATCCCCAGGTGGTCAGAGACACCGTAGATTATTTGCAGGCTTTTCTTAAGGACTTTGATACCAGTAGCTTTTAGGAGGTAATGTGAGAGAAGGAAGTAATTTTATAAGAGATATAGTTATTGAGGATATAAAAAGCGGCAAGCACGACTATGCTATAACCCGCTTTCCCCCCGAGCCCAATGGCCTACTTCATATAGGCCACTGCAAGGCCCTGACTATAAACTTTGATATAGCTGAAGAATTTAACGGCTTTACCTACCTGCGTTTTGATGATACCAATCCTGCCAAGGAGGATGAGCGCTTTGTAAAGCTGATAAAGGAAGATATTCGCTGGATGGGCTTTGAGTGGAAGGAGCTTAGGTACGCTTCGGACTATTTTGAAGAAATGTATAAAAGGGCCCATATCCTAGTGGACAAGGGCCTGGCCTATGTTGATGACATCTCTGCTGAAGAGATGAGGACCATGAGGGGGACCCTGACCCAGGTTGGCCAGGAGAGTAGGAATAGAAATAGGCCCATTGAGGAGTCCAAAGACCTCTTTACCAGGATGAAGGAGGGGGAATTCCCCGAGGGTAGCCTCACCCTGAGGGCCAAAATCGACATGGCACACCCCAATATTATTATGAGGGACCCGGTTATCTATAGGATTGTAGATGAGCCCCACTATAGGACAGGGGACAAATGGCATATCTACCCCATGTATGACTTTGCCCACCCCCTGGAGGACTATGTGGAGAGGATTACCCACTCCCTCTGCTCCTTGGAATTTGAAAACAATAGACCCCTCTATGATTGGTATCTAGATAACATCGATGTAGACTACCATCCCCGCCAGTATGAGTTTGCCAAGCTAAATATTGAAGGGGCCATTATAGGTAAGAGGCATATCCTCAGGCTTGTGGATGAGGGACTAATAGATGGCTGGGATGACCCTAGGCTACTTACTATAAGCGGAATGAGAAGAAGGGGTTATACTCCCCAGGGGATTAAGAACTTCATCAGGGCAACAGGAGTTTCCAAGGAAAACTCTGTGGTGGACATGGCAATGCTGGAGCACTTTATAAGGGAGGATCTCAAGCTAAAAACCCCCAGGGTTATGGCAGTCCTAGACCCCTTAAAGGTTACTATAAGTAACTATGAGGGCCAGGGTGAGGAGCTTCCCATGGTCAACAACGTGGAAAATGAGGAGCTAGGAACCAGGCTCATGCCCTTTAGTAGGGAGATCTTCATTGAGAGGGAGGACTTCTCCGAGGAGCCACCCCAGGGCTTTAAAAGACTATCTCCCGGCAAGGAGGTAAGGCTCATGGGTGCCTACTTTATCCGCTGTGATGAGGTAATAAAGGATAATGAGGGTAGGGTGGTAGAGCTAATTTGCAGCTATGATGAAAAAACCAGGAGTGGATCAGGCTTTAAGGGAAGAAAACCCCAGGGCACCATCCACTGGGTGGATGCTAGAAGCTCGGTGGCTGCCAGGGTCTATAGATTCTCACCCCTTATCCAGGGAGTCTTTGATAGTAGCCTGGACCTAGTGGACCAGGTGGATAAAAATTCCGTGGTGGAGTACCAGGCCAGGCTAGAAAGAAGCCTAGCCGATGCTGGTAACCATGATGGCTACCAGTTTGTAAGACATGGCTATTTTGCCAAGGATGAGAGCCATCCAGAGATCCTGACTTTTAATGAAACAGTATCTCTAAAGAGCTCCTATAGATTTTAAGTAAAAAGCCCTCGCTTGAGGGCTTTACTTCTTTATAAGAAAATGTTCAATTAGATTATCTGTATAATCTATTATCTGGTTTTTGGCCTCCTCCTTATCCACCTGTCCCCTTAGTAGTCGGGCCAGCGTGGCTTCAAAGAGGAGCATGATCATGGTATTAAGTCTTTTGCTATCCTCCCTTTTAAAGTAGCCCTGCTGGATACAGGGTTCCAGGGGGCTGATGCCCCTTTGGGAGGGGGAGGACTTAAGGAGTAGGGTGGAAATTTTTTCTTCTCCCCTTAGTAGGTCCTCGGGAAAGACGTCGTAGTACTCCTGGATGTAGTCCTCATAGCCACCCTCTAGATGGGAGAGAAAGATGGTGCTGTAGATCTCTGGCCTTTCGAAGGCGTGGTGACTAAAACATCTAAGCACAATTTTTAGTCTTTCCAGGGGATCCTGGGATTTTTTTATTTCTTCTTGAAGCTCCTCAGCATAGTCTCTAATGTTTTTCATAGCAACAAAGAAAAAAAGGTGGTCATTGCCCTTAAAATAATTATAAAGGGTAGAACTTTTATAGCCTGCTCTTTGGGAAATATTTCTAATGGTGAGAAATTCCTTACCCGATTCCATAGAAATTTCCTCAACTGCCTCTATAAATCTTGTGATAATCTTTTTCCTAAGGACTTCCTTTTTATCCATTGCTAGCTCCCTTCCCTATATAAGGGATACTAGCACATTAATGGAATAAATAAAACTTAGAAGAGGGCTTATAGCCTAGGCCTGGCTGTATAGTGGGTGTGGAGCAGGGCCAGAGCTTTCTCACTGCCAGGTTCATCCAGGTAGTCATCATAGAGTTTTATTACATATTCATTTTGATGGGAGCGTCTTTTTTCCTTTTTACGATCCTCGGCATAGATGCCCTGGATTCTTTTTTCCAGTATCTCCATCTTGCCGTGATGATAGGGCTGGCCAGCTCCACCTATGCAGCCCCCAGGACAGGCCATTATTTCTATAGCCTGGACATCGATTTCCCCTGAACGGATGCCTTCAAGTAGGGTCCTGGCATTGCCAAGACCATGGGCTACGGCTATGTTAAATATGTTGCCCTTAATATCTACACTGGTAGTTTTTATCCCATCAAGGCCTCTTAGACTGCTAAACTCCATTTGAGTATCTGCCAGTTCCTCTCCGGTTATCATGTTGTAGGCAGTCCTGAGGGTGGCTTCAATGACTCCTCCGGTGGCCCCGAAGATTACTCCGGCTCCCGTGGACTCACCCATGGGATTGTCAAAGTCTCCTTCAGGAAGGTCTAGGAAGTTTATGCCGGTTTCCTTTATCATAATGGCCAGTTCCCTGGTGGTAATAACATAGTCAACATCCCGGTGGCCCGGCACTCCCTCCAGCTCAGCCCTTCTAGACTCATACTTCTTTGCTACACAGGGCATGACTGATACCACCACCATATCCTTAGGGTCTAGGCCCATCTTTTCACAGAGATAGCTCTTAGACAGGGCGCCAAACATTTCGTGGGGAGACTTACAGGTTGACGGAATGTCCAGCATGTCGGGAAACTGCTGCTCTATGAAGTTGACCCAGCTGGGGCAGCAGGAGGTCAGGATGGGGAGTTTTCCGCCCTTTTCAAATCTATCAACAAATTCCTTGGCCTCCTCCATAATGGTGAGGTCAGCTGCAAAGTCCGTGTCAAAGACCTTTTTAAAGCCCAGTCTTCTGAGGGCGCTTACCATTTTTCCTGTGACGGGTGTGCCTGGTTCAAGGCCAAATTCTTCACCCAGGGCTACCCTGACGGCAGGGGCGGTTTGGACAACAACATACTTGTCCTGACTTATAGCCTGCCAGACTCTTTTTATGTTATTGATCTCAGTTAAAGCCCCGGTGGGGCAGACCGCTAGACACTGGCCACAGAAGGTGCAGGTGGTTTCATTCATTGGTAGATTGAAGGCTAATCCCACAGTGGTGAAAAAGCCTCTACCAATATCAGTAAGGGCACCTACAGTTTGTATTTCGGTGCACATAGTCTCACACCTCTTGCAGAGGATGCACTTGTTGGGGTCTCTAATTATAGAGTGACTATTATCATCAATGGGCTCATTATGGGTTTCCCCCTGGTAGTGAATCCTTCTAATACCCAAATCATGGGCTAGCTGCTGGAGTTCACAGTCCAGGTTCATAGCGCAGGTAAGGCAGCTATTGGGATGGTCCGATAGGAGGAGCTCAACTATGGTCCTCCTAGCCTGGATGGCCCTATAGGAATCAGTGGATATTTTCATACCCTCCTTGCAGGGGGTTGCACAGGCAGGAAGGAGCTGGTCATAACCCTCCACGTCTACTACACAGACCCTACAGGAAGCCTGCTTATTTATAAACTTAATATCATGAAGGTGCATGTGACAAAGGGTGGGTATTTTTATATCCATGAGTTTGGCAGCATCCAGAATGGTGGTTCCTTCCTCAACATGGATTAATTTATCGTTTATATATACTTTCAAGCCTACCTCCTAATGGACATCGATGGCATTTACAGGACAGTTATTGAAGCACTCACCACAGCGGATACAGGCCAGGGGATCGATGAAGTGACGCTCCCTGATACTACCTGTGATGCAATCAACTGGACAGTGCTGGACGCAGCGGGTACAACCAATGCAATCATCATTAATTTCGTATCTAAGTAAGGGCTTGCAGACAGCAGATCTACAGTGTTTTTCCAGGGCGTGCTCCCTATACTCATCCTTGAAGTAGTGGAGGGTGGAGAGGACGGGATTGGGGGAGGACTGGCCAAGACCACAAAGGGAGGTTTGGCAGATAACATTGGAGAGGTTTTCAAGTTTGCTCAGGTCCCTGGCCTCTCCTTCGCCCTTGCAGAGCCTCTCTAATATTTCCAGTAGTCTCTTATTTCCTATCCTGCAGGGAGTACACTTGCCGCAGGACTCATCCACACTAAATTCCAGGAAGAACTTGGCTATATCTACCATGCAGTCCCCCTCATCCATGACCACCATTCCCCCACTGCCCATGATGGATCCCACGGCTTCAAGGGATTCAAAGTCAACCTTGGTGTCAAAGAGGTCAGAGGGGATGCAGCCTCCCGAGGGGCCACCGGTTTGAACGGCCTTGGCCTTTTTATCCTGGGGAATTCCTCCACCTATCTTGTAGACTATGTCATGGATGCTCATACCCATGGGAACCTCCACTAGGCCAGGCTTATTTACCTTGCCTACCAGGGCAAAAACCTTGGTACCCGACGATTTTTCTGTACCTATATCTTTAAACCACTGGGCTCCCCTGTTTACTATGGGAGGGACATTGGCTAGAGTTTCAACATTATTTATAACCGTTGGCTTACCCCAGAGGCCCCTTTCAGTGGTTCTGTATTCCTTGTTCCTAGGCATGCCTCTTTTTCCCTCGATAGATTCCATGAGGGCGGTGGATTCACCACAGACAAAGGCTCCTGCACCCAGGCGCAGTTCGATATCAAAGCTAAAATCCTGGCCTAGGATGTTTTCTCCCAGGAGGTTTAATTCCTTAGCTCTATCTATGGCAGTTATAAGGGTGGAGACAGCCTTGGGATACTCTGCCCTTACATAAATATAACCCTGGCTAGAGCCTATAGCATAACCACAAAGGGCCATTCCCTCCAGGACACTGTGGGGGTCACCCTCCAGTATGGACCTATCCATGTAGGCGCCAGGGTCCCCTTCGTCGGCGTTGCAAACAACATACTTTTCCGAGCTTGTCTGCAGGGCTGCAGCTTCCCACTTTCTACCGGCAGGAAAACCAGCCCCTCCTCTGCCCCTGAGGTTGGCCTCCTTGATTGTCTTTACTAATTCACTGGGTTTTTCTGTCAGGGCCTGGGCCAGGGCACTATATCCCCCAGTGGCTATGTATTCTTCTATGCTTTCGGGCATTATTATGTCTAGATTCCTAAGGGCTATTCTTTTTTGTAGCTTGTATTCTTCCCCCTTAAGAGTGATCTGGCCTTCTTCAATCCTGTATTTAAAGGGTTCTTGGTTTAGGCGCTTGATGAGCTCCCACCAGTGGTTTTCCCTTATTTCATTAAGTTTCTCCCTATTCATTTTTCCCCCTAAGCCAGTGAACTGAGTATTTTTTTGACATCATTTTTGGAAAAGTGACTGTAGACCTGGTTATTTATAGTAACCAGGGGAGCATCGGCACAGAGGCCCACACAGCGGGTTTCCACTATAGAAAACTTCCTATCGGGGGTGGTTTCTCCAATACCTATACCAAGCACCTTGGTGAATTCCTCCAGGATATCCTGGGCTCCTTTGACATAGCAGGCAGTCCCCATGCAAACTGAGATGGAGTACTTGCCCCTAGGTATAAAGGTAAACTGGGAATAGAAGGTGGCAACTCCGTAGATAGTGGAGGTAAGTATTCCCAGTCTAGATGAGATGAGCTCAATAATCTCCTTGGGTAAGTAGCCAAATTTATTTTGGGCTTCCTGGAGCACAGGCAGTAGGAGTCCCTTCATATGGCGGTTTTTGTCCATAAAGCTGATAAATTCATCGACTTTATCTCTATTTTCCTCTAAATCAAAAGCAAACATGTCTCCTCCTTTGTTGGTACCATTAGTATACAGGAAAATAACACAAATTGATTATATATATTGGTAAAAAATAAACATTATTAAACCCAGGTAAGCTGGACCTTTGTTAAGATTTACCCAGATAACAATGCTCGTTATTTAACAATAAATCACAAGATTAGGCTGTTGAATCTTTTCTTCTTTTGGGTATAAAAAAAGCGGAGGAAGCTATGCCAGGAAATTGGGTTCATTATTATTTTGCCAGGGACGTGGCCAAGGATAATGATTTTGTCTTTAATAAGGAATATTATTTTGGGGCCCTAGGCCATGATTTTTTGTCCTATATTCCTAACCTAGAGAAGAGGGATAGGTTATATAGGGATTTTCACGAGGAAAAAACCAGGGAAATTCTCTGTTTTGTCTTTGACTACCTCTATGACAAGGGGCTTATAGATTATCTTCATGGTTATCTTGCCCACTACGCTTTGGATAGTGGGTCTAGCTTTTTTATAAATTCCCTCCAAAACGAGGGCTATGATAGGCAGAGTGTTAAGGCTGCCTTGGATCAGGCAATTCTACGAAGAAGAAATATCAGGCTCCATAACAAGCCTGAGCTTTGGCCCAAGATTGGACTGGGAAGAAGGCTTCCTGAAAATATCTCCAACTTCTATATAGCCGCTGCCAGGGAAGTTTATGGAAACAAGCTAGATGAAAACCTTTTAAACAAGGCCTATCAGAGGTTTATGAGGGTTCTAAAAGTTCACTCCTCCAGTCTTGGCCTTCTAAACCTTGTTAGTAATTGGTATGACCTACCGGCAGAGTCTCTATTACCTATGGAGGTTTCCGAGGAGCTCTACAAGGAGTTTATGATTAATTATGAGGAGTCCAGGGGATTTTTTAACAAGCTCCTGGAGGATGGTTCTCCCTGTGCTGATAGAAATTTTAAAGGGGAGTTCCTATAGACCTTATTAGAAGACCTGTCCCCAGGCCTTCTTTTTTTTTGCGCCTCCTTTTATAATTTTTATAAGGAGGACATATGGTAATAATCTATGATGGTGATAAATTAGCAGAAGTAGTTTTAAAGGTTTCCCAGCCTGAACTTACGATTCTCCAGTCCCAGGCAAGGCCTAGGCCAGAGGAGGCCATAGTCTATATAGAAAAGGAAATGGATGTCTCAATTATTAAGGAGTTTCCCCCAAGCTGGGCAGTGGAGCTGGAGAAGTTTGATGAAAAATATCTTGCTGACTTTCCCGAGAGGATCTTTACAAGGGATTTTAAAAGACCCAAGCTTCTTGGAAAAATCTATGTCCAGGGCTCCTTTAAGGGGCTCAATTCCCTATGTAATTATTTGCTGAGAAAAACCAGGCTCTCCTTTGGAATTAGCGGGGATGTCCATAGACTGGAGAAGCTAGAAGAACTAAGTGGGGGTAGGATAAAAAAATACATAAACCAGCCTCTTAATATAAGTCTGGGACCAGGCCAGCCTGAAGAACGCCATCTTTATATCTGGGATGGCTCTTTAGAGGAGCTCTATCGCCTTAGACAGACCTATGAGGAGCTGCCTAGGTATCACTATATCCTCCAGTGGGGCTTTCTAGGTAAATCCTTTCATAATCAAAGAATAATTCATGGGCGCTACCTGGGCAGGATAAGCAGGTGGGGCTTTGGCTTTGAGTGGAAGCGGATTATAAAAATTCTGGCTAACCAGTCTATGGGGTCTTGAGCTGTGGTATACTAGGTCTGAGGTAATATATGAAATATTTAGCGACAACCTCCTTCGGAATGGAAGGAGTCTTAAAAAACGAATGCCTACTCCAGGGCTTTACTATAGAAAAAGTGGAGATGGGTATGGTGGTCTTTAGTGGTTCCTTTAAGGACATGCTACTAGCCAACCTTAGTCTACGCAGTGCAGAAAGAGTATTTTGGGTTTTGGACGAGGCTAAACCCATGACTTTTGATGAGCTTTTTGAATTTGTCGGCCGCTATCCCTTTGAGGATATTATGCCAGCCAAGGCAGAAATTATTGTCAATGCCAAGAGTTATCGCTCCAAGCTCTATAGTCTAAGGGATATACAGAGCATAAGCAAAAAGGCCATTGTCAATAGATACTATAGAAAAAAAGGTATTAAATACCTGGATGAGACTGGCATAGCCTACCACTACATGGTGAGAATAGAAAAGGACCATGCCTATCTCTTACTGGATACCTCTGGTGAGCCCCTCCATAAAAGAGGCTATCGCCAGCAACACAACCAGGCTCCTTTAAGGGAAAACCTGGCAGCAGGACTACTGCTTTTAAGCAGGTATTTTGGCAAGGGTGACTTCCTTGACCCTCTTTGTGGTTCTGGCACCCTAGCTATTGAGGCTGCAATGATTGCCAGTGATAGGGCCCCCGGCCTTGAAAGGCGCTTTGCCTGTGAAGACTGGGGCCTACTTGATAGACAGGTTCCCAGGGAGCTCAGGGAAAAACTCAAAGAAAAGATCAAAGACCAGGAGTTTAAAGTTCTTGCCTATGACAGGGATCCAAGAGCTATTTCCATGGCCAGAAGAAATGCTAAGGCGGCCAAGGTTAAGCTGGAACTTGCTGTCCAGGATCTGGAGGACTTAAAGGACCTTTCCCAGGGAGGCACCCTGGTCACCAACATGCCCTATGGTGAGCGTATGGGTACCAGAGAAGAGATTGAACTTTTAGAAGTGACCATGGGAGAGAAAATAAAGCAGCTTGAAACCTGGCGACTAGGTATCCTATCGGGCAATCCAAATTTTGCAAGAGAGATCAGCTTTAGAGCTAATAAGGTAAGAAAATTTTATAACGGACAGCTGGAAACCTGGTTTTATCAGTATGAACCCAGGAAGAGATGGAAATGAGAAAAAGACGAATAAGGCTGATAATTCCCCTACTGCTAATTTTGTTGATTTTATATTATGGAATTAGGTGGACCCAGACCTTTTTTAAAGAGGAGCAGGGGCCTGAGGAAGTTATTGAAGATGGGGTGGAGGAGCCTAGAAGGCCTGTTAAGTTATCAGTGGTTTCAGAGATAAAGATGACCAAGGATCCCAGGGATAATTTCGATGAAATTTTTGCTGGGGATGACCTTGTTATTTACTATGAAAAAGGTGAGCTCAAGGCCATGAACCTAGACAATAGGGTCCTTTGGACAAGGAGTTTCTCGCCAAATTTAATCCTTGGGAAAAATGTTGCCAGGGTTCTGGTAATTGAAAAGGATAGGGGGAATGTCTATCATCTTTCTTCCCAGGGAGAGCTTCTTGGCTCTGCCTTAGGCATAGGAGAGATCGAGAAGGCCCACCTGACCCAGGATAATAGAACCCTACTATTTATTAGGGGCAATCGCAGGGTTATTGTGCTTGATGAGTACCTGCAAAGGGTAGGGGATATAAGCCTAGAAAATGGAGCCATTATAAACTTCAGCATTTCTACAAAAAATGAAGCTATAAACCTTTTGACTCTTGAGGAGGAGGAAGGAGAGTTTCTCAGCAGGCTCCATGTCTACTCCATGGAGGGCAGGCATATTGAGAGTCGCAGGGAGGATATGCTGACCCTCAATATCTATTCCTCAGGTAAGGATACCCTGATTGTCTACCAGGATGGTATCCAGTTCTATGATGAAAACCTGGATAGAAAAGGAGATTTTCTACCTACTAATAGGGTGATTTTCTCTAAAAAAGAGGGTTTCAACCTCTATTTGGTTACTGGTAACCCTGATCCTCTGGACATCGAAAAGGAGCTGGAGCTCATATCCTTCTCCCTTTCCAATAGAAGAGTTGAATTTACTAGGAAAATATCTGATAATTATGATAATATATACTCCAGAGGTGGAGTTGTTTTAGCCAGTTTTAAAAATACGCTAGACCTTTATGATCTAGAGGGCAACCTTCTTTTAAGAGAGACCTTGACCTTTCCTATTAAAAAGGCCATGCTTCTAGATGAAAATAAATTGGCTGTCTTTGATGGCAGTAGGTTTACCCTTTTTGAAATAGAATATTGAGGTGTGGGATGAATTTAGCCGATGGAATAATCTTATTTTTAGTTGCTCTAAGTGTCTTGTTTGGTTACCGTAAAAATTTAATAAGAAACTTCTTTGATTTTCTAGCTGTTCTAGCGTCACTTTTTATTGCAAGCCATTATTTTGGTAGTTTTGCCAACCTGGTTTTTAAGGTACCAGGGATCAAGCAGATACTGGGCTTTATAAGTGAAACTGTAATATCAAAGCTAGAAAGCCTTGATACTGAGACTATCTTTACCCTGCAGGGTATGAAGGATCTAAATCTTGGCCAGGATTTTGGCACCTTTTTTGAAAGGGGTAGCTTTTTTACTGAAAAAAGCGAGCTGGTCTTTAGCGAGCTTTCCCTGGCTCTAGTTACAAATATGGCAGCCATGGTAATTCTTTTTGTGGGCAGTCTCTTTCTTATAAAACTCCTTGGTAGTATCTTTGAAAATACCAATAGGATGGCAGGCTTTATGGGTATAGAGAGACTTGGTGGGCTTATCTTCTCTGTTCTTAGAGGCTTTACCTATGGCCTTGTGGTGGCAATAATAGTCCACAATCTAGCAGGTTTTTTTAACTCTGGTCTAATATATGATCTCTATCATCAGTCGACCCTGGCTACTCTTTTCTATGATTCGGGTATTCTGGGCGCAATAATATGGTAGAAGTATGCGTCTAGAACCAGGTGACTTGATAGAAACAAAAAAAGCGCATCCATGTGGTTCCAAGGAATTCGAAATTCTTAGAAAGGGAGCCGACATTAAGATGCTCTGCAAGGGCTGTGGCAAGGAAATTTGGGTTGAGCGTATCAAGCTTGAACGCAGAATTAGAAAAGTAAATGGACAAAGACCTGATTAGTGGGTCTTTTTCTCTAGGAGAAATTATGAAAAAACTAAAGTATGAGCTTAAAGAGGTGAAGACAATTTTTCTTTATAGCCTTCTTGCCTTTTTAATGATAGGTTTTCTTTCAGCTCTTATACTGAGAAACCAGCAGGAGACTATAGAGGATTTGATGTTTGAATTTATTGGTAGCAAGGGAGATCTTATTACTGCCTCGGGGGAGATCTTGGTTTGGGAGCTCTTTAAAAACAACCTTAAAGCAGCCCTCTTAAGCTATGGTCTTGGCTTTATTCCCTTTCTTTTCTTGCCAGCCTTAAGCCTGGTCACTAACTCCCTTATTCTAGGAGCAGCCTACGTCTTTACCAGACCTTTAATGGGTGCTTTTAGTTTTGTAGCTGCTCTATTACCCCATGGTATACTGGAGATACCAGCCTTTTTATTGGCGGTTTCTCTGGGTCTTTATTTTTGCGGGAATTTGAATAAAAAAATTCTTAGGCGAAACCACCGATCTCTTAGAGAGCTTGTCAAGGGTCATCTTTTAATTTTTATCCTGCTCATTACACCTCTTTTGATGGTGGCTGCTATTATTGAAAGTTATATTTCCCCAGTCATTATGAATTTCCTTATTGGATAGGAGGGCCCATGGTCTATCTTATTTGGCTACTACCACCTATAATAATTGTAGCTAGTCTTGTCTATGTAGTTGTGAAAATTAGATATTTTTCCAGGACGCTCTTTGGCACCAGCAGCTTGGTGGAGGGCTTAAACCAGCAAAAGCTGGAGAACTCCTTTAAGCCAAGGAGTCTTAACTCAATGGAGGCAGTCTACCTGCCTAGGATAAAGGAGGACTTTCCTGGACTTAGTATCGAAGAGTTAAAAAACAGAGCAGAGACAGTGCTCCTTTCGAGTTTTAGAGCTCTGGAGGCCAGGGACGTATCCCTACTAAGCCCAGAGGCTGGTCGACAGATCCATAAAAAACTTGAAAGGGAGATCGATAAATTAAAGCAGGAGTCCACCACCAGGGTTTTTGACAGGATAAGGATCCATAAAAGTGTGGTCAGTGACTATAAAAAGGACAGGGGCCAGGTCTTTATAACCCTGCAGTGTGGCTTGGAGGGCTATATCTATTCAAAAAAGGCCGATGGCACTATAGAGGGAGATAAGAAATATTTAACCCAGCAGGTTTATAGGATTTTCTATCTCTATGTCCAGGACCTAGATCTTGTAAAAAACAAGGAGGCTGTCGGACTTAATTGTCCTAACTGTGGTGCTCCAGTGAAAAATCTTGGAAATAAGTACTGCGACTACTGTGGCAGCGGGATTGAGGAAGTAAATCTAAGGGTCTGGCGTCTTTTTGACTACAAGCTTGAATAGAAAATTTCAAAATTATGCTTGTACAGGCTGGGGGCCCGTGTTACAATGTTAAACGCAGCAACTCTCTGCTCCTTCTTAAAAGAGGGGCCAGAAGACCAAAGGGAGGTAAAGTATGAATAAATACGAAAGCATCGTTGTATTCCGTCCTGATATGGAAGAAGAAGCAAGAACTAGTCTACTAGAGCGCTTCACAGACCTTATCGGTAGGTATGGCAAGGTAGAATCAGTCGATGACTGGGGTATGAAAAGACTTGCATATGAGATTGAAAAACTCACTGAAGGTTACTATTATCTGATAAACTTCGAAGCAAGTAATGATTTGCCCCAAGAGCTCGAGCGGAACTACAAGATCAATGATCGAGTAATTCGCTATAACGTCATTAGAAAAGAAGCATAAGGAGGAACCATGAACCAAGTAGTGCTTATAGGCCGATTAACTGCAGATCCTGAACTACGCTTTGCTGCAAGCACAGGAAAGGCTGTTACAAATTTTCGAATGGCTGTAAATCGCCCCTTTTCCAAGGAAAACAAGGCCGACTTTTTTAGAGTCGTAGTCTGGGGTAAACAAGCTGAGGCTGTGGCAAAGTATTTGCGTAAGGGTTCCCAATGTGCGGTCAACGGATCCATTCAAATCGACCAGTATACCGATAGGGATGGAAACACTAGATATTCTACAGATATAGTTGCCAACCAGGTGGAGTTCCTTGGAAGTCCAACTGAATCATCGGGCCGGGACTATCAGGATGAAACTTCCTTTGGCGAAAGCCAGGAAGCTGATTCTGATTTTCCCCTGGTAAATGATGATGATATACCATTTTAGGAGGAGTAATGGCTTTTAGACCAAGAAAAAAAAAGGTATGCCACTTCTGTGCTAATAAAATCGATACCATCGATTATAAAGATGTTAGAACGCTCCAGCGCTATGTATCCGAACGTGGAAAGATACTTCCCCGTCGTGTAACAGGCGCCTGTGCAAAACATCAGCGCAAAGTAGCCCTGGCAGTTAAGCGCGCCCGCGCTGTTGCCCTACTACCCTATGTAGATTAGAAAAAAAAACCTCGGAATCCGAGGTTTTTTTCTTAGGGTAGATGACGCATCATAAAGTTATACCAGTTCTTCCAGGCGACTTTTTCATTGATTTGGCTACCCAGCGTTTTTTCCAGGTGTAAAATTAGCTCCTGGGCCGATGAATGATCGTAGATAACATCTCCTTTGCTAGAATCTGCTGGAGCAAAAACGCTAAGACAGTTACATAGATCAAGGCCTATTCCAACTTTATCCTCCCCAAGCTTTTTTATCAAGTAGTCGGTATGGACGGCAAAGTCCTGGAAATCTGCATTAACACCATCTCTTGTAATAATAAAGTGAGCACCGTTTACTCCCAGCATAAAGTCCCTGTCCTTTAAAAGGTCCAGGTACTTGTCCTTAAGGCTTCTGGGGGTTGGCGTTATGCTGTTGGCGTTGCTGTGGGAAGCTACAAAGGGGATGTCCAGGGCTATTATGTCCTCTAATCCCTCATCGCTAAGATGGGAGACATCGATGGGCATGCCAAGACTCCTTGCTATTTCCACTAGTTCAAAGCCCTTACTAGTAAGGCCACCTTTTTTATTGCCTTCCCTGTAGTCGCAGCCGTCGGCGTAGATGTTTCTTCTGCTCCAGCTAAGGCCAAGGAGCCTTACACCCAGCTCGTAAAAGGTGTAGAGATCCTGGGCCTTTAGTAGGGGCTCGGCCCCTTCAAAGGAGAGTATAAGTCCAATTTTCTTTGAGTTCTTACAAGCTTCCAGGTCCTTTTTTGACTTGATTAGCATAAGGAGTTCAGGGCTCTCTCTGATTTCCTGGTAGAGATAGCCTATTTGCTCCATGGCATAGTAAAAGGGATTATTTAATTGGTGTTTTTCTAGGAAGATTGAAGCTATGAGATACTTAACTCCTCCGGTTTTAAGCTTATCATAGAAGTCGCTTTCAAAAACTTGTTTTCTACCCTGGTTTCTTTTATGGCTAATATCGCTTAATAAATCAAAATGAGCATCAAATATATCAGTCATTTTTACCTCCAATAAAAGTATAGCAAGACCTGGGGCTTATAGCAATTTTAAAAGGACTTTACTAAAGCCTTTTAAGTGTTTTTACCTATGTTAGGGGCCTAGGCCTGGTGATAAAGACTGGGCAGGGAAGCTTCCTAGCTAGCCTTTATGCACTTGGGCTTATCTGTGCTATAATTAGGAAAGTAAATAAGGAGAAGGAAAAGGGTTCAATATGAAAATAAAAGAGAATTACACGCTGCTTATGGATCTCTATGAGATGACCATGGGCATGGGTTATTTTGAGAGCGGTTATAAGGACACTGTTGTTTACTTTGACATGTTTTTTAGAAGAACTCCCGATGGCGGAGGCTTTGCAGTGGCAGCAGGCTTGGCTCAACTAATAGAGTATATTGAAAACCTAAGTTATAACCAGGATGATATTGACTATCTAAGAAGTGTTGGCATCACCAATGAAGACTTTCTGGACTATGTTAGAAACTTTAAATTTACAGGTGATATATGGGCCATAGAAGAAGGCACTCCGGTTTTTCCAGGAGAACCTCTAGTGGTGGTCAGGGCTCCTATTATAGAGGCTCAGCTCATTGAAACAGCCCTTCTTGTCAATGTCAATCATCAGACCCTGATAGCAACCAAGGCCAATAGGATTAAGAGAGCTGCCCTAGATAAGGGAGTGGTAGAGTTTGGTGCTCGCCGGGCCCAGGGCAGGGATGGCGCCTATATGGGAGCCAGGGCAGCCTACATAGGCGGCTGTATAGGCACCAGTAATCTCATGGCGGGAAGGGATTTTGGAATCCCCGTTTTTGGTACTATGGCCCATAGCTGGATCCAGCTTTTTGATGACGAGTTGGAGGCCTTTAGAGCCTATGCTAGAAGCTATCCCCACTCTTCAAGTTTTTTAGTAGATACCTACAATACCTTAAAGTCAGGAATTCCCAATGCCATTAAGGTCTTTGATGAGGAGATAGTTCCCAGGGGCTTTAGACCAAAATCAATAAGACTGGATAGTGGAGATTTGGCCTACCTATCAAAGAAGGCCAGGAAGATGTTGGATGAAGCGGGCTATAGTGATGTAAAAATCATGGCTAGTAACGCCGTAGGCGAACAGACCCTCCAGGACCTCAGAGACCAGGATGCGGAAATCGACCTTTATGGAGTAGGAGAAAAGCTCATCACAGCCTCCTCTGACGCGGTCTTTGGAGGTGTTTATAAATTAGTGGCAGTGGAGAATGGCGGTAAGGTAGAGGCCAAGATTAAGATTTCAGAAAATGTAGAGAAAATAACAACACCTGGCTTTAAGGAGCTATATAGGGTCTATGATGGCGTTAATGAAAAGGCCATTGCTGATCTTATAGCCCTTAGGGATGAGGTTATAGATACAAGTAAACCCTTGGTACTCTTTGACCCCATCTATACTTGGAAAAAAACCAGGGTTGAAAATTTCAAGGTAAAAAAACTCCTAGTACCTATTTTTATTCAGGGCAAACTGGTCTATGAAAAGAAGAGTGTAGAGGAGATAAGGGCTTACAGGCAGGAAGAAGAGGATAAGCTTTGGGATGGGGTAAAGCGTATAAAAAATCCCCATAAGTACTTTGTGGACCTGTCCCAGGAGCTTTGGGACCTTAAGCAGAACCTCCTAACCACCTATGCCAGGAGAGGACGCTGATGAAAAAATACACCTATAGCCTAGCTATGGGACTAATTAGCCTGGTAATTATTATAGGAATTTTTTCTGCAATGCTGCCAGCTATCCTAGTCTATGCTATAAGTCTTATCTATGCCTACAGCGCTGCTCGATATGGCGGATCCCAGCACCTGCTACCGGGTCTTCTTTTAATGGTGGCAGGATCCTTGGTCCTCTATGGACCAAGCCTAGTCCTCTTAGAGATCTTTCTCCTGTCACTATATGGCATAGTAGTGGGTATAAGCATCTTTAGAAGGTCCAGACCTGAGATGATTTTCTTTCCCAGCCTAGTTATCCTTTTTGCTATAATGCTAGTCATGTTTTACCTACAAAAGATGGCACTAGGCATAGATGGACTGGGTAATCTTCTGGAGGCCTATCTAGCCAAGCTACAAGCCCAGTCTGGAGATGCCCAGCTTATAATGCTTCTTAGGGCTACTCTAAGGGACTATAGCCTCAGCCTGATTTTTATGGTGGCCCTTATGTTTAACCTCTTTTTCTGCTGGCTTATAAATAGAATCCTTGTAGTCAGCGGTGAAAGAAGGACGGGGCGCTTTATGTTTGAGTATTTCAGGCTAAGAGGCCTTGGTTTTATTCAGATAATCCAGCTCTATATGGTGGCAGCTATAGGAGCCTTTACCACTAAAATGCCCCTGGAGGTTGCCTTTGTTAGCCTGTCTTCCATGCTTATTGCCATTTTCTATGTCCAGGGACTTAGCCTCCTGGTTTATAGTATAAAAAGTCGGAGCAGGGGCAGGATTAGGCTGGTTGTTATGGTTTTAGTATCGCTTTTTATGCCCCTGGTTCAGTTCCTACTGGCCTTTATGGGCCTGGTTGATCAAAGAAAAGATTTTAGGAAATTGGAGAAGCTTTGATGAAGGAAAAAAGAAATATTATTGAGTCCTATAGGAGAAATAGCTGGATCTATTTACTGCTCCTGGCAGTCATGATAGCCTTTATTTTTATAGGAATTAGAGACCTGGCCTATGTGGCTTTGGGGCTCTATCTTGTTATTCTTATATTCACCATCTACTTTCAATTCCAGAGTGGTAATCAGTGGGACACCATGGTGGAGGATATGCGGCTCCAGGTTGAGGAGGGCCATACCTCTGCCTACTTAAACATGCCTCTACCCATACTGGTAGTGGATGAGGCCGGCCAAATCCTTTGGCATAATAGTAACTTTAATGATGTTATAAAAAGGGAGGGAGGCTTGATAGGCCAGAAGGTAGAAAGCATCTTCTCCCCCTGGAACTGGTCAAAAATCCTTGAGGGCAGCGTATTTTTTGAGCAGGCTCTTGAGGATAGGCACTATAGGATTTTTAGATCCCTTGGGGAGGCCCGGGGTGAGAAGATCTATAGCCTCTACTGGTATGATGACACAGACTTTACTAATTTAAAGCAGGATTATTTAGAGGAAAAACCTCTGATTATTTATATTCAGCTGGATAATTTCGATGAAGTCGTCAGTGAGACCGATGAGAACAGGGTCCCCTTTTTAATATCCTCTATTAATAGTGAACTGAGAAATTGGGCTAATAAGCACCAGGGCATCCTCCATAGGATTGATGAGGATGAGTATGTGGTGCTGATAGAAAATCGCTATCTAGATGATATGGAGCTAAGAAAATTTTCTATTCTAGATGAAATACGGCGTATTGACGAGGGTAACCGCCTGCCTATGACCCTTTCTATGGGAATTTCTGTTGATGGAGAGAACCTCTCCTCAAGAGATCTTGGTAGCCAAAAGGCTCTGGAACTAGCCCTGGGTAGGGGAGGGGACCAGGTAGTTATAAGAAGAAATGAAAATTATGAGTTCTATGGAGGAGGCAGCAAAAACGTAGAGAGGAAAAGCCGGGTCAAAAGTCGGGTAGTTGCCCAGGGCCTGGCAGGCCTAATTAGGGAAAGTGAGCGGGTCTATATAATGGGGCATAACTATGGGGACATGGACTCCCTGGCCTCAGCTATTGGTATGTACCGCTGCTGCCTTAATCTTGATATACCTGCCTATATCGTTTTAAACAAGGCGGGGGATGCCATTGAAAACCTCTACAACCTCTTTTCTAACAAGAGACTCTATCGCTTTGTTACCGGCACTGAAGTGGCTTCGGCTAGAAGTCATAGTAAGGACCTACTAATAGTAGTGGATACCCATAGGCCAAACTTCACTGAAGCACCTGAGATTATTCCCCTTTTTGAGAGAATTGTGGTGATAGACCACCATAGAAGGGGAGCCGAGATTATTGAAAATACAGCTCTGCTCTATCAGGAGCCCTATGCTTCCAGCGCCTCGGAGATGGTGACGGAAATAATCCAGTATATTACCAGTGAGATCCATCTAGAGCCCCTGGAGGCCAGCGCCCTACTCAGCGGTATTGTCCTAGACACAAAAAACTTTGTCTTTAATACTGGGGTTAGAACCTTTGATGCAGCCTCCTTTTTAAGAAGGCATGGAGCAGATACCCGTCAGGTCAGGGAGCTTTTCAAAGAAGATCTTACAGAATCGGTTATTAAGAGCAATATTATCAGTTCTTCTGTGCTTCTTGAAGGGGGAATAGCCATCTCCCAAAGTGATGATAGCTCAGGAAATATCAAGACTATAATTAGCCAGGTAGCCGATGAACTAATAGATATTAAGGGAATACACACTTCCTTTGTCCTAGGTGAGGACAATCAGGGTATGGTATATATATCAGCTAGGAGTACCGGCAAGGTAAATGTCCAGGTAATTTTGGAGAAGCTAGGCGGTGGGGGCCACAGGGAAACCGCAGGTGCCCAGCTGGAAAAAACTAGCCTGGAAGAGGCTAGGGAACTTTTACTAGAAACAATTGAAGAAACATTGGAGGTATAAATGAAGGTTATTCTATTAAAGGACGTAAAATCCCTGGGGAAAAGAGGGGAATTAATTGAGGCCAAGGACGGCTATGCTAGAAACTTCCTCCTTCCTAGGGGGCTAGCAGTAGAAGCCACCTCCTCCAGTCTAAAGGAGCTGGAGCACCAGGATAAGGCCAAGGATAAAAGAAATGTCAAGTCCTTAGAAAGGGCCAAAGCTCTTAAGGAAAAACTTGAGGGTGAGAAGCTAGAGTTGAGGGTCAAGGCTGGTGATGGGGGTAGGATTTTTGGATCTGTTACCACAATGGATATTGCGAAGATCCTAGAAAGCCTGGGCTACAAGATCGATAGGAAAAGCATCCTACTAGACCAGCCCCTTAAAAGCCTGGGAGAGCATGAAGTGGATGTTAAGCTCCACAGCCAGGTTATGGCCAAAATCAAGCTCCTGGTGGAGGGGGAAGAGTAATGAGCATGCCCCATAGCATCGATATAGAAAAGGCCATCCTTGGAAGTATGCTCCATGATAAGAAGGCTATGAGTATAGCCATAGAGCAGCTGGAGGTCTACGACTTCTTTGAAGAGGCCAATGGCCTGGTTTTTGATGCTATTTTTAATCTAGCCCAGCGCAGTGATAGTATAGATGTAACCATGTTAAAGGACTACCTCAGTGATAAGGGAAGCCTTATTAGGGTGGGTGGACTTGAATATTTAATCCAGTTAACTGAAGCTGGCCTCAGGCCCTACAACGCCATTAGCTATATCCAGGCAATCAAGGAAAAAAGCATAAGAAGAAAACTTATTGCTGTCGCAGGGGAAATTTCAGATATTTCCCGGGATACCAGCCATGAACTAGATGTCCTGGGAGAAGCTGAGAAAAGGATTTTTGACCTGGCTGATGAGACTGTCCAAAGGGGTCTAGTTCACGTAGGCAGTGAACTAGGAGCCATGATGGATGGGATAGAACATGCCAGCCAAAATCCCGGTTCTTTAAGGGGCCTACCCACGGGTTTTGTGGAACTTGATCTAAAGACCAACGGCCTTCAGAGAGGAGAGCTTGTTCTAGTAGCTGCCAGGCCCTCCATGGGTAAGTCAGCCCTAGCCATGAACATTGCTCAGTATGCAGCCCTCCATGAGAAAAAAAATGTCTGTGTCTTTAGCCTGGAAATGGAAAGAAGCTCCCTGCTCTACAGGGTTCTAGCTTCGGAGTACCTGATAGGCCTTTCAAATATCCTCAAAGCTGATCTTAGTGGAGAGGACTGGAGAAAACTCAGTAGAGGGGTGGGAGACCTTTCCGCTGCCCCACTATATATAGACGATACCTCGGGTATTACCATTATGCAGATGAGAAGTAAGCTGCGCCGCTTCAGACTGGAGCACGGCGAACCAGACCTTGTTGTTGTGGACTATCTACAGCTTATGGATGGAGGTGGTGGTGAGAACCGCCAGGTGGAGATTGCCAGCATATCCAGGGGTTTAAAAAGCCTAGCCAAGGAGTTCAATTGCCCGGTACTTGCCCTATCCCAGCTTTCCAGGTCTCCTGAAAACAGGGGTGATAGAAGGCCCCTGCTCTCAGACCTAAGGGAGTCTGGAGCTATAGAGCAGGACGCAGATCTGGTCATGTTTATCTACAGGGATGATTATTATAACAAGGATTCTGAAGAAAAAAACATAAGTGAGATTATAATTGCCAAGCAGAGAAATGGAGAAACTGGCACGATTAAGCTAGCCTGGTTGGGTCAGTATACCAAGTTTGCCAATCGTCATAGGGAATAAGGAGAAAAGATGAAGAAAAGACAGAGGGAGTTAATAGCCAAAATCCTGGTTGTAGTCTTGATATTAGCTCTGGTAGCACCACTTATTATTGGGATTTTTTAGTGCTGGAAGAAGTTAAATGGACGGGTAAAGGTGTCAAAATAAGAGTTGATAAAGAGGAGTATCTTATCCACAGCAAGGCCTTTTTGGAGATCATTCCAGAGGAGGGCCAGGAGCTGGATCTTGATGCTCTTATTTATCGCTCTAATTATTTTTTTGCTATGGAGCGAGCCGAGGGCTATCTGTTAAGGGGGCCTAGAACAGCCCAGCAGATGAAAGAATACCTGATAAAAATAGGCTTTGAAGAAGTGGCCGCTAGGGTGGTGGAATTCCTGGAAGAAGTGGATCTAATTAATGATTTTGATTATGCCAGAAGCTACTATGAGCAGGAGGCCCATAGGAGGGGTAGTTTTGCTATAGCCCAGAGGCTGGCCCAGAGGGGGATAGACTCCAGGGTAATTGAAGACCTTTATATGGAGGAGGACCCCAGGGTTGCCAGGGACATCCTCCTTAAAAAGTATAGTGACTGGGAGAATCTTGGCTATAAAGAGGAGATAAAACGTAAAAATTTTCTCTTAGGCCGAGGTTTTAGCTATGAAACCATAAATAAAGCAATAAAACTTGCTAAATTTGGCATTTTAGAAGATAAAGATTGATAAAAGGGGTAAATTATAATAGAATTATCCTTGGAAAAATTCAGGAGGGAAAAATGGAATTTAAAGAGATAAAAAGAGAGAACAACGAAGCAACTATACAGTATGAGATTGAGTTCAAGGAATTTGTGCCCTTTCTAGACAAGGTCTACAAAAAAGAAAAGGGTAAATTTGCCATCCCTGGCTTTAGAAAGGGAAAGGCGCCAAGGGCCCTTATTGAAAGACACTATGGTGAGGATATCTTCTATGATGACGCCCTAAATGCCATGATTCCAGAACTCTACGATAGAAGTGTTGAGGAGCTGGAACTGACACCAGTTGCCCAGCCCTACTTTTCCATGGAGGAGCTAGACAAGGAAAAGGGAATAGTTTTAAATGCAGTGGTAGCCCTTTTACCCGATGTTAAGTTGGGCCAATATAAGGGTCTAAGTGTGGAGGCTATGGAGACCAGGGTCAGCGATGAAGAAGTAGAAGCCAGCCTTAAGGCTGAGCAGGAAAAGAATGCCAGAATGGTTCCTTCGGAGCTAGCTGAAGAGGGTAGCATAGTAACCATTGATTATGTTGGTAGTATTGATGGTGAGGAGTTTGAGGGTGGCGCCGCAGAGGGCCATGATTTAACCCTGGGCTCTGGTCAGTTTATTCCAGGTTTTGAAGAGCAGCTAATTGGTAAGGGACCAGGAGAGGTGGAGGTTCGCGTCAGCTTCCCTGAGGACTATCATGAAGAAAGTCTAGCTGGTAAAGAGGCCCTCTTCCAAGTGGTAATTCATGAAATTAAAAATAAGGAGCTGCCTGAACTGGACGATGAGCTAGTTGCTGATATCTCTGATTTTGAGACTCTGGAAGAATATAAGGCTGACCTGGTGGAAAATCTCACCAAGGAAAAAGAAAAAAGAGCGGAAGAGAAGAAAGCTGAGGATGCTCTTCTTGCAGCCATAGAAAATATGGAGATAGTAATACCCAAGGCCATGATCGATGAGGGTGTTGACAGGAAAATAGAGGAGATGGACCGTGAACTCACCTCTCAAGGCTTTAGCCTGGCTCAGTTTATTGAAATAACCGGTGGAGATATGGAAGAGTTTAGAAGCCGATATCTGCCCCAGGTTGAGCTGGAAATAAAAAGGGAATTTCTTCTAGACGCCATAATTAAGGAAGAAGATCTCCAGATTAGCGAGGAAGAGATAGACGAAATAGTAAAGGACCAGGCTCAGCAGTACAAGATGGGTGAGGAAGAAATCCGCAAGGTCTATGAGGCCGATAACTATGCCTACCTAAAACAAGGTATGCTAATGGATAAGGCCCAAAAACTCATTGTTGATAGCGTAGAGGTTGCCTAGTGGCCTTAATACCAATCGTAATAGAAAATACACCCCAGGGTGAGCGAAGCTATGATATTTACTCAAGGCTTCTCAGGGATAGGGTACTCTTTATATCGGGAGTTATTGATGATAATCTTGCCAACTCTGTGGTTGCCCAGCTCCTCTTTCTAGAGAAGGAAGATCCCGATGCCCCTATAAATATCTATATAAATTCAGTAGGAGGCTCAGTTTCAGCCGGCTTTGCAATTCACGATACTATCAAGTTTATTAATTGCCCTGTATCTACAATTTGTGTTGGTATGGCTGCCTCCATGGGAGCCTTTCTCCTGGCCTCGGGAACCAAGGGCATGCGCTATGCCCTGCCCAACAGCGAGATTATGATCCATCAACCTCTAGGAGGGGTTCAAGGTCAGGCGGAGGATATAAGAATTACAGCTGAGCATATCTTAGAGATAAGAAAGAGACTCAACAAGCTGCTAAGCAGCTATACGGGCAAGACCCTTAAGAGAATAGAAAAGGATACTGATAGAGATAATTATCTGTCTGCCCAGGAGGCTCTGGACTATGGAATTATCGATGAGATCCTTGAAAAGAGGAAACAGTGGTAGAAGAAAAAAAGAAGTGTTCCTTCTGTGGGCGGGACGAAGACCATGTTAGAGGTCTGGTTTCTTCCCCTGAGGCAGCCATCTGCGATGAGTGTGTCCTCCAGTGCAGTGAGCTCTTTTTTGAAGACGAAAAGATCAAGGGGAGATTAGAAGCCCTTGATAGGGCTAGTCTTCCCAAGCCCCGGGAAATCAAGGATTTTCTAGATGAATATGTAATAGGTCAGGATGAGGCAAAAAAAATCCTAGCCGTGGCTGTCTATAATCACTATAAGAGAATAGAAAACACCACCGATGTAGAGATACAAAAGAGCAACATCCTCCTCTTGGGACCCACAGGCTCTGGTAAGACCTACCTGGCCCAAACCCTGGCTAAGATCCTAGAGGTCCCCTTTGCCATGGCCGATGCGACCTCCATTACCGAGGCTGGCTATGTTGGGGACGATGTGGAAAATGTCCTGCTTAAACTCCTTCATGCTGCAGATTTTGATGTAGAGAGTGCAGAAAGGGGTATCATCTATGTGGACGAGATCGACAAAATAGCAAGAAAGAGTGAATCCACCTCCATTACCAGGGATGTCAGTGGTGAGGGAGTCCAGCAGGCCCTGCTTAAATTAATTGAAGGCACCGTGGCTTCGGTACCACCCCAAGGGGGGAGAAAACACCCCCACCAGGAGATGATAGATATAGATACCACTAATATCCTCTTTATCCTGGGAGGGGCCTTTGAAGGTCTAGGAGAGATTGTTGCCCGTCGCAGGGGAAGTGGGAGCCTGGGTTTCCATGCACCCATTAAGAGTAAGTCTAAAAAGGACATCTGGGGGCTTCTTAGCGATGTAGAGGGAAGGGACCTACAGCAATTCGGCCTGATACCAGAGTTTATAGGCAGGGTACCGGTTCTGGCCCCCCTTCATGAACTTGACCAGGAAGCTTTAGAAAAAATCCTTACCCAGCCAAAAAATGCCCTACTAAAACAATATGAAGCACTTTTTTCCATGGATGAGATTAGCCTTAGCCTGGATGATGAAGCTATTAAAGAAATTGCTGCCAAAGCTGTAAGCCGAGGTGCAGGGGCTCGAGGACTCAAACATATCCTAGAAAAACTAATGCTGGAGTATATGTTTGAATACCCAAGCCTTGAGGGTGTAGATAAGCTCCACCTTACTAAAAAAGAAGTTGATGAAAAACTCGAAACCAAGGAGGCGTTATGAGAAAAACAATACCATTAATACCTCTTCGGGGACTTATTATATTTCCCTACATGGTCCTTTACTTTGATGTAGGGAGGGAAAAAAGTATAGCAGCCCTGGAAGAGGCTATGGTCAGGGACCAGCTTATCTTTTTGACTACTCAAAAGGATATGGACGTTGAGGATCCCTTTGAGGGAGACTACTATCACTATGGCACAGTTGCCAAGATAAAACAGATGTTAAAGCTACCTGGAGATGCGGTTAGGGTGCTGGTAGAAGGCCAGCAAAGAGCCAAGGTAGTTGACTTTACCAAGGAAGAAAACTTTATTGAAGTTGACTATCTACTCCTGGAAGATGAGGTTGAAGATGACCTGGAGAGCAAGGCTCTGGAAAGAAGTATCAAGGAGACCTTTAAGGAGTACTCCCAGATTTCCAACAGGATTTCTCCCGAGGTTACCAGCTCCCTGGCGGGGGTGGATGAACCGGGGCGTTTTGCTGACCTGATTATTCCCCAGCTCAATATAAGTATCAATGACAAGCAGGGCCTACTAGAGACTCTGAATACCAAGCATAGGCTATTTAAGCTTTATAGACACCTGCTCCAAGAGGTGGAAATAGTAGAGCTAGAGAAGGACCTTAGTGATAAGGTCAAAGAGCAGATGAATAAATCCCAGAAGGAATACTTTCTCAGGGAACAAATGAGAATTATCCAGCAGGAACTGGGAGATGAAGAGGATATTGCCAGTGAGGCTGATAAGCTCACCAAAAGACTAAAAAAACTCAGGCTTAAAAAAGACATCCAGGAGAAGATGGAAAAAGAGATTGAAAAATACTCAAGACTAAATCCCTCCTCCCCTGAAGCGGCGGTATCCCGCAGCTATATTGATTGGATTTTGGATTTGCCTTGGAACAAGCAGAGCAAGGAGCAGATTGACCTGCCCCACGCAAGAAATGTCCTGGACGAGGACCACTATGGCTTGGAGAAGGTCAAGGAAAGGGTCCTTGAATATCTGGCTGTAAGAAAGCTAACAGGTAGTATGAAGGGCCCCATCATATGTCTAGTGGGACCTCCGGGAGTGGGTAAGACCTCCATCGCTTCAAGTATTGCTAGAAGTGTCAACAGGAAATTTATCAGGATGAGTCTGGGTGGTGTCAGGGACGAAGCTGAGATTAGGGGCCACAGAAGGACTTATATTGGGGCAATTCCCGGTAGGATAATGACCCATATCAAGGAAAGCGGAGTAAAAAATCCTCTCTTTCTTTTTGATGAAATTGACAAGATAGGCTCTGATTTTAGAGGGGATCCAGCCTCGGCTCTCTTGGAGGTTCTAGATCCAGAGCAAAACAAGAGTTTTCAAGACCACTATCTGGAAATTCCCTTTGACCTTTCCAAGGTCATGTTTATTACTACTGCCAATACCACTGCTACAATTCCCAGACCCCTTTTAGATAGGATGGAGGTAATTGATATTACAGGCTATACCCTTTTTGAAAAGGAGCAGATAGCCATCAAGTATCTAATTCCAAAACAACAGAAGGAAAATGGCCTGGAAAAGGCAGATATCAAGTTCTCTAAAGAGGGGCTCAGGACCCTGATAGAGGGCTACACTAGGGAGTCCGGTGTTAGGGAGCTTGAGAGGAAGATAGGTACCATCTGTAGAAAGATAGCTATAGAGGTGGTGGAAACTAAAAAAGACAAGTTTTTAGTTTCCAAGACCGCCCTCTCAAAATATCTTGGTGAAGCCCCCTACAGACCAGATGAACTGGAAAAAGAGGATAGGGTAGGCCTGGTCAATGGTCTAGCCTGGACCAGTGTGGGTGGAGATACCCTGGAGATAGAGGTAAATATTTCTCCTGGTAAGGGCAGTCTATCTCTGACTGGCCAGCTAGGAGATGTTATGAAGGAGTCAGCCCAGGCAGGCCTTAGCTACATTAAGAGCCAGGCCGGGGAGCTGGATATAGCCAGCGACTTCTTTGCTAAAAATGATATCCATGTCCATGTTCCAGCAGGAGCTATACCCAAGGATGGCCCCAGCGCTGGTATTACCATGGCTACAGCTATGGCCTCGGCCATAACAGGTAGGAAGGTAGACCATACCCTGGCTATGACAGGGGAGATTACCCTTAGAGGCAGGGTTCTAGCCATTGGTGGCCTCAAGGAAAAACTCCTGGCTGCCAAGAGGCGAGGTATAAAAAGAGTCCTCATACCCAGTGATAATGAGAGAACTCTAAAGGAAGTTCCATTGGAAATTAAAAAGGATTTAAAGATTATTCCTGTTTCATCCATGGATAGGGTTTTAAAGGAGGCTTTGAAGTGAAAATCACTTCCGCCGAATTTTTAGGTAGCGCCGTGGGGGAAGCTCAATTCCCCCCCGATGACCTACCTGAGATTGCCCTTGTTGGTAGGTCCAATGTGGGAAAGAGCTCCCTTCTTAACTATCTTCTTAATAGAAAGAGCCTGGCCAGGACCAGTTCAACACCTGGCAAGACTCAAACTATTAATTTTTATGAGATAAACGGTAGTTTTCGTTTTGTTGATCTACCTGGCTATGGCTACGCCAAGGTTTCCAAGGCAGAAAAAGCCAAGTGGGCTAGCTTTATAGAGCGCTATTTGAGTTCTAGACAGGGCCTAATTGAAATCATGCTCCTTGTGGATATAAGAAGAAAACTGGGAGAAGAGGACTATCAGATGCTAGAATACATCAGGGCCCTAGATTTTGAGGGCAGGGTCATTCTAACCAAAATAGATAAGTTAAACCAGTCCCAGATAGTCAGGGCAAGAAGGGAAGTATCTGAGGCACTAGGTATTCCTCTAGATAGGGTCTTCATTATCAGTAACCTTAAATCGAAGGGTAAGTACCCTCTATGGGAGGATATAAATAGACTATTTAAGTCTAAAGGACTAGACATTTCCCTGGAGCGCCAGAATGCTTAGGACCACCCTTGCCTACATAGTTATGGAGGGGAGAGTCCTCATGCTCCATAGAAATAAGAGAAAAGATGATATCCACTACGGTAAATATGTAGGACCTGGGGGAAAACTTGAAAGGGGAGAGAGTCCCCACCAGTGTATGGTAAGGGAAGTTTTTGAAGAAACTGGGCTTAGGGTCCTTGAAGATGAGCTGGTTGGAACCATATTTTTTCCCAACTTTGATGGAGAAAATGATATTTATAGCTATGTCTACAGGGTGGATAGGGCTGAGGGGGAACTTTTAGCCAACCACGAGGGGGAACCATCCTGGGTAGATCTGGAAAGAGTTGAGGATCTCTCCCTCTGGGAGGGCGATAGGATCTTTCTTCCCTGGATTTTGGAAGAGGGGCTATTTTTTCAGGCCATCTTCTACTATGAAGGGGGAGTTTTTAAAAATTATAAGGTAAAATTTGGAGGAACGATGAACCAGAAAGTTAGACTTAGCCTGGAGAGTGGCCAGGACATTATTATTGAGCTCTATCCCGATATAGCCCCTAAGACGGTGGAGAATTTTCTACACTTGGTTGACAAGGGCTTCTATGATGGCCTAGGCTTCCACAGGATTATCCCAGGCTTTATGATTCAAGGGGGCTGTCCCGAGGGTAGCGGTATGGGAGGACCAGGCTATGGAATCCCAGGTGAGTTTAAGAGCAACGGTTTTGAGAATAACCTAAAGCACGAAAGAGGAGTTATCAGCATGGCCAGGAGCATGATGCCAGATTCAGCCGGCAGCCAGTTCTTTATCATGCACAAGGATGCTAGCCATCTAGATGGTGAGTATGCCGCCTTTGGCAGGGTTATTGAAGGAATGGAAGAGGTGGACAGGATAGCCCAAGTAGAAACGGGCCCCCAGGATAAACCATTGGAACCCGTTATTATAGCCAGGATGGACCTTATGGAGGAGTAATCCTCCTTTTTTATTTAATAGAGACTGTAGAGCATTTTGGCATAGTCAGGATAGGGATAATCCTGGCTTGGCAGTAGGTCCTCGATATCCTCGGCGTGGAGTCTGAGCCTCAGCAAGCTGGAGTCTATTCTCCCTGAGAAATCCCTAGCGATTTTCTCGGGGTTTTTTTCTTCAAGGCAATCGGCCAACTTTTCTTCTAGTCTATTTAAGTCCATAAGAGTCCTCTTATAAAGATCCAGGTGGCTATTTAAAAGATCCTTAAAGTCCCTGTCAATTTCAGCCAATTTACTGACTTTAAATATCTCTTCTCTAAAGCTGGGGAGTAGGTCCCTCTTAATCATGGATTTAATTATTTTAGCCTCACTTAGTTTGGTATTGACATACTGGCTATAAAGGATGGAACTTCTGGCCTGGAGTTCCTCCTTTGAAAGGACTCCCGTCTTCTCAAACATCTCCAGACTTTCCTGGGAAAGGAGAGCTGGAATGCACTCCAGATAGCTGGCAGGACTTGGAAGTCCTCTTTTCTGGGCTTCTTTAAGCCAGTCCTCACTATAGCCATCGCCTTCATAAAGGATGTCCTTAGACTCATTTAGCTTTACAGCCAGGTAAGAGAAGGCCTGGTCCTGGGGGGAATCGAGTTTTGCTAGATCTCTATGAAATTCCTCCAAGACCCTGGAAAGGCCAGCCAGGAGACTTATGTTTAGCATGGCTGCGGACCTGGAGGCTCCCAGCATCCTGACTTCAAACTTATTACCAGTAAAGGCTATAGGGGAGGTCCTGTTCCTGTCAGTGCTATCTGCAGGGAAATCTGCCAGCTGGGGAAGAGAGAGTTCCCTACTATCTGAGTCCAGACAGCGCTCACCCAGTAGGTCTCCAAGGGTGGCATGAAGCTCTTCTCCTAGATAGACTGATACTACTGATGGTGGGGCCTCATAGCCTCCCAGACGGTGGTCGTTGCCGGCATCACTGCTAGCAAGTCTAAGCAAGGTGGCATGGCGTTTGGCCACAAGGATAAAGGCAGTGAGAAAGACGAGAAATCTCAGATTTTCTCTAGGTGAGTCTCCGGGCTCCAGCAGGTTTACCCCGCTGCTGGTAAGAAAGGAGATGTTATTGTGTTTTCCTGAGCCATTTATACCCTCATAGGGTTTTTCATGGAGTAGACAGACCAGGCCGTGCTCGCTGGCTTTTTGCTGGAGGACGTCCATGACAATCATGTTTTGATCGATAGCCAGGCTGGCTATTTCCTGGTGGGCCACTATTTCAAATTGGCTAGGTGCTGACTCATTGTGTTCACACTGGGCGTAGATACCCAGCTTCCAGAGCTCTTGGTTGACATCCTGCATAAAGCGGCTGACCTTGGTGGGTATACTTCCCAGATAGTGGTCTTCAAACTCTTGACCCTTGGGGGGAGGACTGCCAAGAAGGGTTCTACCTGTGTAGACCAGGTCGGGTCTTTTTTCATAGTAGTCCTTTCTTATTAGGAAATACTCCTGCTCTAGGCCAATCATGGGCTTGACCCCCTTGAGCTCTTTTTCTCCCAGCAGGTGGAGGAGTTTTGTTGCACTGGAATTAAAGCTGTCCACAGCCCTTAGAAGGGGGCTTTTTAAATCCAGCTGGTCTCCTCTATAGGAAATAAAGATACTGGGGATGTAGAGCACATGGCCACGTATGAAGGCAAAGGAACTTATATCCCAGTAGGTAAAGCCTCTGGCTTCAAAGGTTGCTCTCAGTCCCCCTGTGGGAAAACTGGAGCCATCGGTTTCGCCCTTAATTAGAGCAGAGCCAGAAAAATGGAGCAGGGGGAGTTCATCCTCCTGGGTTAAAAAGGTGTTATGCTTCTCTGCACTGTGGCCGGTTAAGGGGATGAACCAGTGGCTGTAGTGGCTGGCACCATTGTCCAGGGCCCAGTTTTTCATGGCGTGGGCCATGGCATCAGCGGTTTCCCTGTCCATAAGAGTCTCTCTGTAGAGGGCAGTTTTCCATTTCTTATATATGGGGCTGGGGAGTCTTTTTTTCATCTCCCTGCGATTAAATTGTAGGCTACCAAAGTTTTCTAACATGGCCTTCTCCTTCTATATCAGTATTACAGAGAGTTTACCAGTAAAATGGGTAAAAAAAAAGCCCTAATCTTTTGGGCTCCTTTTAGTCTATGGATAGGATCCACTTTTTTTCAATTTGCCAGAGGGCAGCCTGGTAGTCTTTATCAGGGTCAATATCTTCTTCAAAGAGTCTATCCCAGCTCTTTACTACCCTTTGTTTTAATAGGGGATAGAAACTGGTCAAGTAAATATCCTGCTCCCTAGCTATCCCCTGTCTTTTAAGCTCAGCCTGGAAACTGGCCAGATCTTCCTCGTCTTTTTCAAGGTAGGCCAGGTTTTGAATCCTGTTCCACTTATAGGCTGAAAAGAGGATGACTTGGTCTAGGTCAACTTCTAGTCTTATTATTTTACTTCCAGGATACTTCTCAACATATCTGGGATCAGTAAAAAGCCAGATAGGATACCGGGCATCCCGGGGTTTTTCTACATACCTAGGAGCTTTCATTATAAACCAGTTATAGGCAGCGAGAAAAATAGAGGAGAGCTCATCATATTTTTTCTCTATAAACTCTTTTTTTACCAGGTAGAGGTCCTCTTTTTCCAGGGTATTTATCACTATATCACTCTGGGAGGTGTAGAGAATTAATTTTCCATTATTTGTTTCCATACGTCCTCCTAACCTTCTAGAATGTCTACCACCCAGTCCTTTTTTATTTCCCACAGGGTAGCTTGCATTAGAGGGTTTTCTCCCTTGTCATCAAAAAGCCTGGTCCAGCTAGCTAGGATTTTTTGTTTGAGTAGGGGGTAGAAGTTACCCAAATCCCCAGAAACCAGGGCTGCCTCATTGGTGATGCCATACCTTTCTAGCTCCAGATTATGTCTTTTTTCATCCTCCCTATCCAGGGGTAGGTAGAAGTGGTTGACAACATAGCCCCAGCGGTTGGCGTCAAAGTAGACCACCTTGTCCTGGTCAACCTCCAGGGTAAGAATAAGGGTGTCCTCGGTGGGCTGGAGCATAAAATCAGAGCTTGTGGATAGCCAGATGGGATAATTGACCCCTGGGGGCCTTGCAACTATCTTTGAAGCCTGGCTAGTATACCAGTCATAGAGCTTTAGATAGTAGTCACTCATATCACCCATTTTTTCGGTTATATATTCTTTTTTAACCCTGTAGACCCCCTGGTCTTCCAGGTCGCTTAGAATATTTTTATTTTGTCTAGTCCAGAGTTGCACTTTTTTAGTCTTCATCATAACCTCTGCTTCTTAGAGAAAATAGCCCCTAGAGGCTATTTAATTATATTAGTTAGACTGCCAAGGCCCTCTATTTTGCACTGGACTATATCTCCCTTTTTTAAATATTCAGGGGGCTTTCTCCCTGCACCAACTCCCGAAGGGGTACCAGTAAATATTATATCTCCGGGGTAGAGGGTAAGTCCCTGGGAAAGCTGGCTTACCAGCTGGTCTATATCAAAGATGAGGTCCCTGGTATTGCCTCTTTGGCGTTCTTCGCCATTTACAGTAAGGCTAAGATCAAGCTGGGGCGGGTAGGCTATAGATTCCCTTGTTATAAGTCGAGTGGATAGGGCGGTGAAGCCATCTAGGCTCTTGCCCTTTAACCACTGCTTGTGGCTGGTCTGTAGATCCCTGGCTGTAAAGTCATTTCCAATCATGTAGCCAAAGATGACAGACTCAACTTCTTCTTTTTTTAGGTTTTTACACTGCTTTCCTATAACTAGGACCAGCTCCACCTCATAGTCTAGGCTTTCTGTGTGGTCCTGCCAGTCTTTCAGGCCATCGCCATCGGAAATAAGTATTTTGGGTGCCTTCATAAAATAAATAGGTGCCTGGGGCTGCTGGGCTTCTTCTATTTCAGATAATTCCTGGATATGATCAAGGTAGTTTTTTCCAAGGCAAAAAACCCTGCCAGCTTCTTCAAAGGGACAGAGGAGCTTGACTTCATTTAGCTCAAGGGCTTGTCCCCTGGGGATATCCTTGTCGGCATATAAATAATCCATAAGGTCTATAGCACCTAGGGGGATTATCCGGTCACCTTCTATAATTCCCAGCTGGGCTACTTTATTATTTATAAATCTACTTATTATCATCGTCGATACCTAAATAATTTGCTAGGTTTGCATCCTGGTCTATAAAGGGGACCAAGGCATTATTCTTGGCAGACATAAGGGTGGTTACTCCTGGCCCATGGCCTGACTGGACGCAGTTGGAGTGGACAATAACTCCCAGGGTTCCACTTCCCTTGAGGTACTGTCTACCAAACCTGGTATCGCAGTCCTGGAGGAAGACCAGGTCACCAAAGGCCAGTTTATCTAGGCCTAGCTCTTCTAGTAGCTCTTTATCCCCTGTCATTATGTCATAGTCACCTGTATAGGCGCTGGAGGCCCCTATACCGCTGCCCATTAGTTTGGCTGGCACAAGGGCTTTTACTGGAACATGTAGGCGGCCCTCTTCTTCTCTTATATCTAATTTATCAAGTAGATCAGGATCCAGGCTCATGACATGGACTGTTGGGTGGTCAAGAAGTCTAAGTCCCTGGCCCAGAGCCCAGATTTTTATCTTATCACCGATATTCATCCTCTCTAAATCTTTCCTTTTAAAATAGCAGATGGTATGGTCTATTCCACCATGCATACCGGTCACAAAGCCCACTGCCCCCTTAGCTTCTCCGCTGACTACTTCAGCCCTGTTTCCAACACAGGAAAGGGTAATAAGGGCTGCGTTTTCTGACGGGTCCTCTAATTTTAGACTAACCCCTGGCTCCACATGATCGGCAGCCAGCTCCATGCAGTTGTCGCCTATCTTGTAGTTTAGAACGATACCTCCTACTGAAGGCAGAAGGAGGTTTTGTCCCTCGGGGGTGGATTGGTAGTTTCTTATAAGGGTAGGGGCGTGTATCTCTCCCTGGAGAAAAAATTCAACAAGTTTGTCTCTGTTAGTCTTCATGGGTTAGCTCCTAACTGGTTGCTCTATCAAAGTAGATGTTTTTCTTGCTTACATTAAGAGGTGCCGCTATAACGGATACCACATCCTTTTCAAAGATGCCTAGATTCATACAGGCCTTACCTATACTCATCATAATCCTGCTATCTATACCCAGAGTCTGACCCAGTGAAAGGGCGGAGCCCAGGGCAAGGCCAAGGTCTATACTGGGATAGACACATCTACCCTTGTTTTTTCTGTTTTCAGAGCAGTCAGCGTAGCCGCAAAAACCACAATTGGGAACATTTCTGGGTTCATCTATGCAGCCTATAAGAAGGAGCATTTGGGAGTTTTCCAGATTTCTAGCATCCCTTATGAAAAAGGGTATGTCATGCTCAACAGCCTGTTTTTTCATCTCTTCAATGATGGCGGGAAAGTCTTCTTCTTCAAGAAGTATGTATTCCAGATGGTCGACTCCCTTGGCCTTGGGAGCTGTTTTTGCTCTAGCTAGCATGGAAACACCAGCCTGCTCCATTGCTTTTTTTATCATTTCCTCTTCTCTAATCATTTTTCCTCCTAGTATTCAATACCTTTTCTGGCCTCCTGGCCTTTGTCATAGTAGTGTTTAATCTCCTTCATCTCAGTTACTAGATCAGCTCTTTCGAGAAGCTCTCTTGGCGCATAGCGTCCCGTACTTATGAGCTCTGTTTTGCCAGCTAGATCTATGAGCTCCAGGACCTCTCCTAGTTCTAGAAGTCCCAGGTAGATAGCTATGTGAAGCTCATCTAAAATCAGCATATCAAAGCGCTTTTCCTTAAGATAGTAATGGGCTCTTTTTAAGGCTTCTTTAGCTCTGTCTATATCTTCCTTGTCGGGTTTTTTATCTATAAAACAGTCTCTGCCAGTAATCTCAAAACTGAAGTCTTCTAGCATTTCCATAGGGGAAATTTCGCTATAGGCAAGACCCTTGACGAACTGGATCATATGGACCTTTTTTCCAGCCCCTAGGGCCCTTATAGCAAGGCCCAGGGCAGCTGTAGTTTTTCCCTTACCTTCTCCAGTATAAACTTGATACATACTTTATCCTATTCTAAGATCTGGGCCAAAAAAAGAAGGAACATAGCAGTTTTCCATGAGGCGAGTAAAAAAGGCCTCACCATAGTCCTGGCGCAGATCTTTAAGTTTTAGGTTGGTACTTATAAGTGTGCTTTTTCCAGCAGTATAGCGCATATTTATAAGATGAAATAGCTCTTTTTCAGAAAACTCCGTCCTGGTCTCCTTGCCTAGATCATCTAGAATAAGGACGTCGCAGTCATAAATCATATTTTTAAGGTCTTTATTGTCCTGGTCATAGCGCCAGGACAGATCCCTGAGTTTATCGATGAGGGAGGGAGCCGTCTGGTAGATGACCAGCCTGCCCTCCTTAATTAGTTCCTGGGCTAGGGCTGCTGCTAGGTAGGTCTTACCCTGGCTTACATCGCCAGAGAAAAGGAGGTTCATACCTTTTTTATTATCAAAGTCTGCTACGAAGGTCTGAAGGGACTGGACTATGTTTATCATGTTGTCCCTCTGGCTAATTTTTTCCTTTCCTATGCCATGGCTGTAAATATCAAAGCTAATATTCGAAAGAGAGCTTTGTTGGGAGCCCCTCTCATATTCCGAGGAAAATATCTCCTGGGCTAGTCTTTGTCTAAAGCAGCTACAAAACCCCTGGTCATTTTCTCCTGTGTCCTGACAAAGCTCACATTCATACCTGGCTTCCCTAGGATCTGACTCATAGCCTAGTTCCCTGAGAAGGCTAGTTTTGGCCTGCCTGTACTCCTCATCAACCTCGCGAAGATGGCTTTCTATGCCCTCCTCTTCAGGAAAGCTAATCAGAGCCCGGATTATCTCAAGGTTGGTATTTTTGTAATCAAGCTCTAGCTTTTCAATCTCAGGGTGATTTAAATAAAGGAGCTGGCCGGCTCTTTTTTGTCTCAGGGCTTCTTGGTTTCTTTTTTCTTCATACTCCGCTCTAAGGGAGCGGAGGAGTTCCTTTAAATTCATAGTTTTTTCCCTAGGCTACGAAGCTTATCCTCTTCCTCTTTAGAATCCTTATCTTGAGGTAGATCTTTTTCTTCGTGGAGTCTTTTAAAAACGGAGTTAAGATAGTTCATATTTGGGTTTTGCTTGGAACGGGTTACTCTTGATATTTCCCTTACAATGCTGTCTATATCAAAGTTATACTTATCAAGCCAGAGGTCTATGACTTCCTTTTCACCAATGTTGGGGTGTCTATAGGGTTGGCCCAGGGCCTTTAGAATCTCCCTATATTGGTAGTTTCTAAAGTTGGCCTTCTCATTGAAACTATCAACCTCCTCTGGAGTTTTAATACCATGTTGGGCCCAGTAGGTTAGGAGTTTGATGGCTTCTCGGTTGCGATACTTTTTCTTTTTAGATAGGTCATAGGCTTTAAGGATCAGTTCTCTATCTATTTCCTTACCCTGGAGGAATTCTCCCAGACTCTGGCACTCCATTTCACTTAGAGGTAGGGCCAAGAGACTGGATACCTCGTTAAAAAGCTCTCTGTGCCAGAGGGAGTAGTCAAGGCTGGTGGCAGAAGAGCGAGCCTCATAATTACTACTCAGATAGATATCCCTCAGGGAAAGATAGACCACATCAAAGCTGTTGTCTTCTTCATTAATTAGATTGACCAGGCCCTGCTTTTGCCAGTAGCGGTAGGCCTCTACTACCTCCATGTAGTCAAGATTTAAAAATTTAGCAAGACTGGCTAGGCTGCTATCTTTTTTTTCCTGGGCAAATCTCAGACCCAGGATATAAACCTGGAGCTCTTTAAGACCACAAAAGGGCATAAATTCATCTATAAAAATATGTTCTAGGCTGGTTAAGCCAAAGTCAAAAGAAGTTGGTTTTAGCTGTATATTCATGCTGCTACCTCCTTTTTTATTATACTATAAATTAATTGACTGGCAAGCAGACCCTTTAGTTATCTGGGTGCTTCTGTTACAATGGACAAGGAGAAAAATTATGTTTGAATATTGTTCCCTAGTTAGTGGGAGTTCAGGAAATTGTCATTTTATAAAAACTTCATCATCTAGTATTCTTGTAGATCTTGGGCTTAGCGCCAGGAGAACCGTCAGGGCTTTAGAGGATATCGGCGAGTCCATGGAGGACATAGATGCTGTTTTTTTAAGCCATATTCACAGCGACCATACCCGGGGTCTTGAGGTGCTTTTTAAAAATTATTCCTTCACCCTTTACGCCCATGAGGATGTGCTGGAGGCCCTGGATTTAAGCCCTGGGAGGAGGATTAAGCCCTTAAATGGTCCAGTAGCAGTGGAGGATCTTCTAATTGAGGCCTTTGAGCTACCCCATGATGCCCCCTCGACCCAGGGCTTTAGGCTCAGCTATGAGGATAAGGTTCTAAGCATTGCAACAGACCTGGGCCATGTCCCTGAGGAGGTGGCCAGTATGCTAATGCCCAGCGACTTTCTAGTTCTGGAGGCCAACCATGATGAGGAGCTTGTCAGGATGGGGCCCTATCCCTATAGCCTAAAGAGGAGGATCCTTGGTGATGAGGGCCATCTTTCCAATGAAGATGCAGCTAGGCTTATTTCTAGAATTTATAAGGAAAATAGAAGGCTACGCTTTGTCATGCTGGCCCATCTCAGCGAAAAAAATAATTATCCAGAACTGGCCCAAATGAGCGTAGAAAAAATATTAAAAGAGGAAGGAATCCAGGTGGGCAGAGATCTACTGGTGGAGGTTGCCAGCAGGGATCACTGTAGCCACGTCTACCGGATTTTGTAGAGGAATGAAAAAAATATACTATGGGTGGATTGTAGTGGCAGCGGGTTTTATGCTCATGGCCACAGGCTGGGGTATAGTATATAATACTGCCAGTCTTTTTCTTATTCCAATTGGTGAGGAGCTGGGTCTTCTTCGCTCCCAGATAAGCTTTACCTTGACCCTTAGGAGTCTGGTGCAGCTGGTGGTCTCCCTTTTTGCTGGAAGGATCTACCGGCGCTACTCCATATCTAAATCAATGAAGCTTATGAGTCTAGTCCTGGTGGCCACCTACATACTTCTAGGCTCTGCAGAAAAACTCTGGCAGATATACCTTCTAACCTTGAGTGGAGCTCTAGCCAATAGCTTTATAGGAATTGTACCTATTTCTGTTATTATAAGTAACTGGTTTCATGAGAAAAGGGGCTACGCCCTGGGCCTGGCCTTTATGGGCAGTGGCTTTGGGGGCATGCTCTATAGTAGCCTAACTGGCCAGTGGATAATAAAATATGGATGGAGGGCTGCCTATAGGCTCCAGGCCCTGGCCATGTTTTTACTTATTCTTCCTGTGGTCTTTTTTCTAATTAAAGAAAAACCTGAGGATATGAATCTAGATGCCTATGGTAAATCCACAGGAAGCCTCCCCATAGCGGGGCTGGATTTTAGGGAAGTCCTTAGACTACCCTACTTTTGGATACTGGCTCTTATGGGAATTTTAATAGGTCTGGCTATCAGCATAGCTAACATTTCCATTGCACCCCACCTGGTGGAAATAGGCTATGGCTTTACCTTTGCAGCCAATATCCTGGCCCTTTGTATGGCCAGCCTTGCCCTTGGCAA
>CAYFUM010000004.1:49680-76940 GCA_964346475.1 uncultured Peptostreptococcaceae bacterium
ATTACTGGGATAAAGAGTAAGTGGCACTAGAAGGGCACCTGAGGGAGTTTTTTTAGTATATACTTAAGTTTAGAGATAGGAAAACTAGGAGGTTTTTATGTTAAGTGCAAGAGACGTAGAAAAGGCCTACAAAAGAATGAGACCCTATATTACAAAGACTAGACTGGAAAAAAGTGTATTTTTAAGCGATGAGAAGACCACTGTCTATCTAAAAATGGAAAATGAGCAGCCAGTAGTTAGAAGCTATAAGCTAAGGGGAGTTCTAGCAAGGCTTACCCTGCTAGAAAAAGAGGAGAGAAAGAAAGATTTAGTAGCTATATCCTCAGGTAACCATGGGGTTAGTCTAGCCTATGGCGCTAGCCTTCTGGGCTTAAATCCTCCTCTTATCCTTGCGCCCCAGTCTACCCCCTATCCAAAAAGAAAGAAGATTGTAGATTTTGGTGGGGAACTTAAGCTTATTGGAAAAAACTTCGATGAGGCCAGTGAACTTGGTGAAGAGCTTATCAGGGCCGGGGACTATGTCTGGGTTGATTCTAGAGAGGATCCCAAGGGGGTAGCTGGCCAGGGTAGTCTAGCTATAGAGATCATGGAAGAGCAGCCCGATCTAGATATTTTTCTAGCTCCCATTGGAAGTGGAGGCCTTATTACCTCCTGCGCCATCTATTTAAAGGAGGTCCATCCACAAGTGAGGGTAATCGGCGTAGAACCAGATTACTGTCCAGCTATGTCTGAGAATATTAAAAAGGGCAGATGGACTAAGTTTTTCCCCTTTGAAGGTGAGACTATCCTGGATAGCCTGGTTGGTGGCATTGCCCATCACTCCTATGAAAGGGCAGAGGAGCTGGTGGATGAAATCCTACTAATTGATGATGGAGATGTTAAAAGTGCCCTTTGGGACATGCTCCTCTATGAGAAGGTTGTAGTAGAGCCAGATAGTGCAGTGTGTTACGCCGCTGTAAAAAAATATCCAGAAAAATTTGCTGGAAAAAAAGTAGCTATGATTGTTACTGGGGCTAATATAGAAGATAGCTTATTTGTTGATATTCTTGAAGATAAGTTATGTAATGTTAACAGATAACCGATTTCTTAAAAGGATTATTGAGATGAACCACCAGATATGTTAATATGATTTTATCATTTTAAGGAGGTCAACATGACTGATAAGAAAAAGAAAAGAGAGTTTCCCCATACCTATGTAATTATTTTTACCATCATTATTCTTGCGGGTATCATGACCTACATACTACCCGCCGGCGAGTATGACCGGGTGCAGATTGAAATGCCCGATGGCTCCAGTAGAACAGTGGTGGATCCTGCAACCTTCCACAATGTGGATCCTAGCCCTGTGCCATTTTTTGACATAATGCAGGCTGTGCCCAATGGACTGGTTGCCTCGGCTGAGGTTGTTTTCTTTATCTTTGTGGTGGGAGGTGCCTTTGGAATTATCAATAGCACCGGTGCCATTTTAGATGGAATAGGAAATCTTGCCCTCAAGTTTGGTGGCAAGGAAAAACTTATGATACCGGTTATAATGACAGTATTTTCCCTGGGAGGAGCTACCTTTGGTATGAGTGAGGAGACCATAGTCTTTGTCCCCATAGGAATAGCCCTGGCCAGGAGTCTTGGTTATGATGCTATTGTAGGGACAGCTATCATCTTCAGTGGTGCTGCAGCTGGTTTTATAGGGGGCTGGATGAACCCCTTTACAGTGGGTGTGGCCCAGGGTATAGCGGAACTACCCACCTTTTCCGCCATAGGCTTTAGATTGGTGCTCTATGTAGTTATGCTGGGAGCGGCTATCTTTTTAACCATGCGCTATGCAAATAAGGTTCAAAAGGATCCCGAGAAGAGCTACTGTAGAGAGCTTGAACTTATGCAGGCAGAAGACGGTTCTGCACTTAAGGAGGTTAAGGACTTAAGCGGCAAGCAAAAGCTTGTTCTAGTGGGCTTTGTAGTGGGAATGGGAGTTCTAATCTATGGAGTTCTGATCCACGGATGGTACATGATTGAGATTGCAGCCCTATTTTTCACCATGGGTATTGCCCTGGGTATTATTGGTGGTATATCTGCCAATAGGATGGCTGAGGAGTTTTTAGCAGGTGCAAGAGATCTAGCTACAGGAGCCCTGGTAGTGGGTTTTTCTAGAGGTATTCTAGTTGTTCTAACCCAGGGAGCAATCCTGGACACAATTATCCATGGTTTAGCTTCTACAATCCAGGGGCTACCCAAGACCATAGCTGCTGTTGGAATGTTTGTGGTCCAGTCTATAATTAACTTTTTTATCCCTTCAGGTTCTGGTCAAGCTGGTACCACCATGCCCATCATGGTGCCTCTAGCTGACGTTATTGGCCTTTCAAGGCAGACAGCCGTTATAGCCTTCCAGTGCGGGGATGGTATCTCTAATAGCATTATCCCCACAGGGGCTTCACTACTGGCAGCCCTGGGTGTTGCTAAAATTAAGTACGAGGACTGGGTCAGGTTTATCTGGCCACTTATGGCCCTTCAATCTCTTATTGCAGCCGTCTTTATGGTAATCGCCACTTTAATCAATCTCGGACCCTTCTAGGAGGAATAATGCAAGAATTCAGAAATAGAGCAATGGAGCTCCTGCCTGAACTTAAAGAACTCAATAAATTTATCTACGATAACCCAGAACTTGGCTATGAGGAGTTTGTCTCCAGCAGGGCTCATATTGAGCTTTTAGAGCGCCATGGCTTTGAGATGGAGCTTTCTCCCCTGGGTATGGAGACCGCCTATGTGGCTAGGTTTTCTGGCGATAAGCCTGGTATAACCATGGCCTATCTGGCAGAGTATGACGCTCTGCCAGGTATTGGACATGGCTGTGGCCACAACCTGCTCGGCACTACCTCTATTGGCGCAGCCCTGGTGCTAAAGGATTATGTAGAGAAAAATGGAGGCACCGTCCTGCTCTTTGGTACTCCTGCTGAGGAGACCAGTGGGGCCAAGGTAGCCTTTGCCGACCAGGGATATTTTGAGGGTGTTGATGTGGCTATTTGTCCCCATCCATCAGATTTTTACTATTCTTCGGGTAAGAGCCTAGCTCTGGTGCCAATTTCCTTTACCTTTACAGGAAAGACGGCCCATGCGGCTTCGGATCCTGAGTCCGGTGTTAATGCCCTGGACGCCCTGCTTTTAACCTTTAATAACATTAATGCCCTAAGGGAGCACATTCGCTCCTCTGCCAGAATCCACGGTGTTATTAAGGAGGGAGGCCTGGCTGCCAATGTGGTACCCGATAGGGCAGTGGGGGAATTCTATGTAAGGACCATGACTCTGGACTACATGGAGGAGCTGCTGGAAAAGGTGAAAAATTGTGCTAGGGCAGGAGCCCTGGCTACAGGTTGCAGCCTGGAGTTTGACCACTACGAAGCTATCTATCACAACATGGTTACCAATAAAACCCTGTCCGATCACTATGATGGAATACTAAAGGAAATGGGAATAGAAGTTCAGCCTCCCAGGGAGAGCTTCGGCTCCCTAGACATGGGCAATGTATCCCAGGTCTGTCCATCTATAAACCCATATTTTGGCATTAGTGCCCACGAAATTCCAGGCCATACTGCGGAATTTAGGGATGCCACTCTGACAGACCTAGCCATGGAGGGTATGGTAAACACCATAGTGGCTATGGTCAAGGCCATGGTGGATTGCCAGGAGGACGGTGAGCTTTTGGCAGCAGTCAAAAGTGAGTTCGAGAATAGGAAGAGGTGATGTATCCAAAATTATCCATATCCCTAGCAGGGATTGAAAATAATGCCCAGGTGATAAAGAGTCTTTGTGACGATAAGGGAATAAAGATTACTGGTGTGCTCAAGAGTTCTAATAGCTATAAAGAGAGTTATATCCCTATAGCAGGGGCCATGAAAAGAGGGGGTATAGCTGACTTTGGCGATTCTAGAATGGCCACTATAATCAGGATGAGAGAGCTGGGCTTTGAAGAATCCCTTATGCTCATTAGAATCCCCATGGCCAGTGAAATAGAAGATCTAGTTAAATACGCCCAGTCCTCCCTCCACTCTGAAAAAGAGACTATCCTAAAGCTAAACCAGGAGGCTCTAAAGCAGGGTAAGACCCATGGGGTTTTACTGATGGTGGATTTAGGAGATCTTAGGGAGGGAATTGAAGACGAAGGTGAGCTCCTGGAGCTAGCCCAAATCTGTGAGAAACTAGAGGGGGTTGAGCTCCTAGGGATAGGGACCAATTTGGGCTGCTATGGCGCTATAGTTCCCGATGAAGTGAATCTAGGCCGGCTGGTGGAGTTGGCTGAGAAGATTGAAGCCACTATAGGTAGAAGGCTGGAGCTTATTTCAGGTGGTGCTACTTCAACCCTGCCCCTGGTATTTGAAGGCAGGTGTCCTGCTAGGATAAATCATCTACGCCTAGGTGAGGGAATCCTTGTGGCCAGGGATCTAGAAGAAATCTGGAAGGTCCATATTCCGGGGCTGAGAATGGATAATTACAAAATCCAGGCTCAGGTAATTGAGCTAAAGGAAAAGTTTTCCCATCCAATAGGAAAGATCTTTATTGACGCCTTTGGTTCCAGGCCTAGCTTTGAAGATAGAGGCAGAAGAAAAAGATGCCTTATAGCTCTAGGTAAGAGGGATATAGCTAATTTTGATGCGCTAACCCCTGATATAGGGGGGATAGAATTTATGGGTGGTAGCTCCGACCATGGAATACTCGATGTTGAGGATGCCAAGGAGGAAATTAAACTGGGAGATATCCTGGAATTTAACCTCTTCTACCAGGCCATGATGCATGCAATTGAGAGCTGCAGCGTTTCCATTGAATATAGGGAGGACTAATGCTGGATATACTGATAAAGGGCGGCAGGCTGGTGGATTTTGAAAGAGGCCTTGTTGAAGAGAACCTGGGAATTAAGAAGGGCAAAATCGCCTATATAGGTAAAGAAGAGCCCCAGGCCAGAGAATTAATAGAGCTTAAGGGTGAGATTGTCTCTCCTGGTTTTATCGATATCCATATGCATGAAGAGGACCTGGCCCTGAGTGGTGGCAGCTATGACATAGCCCTGGCTATGCTGAAGATGGGGGTTACCACAGCTGTTGCAGGCAATTGTGGTAATAACAGGCAGCCCCTTAAGGTTTTTATAGACCATATTGAAAAGAGGGGTAGCCCCGTAAACTATATGAGCTATATAGGCCATAACTTTTTAAGAGAGGCTGTGGGAAATACCGATACCAAGGCTGAGTCTACTAAGGATCAGATTGAAAAAATGAAGGCCTTGGTAGAAGAGGCTCTGGATCTAGGGGCCCTAGGTATATCCTATGGTTTTGAGTATGCCACAGGTGGAAGTTTAGAAGAGGCTGTTGCCCTGGCTCAGCCCCTGAGGGGCCGGGAGGACCTTCTCCTCTCAGCCCACTATAGGTATGATGGTAAAAGGGCTCTTGAGGCTATAGATGAAATGGCTGAGATTTCAAAGAGGACGGATATCCCCTTTATCATATCCCACCTTTCTAGTTGCAGTGCCTTTGGATTTATGGAGGAGTCTTTAGAGCTTATAAGAAAATATAGGGCTGAGGGTCTTAAACTCTATGTTGACGCCTATCCCTACACAGCTTTTTCTACCTATATAGGTTCCGATGTCTTTGAAGAGGGCTGCCTAGAGGGTTGGGGAGTCGATTACGATGCAATCCAGTTAACCCAGGCGCCCTATGAGAATCTTCGCTGCACCCGGGAGATCTTTGAGGATGCCAGGAAAAACCATCCCAGGATGCTAGCTATAGCCCATGTTATGAGGGAGGATGAAATCTCCCTTGCCATGGCTGACCCTATGGTAATTGTTGCCAGCGATGGCATATATAGAGAGTCCAAGGGCCATCCCAGAGGGGCGGGCACCTTTCCCCGTTATATTTCAAAGTATCTCAGGGATGAGAAGGTCCTAGACCTGGTTGAAGGAATGAAAAAAATTACCCTGGATCCTGCCAGGGTCCTGGGCCTTGTTGGTAAAGGCAGCTTGGAGCTTGGTAAGGATGGCGATATTACTATATTTGATTATGAGAAAATCCAAGACCTTGCAGATTTCTCTGAGGGTCAAAAACCTCCTCTTGGTATAAGTCACGTTCTTATAGGAGGAGAGCTAGCTCTTAAGCAGGGAGAAATTCTCCGCCAGGATCTAGGTGAATTTATTAGAAAGTGAGTCCCAAGGGGCTCACTTTTTCTTTGGATATGCTACACTATCCTAGGAGGCGCCCATGTATAAACTTGAAGAAATCAAAGAATTTATAATCGACTGGACCCCCAGGGTTCTGGTTTTTATAGGCCTGGTTTATTTTGGCTTTTTCTTTATAAAAAGGCTTATGAGACTTCTGGAAAATAGACTCAGACAAAAAAGCCTCAATATGACAGCCTTGGGATTTTTTATGAGTATACTAAGTTTTTTTCTCAGGGTTTTGGTGGTTATTTTGGGTCTGGGAATTCTAGATGTGCCCATGGCTTCTGTTAGTGCTGTGGTGGGAGCTACCACCCTATCCATAGGCTTGGCCCTCCAGGGTAGCCTATCTAACTTGGCTGGTGGCCTGGTCCTAGTATCCACAGAACCCTTTAAGCTGGGTGACTTTATTAGTAGTGATGATTTTGAGGGGACAGTAGAGGAGATTGCACTTTTATCAACCCATCTAAAAAGTATAGATGGTAAAAAAATTATTATACCAAATTCCATAATAAGCTCTAAAACCATAGTAAACTACTCCTCCTATGATAAGAGAAGGGTGGATATAAGATTAATTATTAGCTACGAGAGCTCTATTGAACTGGTGAAGAAAACCCTGGTGGAAACCGCCTCTAGGATAGAGGGGGCTGAAAATATCCAGGTCTTTATAAACGATTATCATGATAGCGGCTATGAGTTTATCCTCAGAGTCTGGTTTCTAAGAGAGAGTTTTTTGCAGGATAAATATAGACTTAATGAACTGATAAAACCTGCACTGGATAGCCAGTCCATAAGGCTTGCCTATCCCCACATTGAAGTTATTTTACCCGGAGGTGAAAATGAAAAAATACACTAACAAGGACCTGCTTTTTAGCTTCATACCCTACTATAAGCCCTATCTTGGGATACTGAGTTTTGATCTGCTCTGCGCTTCTCTTACAACCATCTCTGATATGGTGCTGCCTCTAATACTGCGTTTTCTCACCAATGCAGCCACCGCAGGAGAAGTAATAAGCCCAGCCACTATCCTTAAACTCAGTGGTTTTTTCCTGGTTTTGAAGATTATCGATCTTTTTGCAGGCTACTACATGGCAGAAACAGGTCATATCATGGGTGCCAAAATAGAAACCGATATGCGTAGGGATGTTTTTCACCACCTTCAGGAACTTTCTACAGAGTTTTTTAATGAGGCCAAGGTTGGCCAGATTATGGCAAGGATAACCTCGGACCTTTTTGATATAACAGAATTTGCCCACCACTGTCCCGAGGAATACTTTATCGGCTTTATAAAGATTATTTTTGCATTTATAGTTTTGATTAGGATAAATTTCCCTCTAACCCTGGCAATCTTCCTTCTTATCCCCCTCATGATAGTAAGTGCATCCCGCTACAATCGCAGGATGAGGCGCTCTTTCAAATCCCAAAGAGACCATATAGGGGAGCTAAACTCAAGGATTGAGGATACCCTGCTGGGGGTCAAGGTGGTCAAGGCCTTTACCAATGAGGAAATGGAAAAGGAGAAATTTGAAAAGGACAACATGGCCTTTTTAGATATTAAAAAGGGAACCTACAAGAGTATGGCAGGTTTTCATACTGTCACCAAGGCCTATGATGGACTTATGTATCTGGTGGTAATAGCCCTGGGCGGGACCCTGTTAATAAGAGGTAGTATAGAGGCAGGAGACCTAGTAGCCTATATTATGTATGTTGGAACTCTTTTGACTACAGTTAGAAGAATTGTGGAATTTACTGAACAGTTTCAGCGAGGGATGACGGGTATAGAGCGTTTTAATGAACTCATGGATAGAGATATAGACATCTTTGATGAAGAGGGCGCCCAGGATCTGGTAAAGCCCCTGGGTGATTTGGAGTTTAAGAATGTCAGTTTTGGCTATGAAGAAGATAAGGATATAGTTCTAAATGGGATTAATCTTAAGGTAAAGGCCGGTGAAAACCTGGCCCTAGTGGGTCCCAGTGGAGGGGGTAAGACCACCCTTTGCCATTTGATTCCCAGGTTCTATGATGTTGAGCAGGGTGAAATCCTCCTAGATGGAAAAAACATTAAGGATTTTACAATAAAGAGCCTCAGGCAGGCTGTAGGACTGGTCCAGCAGGATGTCTATCTCTTTAGTGGCAGTATCTATGAAAACATCCTCTATGGTAGGCCAGAAGCCAGCCTTGAAGAGGTAGAAGAGGCAGCTAGGCTTGCTGGTGCTCTGGACTTTATTAAGGACCTTCCCCAGGGTTTTGATACCTATGTTGGCGAGCGGGGGCTTAAGCTCTCGGGAGGCCAAAAACAAAGGGTCAGTATAGCAAGAGTCTTTTTAAAGAACCCACCAATACTCATCCTGGATGAAGCAACCTCAGCTCTGGATAATACCAGCGAGAGACTGGTGCAAGAAAGCCTGGAAAGATTAAGTAAGGGCAGGACCACTATAACCATAGCCCACAGGTTATCCACAATCCAAAATGCCCATAGGATCTTGGTCTTAGAGGAAGGTAGGATAGTTGAGGAGGGTAGTCACAGGGAGCTTTTAGCCAAAAAAGGAGCCTACTATAAACTCCACCTGCTGACCTACCCAGAGAAGGCTAGCTAGGACTAGTAGAAGCAGGATAAAATGAAGGGGATTAAAAAGGCCAAGGGACTCCTATTACTTTTTCCCTATCTAGTTGGATTTTTTATTAAACTAGAGGCGGGTATCTTCGTGAGCTTAATCCTTTCACTGGAAGTCCTCCTTCTTAGGATTTGGGCTCTGGATAGGTATATTTACTTTCATGAGTTAGAAAAAAGGAGCTACGGCTATTTACTTCTAGGGGTTCTTTTGGGCCTCCTAATAAAAAAATCGGACATAGCCTACTATGGAATATGGGCCCTGGCTGGTTTTTTGGGGCTTGGAGTGAATAAAAAGTATCGTCTACCCCTATATTTATTGGTTCAAACGGGTGCTTTCCAAGCCTTGGACGCCTCTAATGCAATATTTTCATCCTTTTACTATGGTATACTTATGATTTTTTCTGCCCTGGCTCTTCTAGAGAGAAGTAGGCAAGGGGATTAGGGAGGTTATATGAAGGAATCTTCTAGAGGTAGACTTTATATAGTTATCTCAGCTATTATTTTTGGACTTATGCCCCTGGGCGCCAGCCTAGCCTATAGGGGAGGATCGAATCCTATACAGCTGGTTTTTTCAAGGTACATCCTGGTCCTTCCCCTCTATTACTGGCTAGCAAAAAAATCTGGTGATGGAATAAGAGTTACTAGAAGAGAGCTGCTAAAGGTCCAGTTTCTTGGTCTAAGCTCTTCCTTGGCCCTGGTTTGCCTTTATATGTCTTATATTTACATAGATACAGGAATTGCAACCACCTTGCATTTTATGTATCCCCTCTTTGTCATTCTTGGTTGCTGGGCCCTCTACGGAGAAAAACCTAGCCTTAAAATATGGCTGGCTCTGGCCCTAACTCTCATGGGGCTTTTTATGAATATGCCCAGGGGTCAGACTACTAGGCTGGGGGTATTTCTAGCCCTGGTTTCTGCCCTTATTTATGGGATCTATGTGGTCTATTTGGCTAAATCTGGCCTAAAAAACCTGGGAACCATGAGGCTATTTTTTCATATAAATTTGGCTGGAGCAATCCAAATGGGTCTTATAAGTAGCCTTATGGCTTCCTGGACTCCTATGAATAGACTGGGAATATTAACGAGCCTGGGCTTTGCCCTTGTTATAAGTTATGCTGCCCTTAGTTTTCAGCGGGGTACCCTCCTAATTGGGCCCCAAATGGCCGCTATCTTTAGTACCCTAGAGCCTTTGACAGGTATTATCTCAGGTATTTTTATTTTGGGGGATCGACTTGGTTTTCTGTCGGGATTTGGACTTTTTTTAATCCTTTTATCCTCACTACTGCTTAGTCTAGAATAATTGTGCTCTTCTTTTCTGGGTATAAAGGACAAGAGAAAAGAGGGGCTGATTGTGATATAATGGGCCTGATATTCCTAAAGGAGATAGATATGAAAAGGATAAAATTTCTAATATTAATAATGGCTTTGGTCCTGGTTATTTCAGCCTGTTCCAAGCCAGAGGATGGCCAGAGCGGCCAGCGGGTCTTGCGTATGGCAAAGTCTGTGGACCCCGATGGTCTTGATCCCCAGAGAAGTGTGGCTGAGAGCACCTTTGAAATCACCTCTATCCTCTACGACACCCTCTTTGAGGTCCAGGAGGACGGTAGTTTAGAGCCAGGCATAGCCGAGAGCTATGAACTTTCTGATGATGGTCTTAGTCTCAAGATTAAAATTAGGGAGGGACTGCGCTTCCATAATGATAGGCCTTTAAATGCCCAGGCAGTGATGGATTCTTTTTTAAGGCTTAAAGAGGAGGAAAGCCCTAGGGCAGGGGACTATGAACTAATTGAGAAGATGGTGGTAGTTTCGGAAAATGAACTGGAATTTACTTTTTCCCTGGTAAATAGTGAGGTTTTAAACCTCTTTGCCTATCCCTGGTCAGCCATTGTGGAGGCCTCCAGTGAAAATCTTAGATCTAAGCCCGTGGGCAGTGGAGCCTATAGGCTAAAGGAGTGGATTCCCCAGCAGCATATTCTGTTGGAGGCCTTTGATGGCAGTTATAGGGATGGAAGTATTGAGGAAGTCAAAATACTGATGATTCCAGATACTTCAGCCCAGATAACATCGGTGGAAAAGGGTGATTTAGACCTTATAGAAATTCCAGCTGAGAGCATGGAGAAGATTGACACTGACAAGGTCACTATACTGAGATTTCCAAGAAATGGAATCCAGCTCATGGCTATGAACAGTGATAACCCCTATCTTGCTCAAAAAAAGGTCAGAGAGGCTGTGGCCCACGCTATAAATATTGATGATATTCAAAGAACAGTTTGGAAGGGTATAGGTATACAAATAGGTAGCCACTACCCACCTGGCGTCAGAGGCTATATTGACTTAACTGGAAAATATGCCTATGACCCCGATCTTAGCAGACAAATCCTCCAGGAGGAGGGTCTAGAGGGGAAGGTTAGACTTAGGATGATGCTTCCCAAGAGCTACCCCGAGTATGTTGCCACAGGCCAGATAATTGCAAACCAGTTAGAACAGGTGGGCATTGAAGTGGAACAGGAGATTATTGAGTGGGCGGCCTGGCTTAGCGATGTCTATAATGGCAGAGACTATGATTTAACCATTATTGGTCATACTGGAAGACTAGAGCCCTACGCCCTTCTTGCAAAATATATCTCTGATGGTAGCGAAAACTACTTCAACTATGTAAACCCAGACCTGGACCAGCTTCTTTTAGAGGTCAAGGAGGAAAGGGATTTGGATAGAAAATATGAAATCTATGGTGAGATCCAGGAGCTCCTTGCAGAGGAGATACCTGCAATATATCTTCAGACACCCGAGAGGATTATAGTTACAGCTAAGGATCTCAAGGGCTATAGAGACTTTCCCGTTATCGTGACAGATATAAGGGATCTATACTTCGAATAGGAAAAAAAATGTTGAAATATGCCTTAAGGCGGCTGGGCTCAGCCCTGCTTATACTTCTTGTAGTTAGCATGATCACCTTTGTAGTCCTGCGTATGATTCCGGGAGATCCGGCAGAGCTTATGCTGGGCACCGATGCTAGTCAAGAGCTTCTTGATACTCTTCGAGACAAAATGGGCCTTAACAGGCCCCTTTACGAGCAGTATTTGCGATGGATGGGTGGGCTTGTCCGAGGAGACATGGGTCAAAGCTATTATTTTAGTGAGGACGTTGCCCTTCTAATATCCCAGCGGCTACCCGTCACCCTCTGGCTGGCCTTTTTTTCTGTCCTTACGGCCTTTCTTCTAGCCATTATCCTAGGGGTACTTTCTGCTAGGAAGAGGGGATCGAAACTAGATGTATTTAATAGGGTTATAATTGCAATGGGAGGCAGCCTCCCCAGTTTTTGGCTGGGAATGATGCTGATCTCCCTTTTTAGTGTTAGACTGGGAGTCTTTCCCATATCGGGTCTGGACCAGGGCTTTGCTAGGGGCCTCCTGCTACCTATGATTGTCCTTAGCCTTGGAGAGCTGGCAACAATGATGAGGATTGTTAGAAGCTCTATTCTTAGCGCCCTGCAGGATGATGCTATGTGGAGTGTCAGGGTTAGGGGGCTGCCTCCTAGAATCAGACTCTACAAGTATGCCCTGAGATCGGCCATGATCCAGCCAGTTACCATTGCGGCTCTAGAGGTGGGTAAGCTTTTTGGAGGGACTACCATAGTGGAGACCCTCTTTGCCCTGCCTGGGGTAGGCAGGCTTCTTCTTGTGGCTGTTGAGCAAAGAGATCTAATCCTGCTTCAAGGTGTGGTCCTTTATATTACAGCAGTGGTTATAGCAATCTCCTTTTTTACTGATCTTCTCTATGCCTATCTAAATAGGGGTATTCCTGAAGAGAAGGAGGTGCGCTGATGAAGAAGGATTTTGCGCTGATTGCAGGCCTTATCATGGTGGGTCTCATAATTTTGTTTTTTTTATTATCCTTTAGCCCTCTATCGGCCAGGGCCGAGGAAATGGATCTTAATAATACCTTTTCCAGTCCCAGTGCCCGGCACCTATTTGGTACTGACCAGTTTGGTCGAGACATTTTTGCCAGGATTATTCTTTCGACCCGCTATGTCCTTCTGGTCAGTTTAGGTGCGGTTAGCTTGGGAGCTTTGATAGGTGTTGTCTTAGGTAGCCTTGCAGGGGTGGGTCCCTCCCTACTATCTAGCCTTATTTTAAGGTTGACCGAGGGTATGCTAGCCTTTCCGGGTATACTTCTGGCCCTGATGCTGGTCTTTGTCCTGGGAAAGGGGATAAAAAATTCAGTTATAGCAATTGCGATTTTTATGGTACCTGTTTTTTGTAAAAGTACCTATGCTATGATTTTGGAAAAGAAGAACCTGCTTTATATCAAGGCGGCCAAGAGCTATGGCATGGGAAACTTACCAATTGTAGTCCACCATATGCTCCCTGGCATGATGCCCAAGCTCTTTACCCAGTTTACTTCCAATATGTCCAGGGCCATCCTGACTGAAGGAAGCCTTAGCTTTCTGGGTCTTGGTATCCAGCCTCCCAGGGCTAGTCTGGGCCTTATGCTCAGTGAAGCCAGGCAGTACTATTTGGCCCATCCTTTCCTTGGGATACCGGCTGGTCTTGTACTTATGCTGGCGGTTCTGGGCTTTTCGCTACTGGGAGACTATGTCAACGATCTTTGGATAGGGGTTAATAGTGAAGAAGATTAGGGTCAAAGACCTTTCAATATATGATGAAAAAGCTGAACTCCTCCTAGACCATATTAGTTTTGAACTGGGAGAGAAGAAAAGCCTGGGAATAGTAGGAGAATCGGGAGGGGGCAAGAGTTTAACTGTCCTTTCTCTTATGAACCTTATAAAACCTGGTCTTAGTAGAAGTGCCAGTGTTCTCGAGGTTCTTGGACAAGATCTTCTCAGTCAGGAACGCCAGGAACGCCACCATTTTCTGGGTAACTATGTGGGCTATGTCCCTCAAAACACCTTTGCCTATCTCCATCCCTACTATAAGGTGAAAAACCAAATAGGAGATGGTTACATCTATCATTTTAAAAAGACTAAAAAAGAGGCTCTGAAAAGGGCTGAGGAGCTTTTAGAGCAGGTGGGGTTTACTGAGCCTAAGAGGGTCCTGGAGGCCTTTCCTGGAGAACTCAGTGGTGGAATGCGCCAGCGGGTCAACATTGCCATGGCTCTTATGAATGAACCCAAGCTTCTGGTTGCCGATGAGCCAACAGCGGCCCTGGATGTCCTGGTAGCAAATCAGGTTATGGAGCTCTTTTTAAGGGTCCACAGGGAAAAGGAAAATACCTTTATCCTTGTAAGCCATGACCTCCATTTGGTTAGAAAATACTGTGATGAGATTTTAATCCTAAAGAATGGCAGGGTAGTGGAGATGGGACCCACGGAGCAGATCTTTACTAAACCCCGGGAGAACTATACTAAGGCTCTTATAGCTGTAGTTCCCACTCTGGACTATCCAAGGGACAAACCGCTAAAGGAACTTAAGGACTTTATCTAGGGGGCAAGATGTTACTTGAAGCAAGAAATATCCAAAAAACCTATCCCTACCTAAGTAGGCGACTTTTTCCTGGTAAGAAGACCTTTTTGGCTCTGGATGATATTAATTTTACTTTAGAAAAGGGGAAGACCCTGGGTATTGTTGGAGAATCCGGTAGTGGCAAATCAACCCTGGGTGGGATTGTTGGGGGTCTTAGAAAGCCAAGCAGCGGTGAGATTCTCTATAAGGGGAGAAATATTGAAAAACTAGAGGGTGCTGACTATAGGGAGTATAGAAAAAACCTACAGTTTATCTTTCAAAGCCCCCAGGAATCTATGAACCCCAGTTATAGTATAGAAAAGATCCTTATGGAGCCCATGGATATCCTCCTCGAGCTTGATAAAAAAGAAAAGAAAAATCGAATGATGGAGACCCTGGAGCTTGTTGGACTAAAAGAGGCCATTCTTAAAAAAAGATCCTCCGAGATCTCTGGAGGCCAGGCCCAGAGGTTGGCCATTGCCCGCTCTATTTTGCTCAGGCCAGAAATTCTCATATGTGATGAGCCTACCTCAGCCCTGGATGTCAGTATCCAGGCCCAGATTTTAAACCTCCTTAGAAGGCTACAGAGGGAGCTTGGCATTTCCTATCTTTTTATCACCCACAATATGGCGCTAATAAACTATATGTGTGATGAGCTTATGGTATTATATAAGGGAAGGGTTGTTGAACAGGGTCCTGTGGATGACATTGTGAAAAACCCCAAGGATGATTATACAAAGAGTCTTCTAAGCTTTGTCAAATAGGAGGGAATATGAAATTATTTAGAGAGGAACTCAGGGACTTGTCCTGTTATGTACCAGGAAAACCTCTGGAAGAGGTGATGGAGGATTATGGACTTACGAAGATAGTCAAGCTTGCTAGCAATGAGAACCCCCTAGGACCTTCTCCGCGAGCCGTAGAGGCTATTAGGGAGGAGGCCACCAGGATAAATCTCTACCCAGATCCCGATGCTAGAATTCTAAAGAGGGCTCTTGCTGAGGAACTGGGAGTGGCAACCGATCAGATTCTTTTTGGTAATGGCGGAGAATCCACCATCCAGCTATGTGCGGCCAGTATTATTAGTAAGGGTGATGAGGTGGTAGTTCCAGATCCTGGTTTCTCCTTACATGAAATAACCGCTGCCCATATGGGGGGCAAGGTTATAAAGGTCCCTCTTAAGGAGGACTATAGCCATGATCTGGAGGCTATGTTAGCGGCTGTAAATGAGAAGACCAAGATAGTCTACATAACAAATCCCAATAACCCTACAGGAGCCATAGTTACAAGGAAAGAACTGGAGGATTTTGCCACCAGGCTTCCTGAAAATGTTCTACTTTTTATTGATGAGGCCTACTATGAGTTTGCCAAGGTCGATCCCGATTACCCCTCGGGTCTAGACTTGTTTAAGCTTAGAGAGAACCTGGTGGTTCTACGCACCTTTGCCAAGGTCTCAGGAATTGCAGGACTTAGGCTGGGCTATATAGTTTCTAGGCCAGATATTATTTGTGAGATCAGCAAGTCTGCAGGAGTGTTCAGCGTCAATCGTCTAGCCCAAGTTGCCGGTCTAGCTGCCTTGGAGGACAAAGAGCATATTGAGAGGAGCGTGGCACTGGCCAGGGCCTCCCTAGCTAGGATGATGGAATACTTCGATGAAAAGGGTTTGGAGTATATCCCTGCCAGGGGTAACTTTATCTTTGTCAATATTGCTGAGGATGGAAGAAGGGTCAATGAAGAGCTTCTAAAGAGGGGGGTAGTTGTTCGCCCAGGCTACCTATGGGGCTGGGACCAGTGGCTCAGGGTAAGCTGCGGAACCCTGGAAGCAACTGAACTCTTTATTGAGGCTTTGGACGCGGTCATCTAATGGCAGCCTATCTACAGGTAGAAATTCACAGGAGAGAGCTTCTAAGACCAAGGGAACTGGTCATAGTTCTAGCTAGACGGGATGACTACTTGTATCTGGATTATGAAAAAAGAGGGATGAAGATCTTTCTTCACTTCTTTGAAGAAGAGTTAAACTTTACTGAAGAGGTAGAAAGAAAGGCCAAGGAAATCCTGGTGCAAAAGGGCTTTATCTTTTCAGATTTGCGCTACCTTGATGGCTTCTATCCCCACCATGGAGACTACGATAAGATTTATGTTTTTTTGGCCACTGGCATAAAGAGCGTCAGAGTCGATTCTTTTATAAGTTTAAGTCTAGGTGAGGTGCTAGAGGCAATGCGTTCTGGTCTTTTTCTGGGGAGCCGATGTGAGAAGGCCCTGGAACTCTATATAAGATATTTAAATGAAGAAAAAAAATAACTGCCTCGGCTGAGGCAGTTGTATTTTTTAGAGCTTTCCGTTGATAACCAGGGCGAAAACAATGGAGCTTATAAGGACGAGTAAGGCTAGGACATAGACTTCAGTCTTTATTTTTCCCTGATTAGATGTCGATTGCGAGGGCGCATATCTTGTCTTTCTAAGAGTGCCAACAATAGGCTTATATAAAAAGATGGTTAGAGCTGCATTTATCCCGCCTTTAATTAGATTAAAGGGCAGGATAGCTGGTACAAGGAGTTTAACTACCTCGCTTCTTGGCAGTCCCATAAAAAGGGGGGTTAGAAGATAGTTCCATAGGAGCATTACTAGGGTCATAAGTATAACGCCTAGGAGCATACCAAAGCCTGCGCTTTTAAAGCTCCTATCCCTCTGGTAGAGATAGGTAGCAGGAACCACAAAGGCTACCGTTGAAAGGAAATTCATTACAAAACCGATAATCCCTGTGTCGCTGATGGTGATCATTTCAACTAGAGAAACTAGAAAGCTTATGGTGATAGCTGAAAGAGGACCGTAGATAAGACCGGCTATGAGAATAATAACGTCCTTGGGGTCGTACTTGAGAAAAAGAACCATAGGAATACGGCCAAGGGTGGTTAAAAGAAAGGCCAGAGCGCTGAGCATGGCCAGGGTGGTAAGGTTTTTTGTCTTAGACTGCATCATTTTTATACTCCTTATAATAAAATAACCTGAAGAATCTCCTCCAGGCTAAATATGCAAACAATGCATAATCTTCTTCCATCCAGACTTTACTGTCGGTATTGGAATTACACCAATTCAGCTTGCGCTCGCGGACTTTTACCGCCGATCGGGAATTTCACCCTGCCCCGAAGACTCTTTGATTAATATAAATCTAGCATATAATTTTTATAATGGCAAGTAGTCGGCTATAAAAAGGGTATTTAGACCCTGTATATAGAAGGAGGTAGTGATGAAATTTTTTATGCCAACCAAGGTCTTATTTGGTGAAGGTCTGGTTAAGGAAAATGGAGATATTTTTAAAAGCCTTGGAAAGAAGGCTCTTATAGTCACAGGGAGAAGTTCTGCTAGGTTAAGTGGTGCCTATGATGATGTGGTTGAGGTTCTGGCTCAGGTAGGGGTGGACTTTATTCTCTTTGATGAAGTGGAAGAAAACCCCAGTCTTGAAACCATTGTCCGGGGATCTAGGCTTGGCCTGGAGGCTGGTGTAGATTTTCTTGTAGGTATAGGAGGAGGCTCTCCCATGGATGGAGCAAAAGCCATGTCCCTGCTTATTGCAAATCCAGGAATAGAAGCTAAGAGGATCTTTTCTCCAGAACCCCTGGCCCAGCTTCCTGTGCTAGCAATACCTACAACCTCAGGTACGGGCTCAGAAGTGACCCAGTATAGCATAATAACCCTGGAGGATGAAAAGACCAAGAAAAACATCGCTCAAGGGGTTTTTCCTGTCTATGCCTTGGCTGATTATAGCTATACCAGAGAGCTGCCTACTAGAGTGACAATAAATACAGCAGTTGACGCCTTTACCCACCTTGTGGAGGGCTACCTCAATACTAATGCCGATGATTTATCTGATATCTATGGGGAAAGGGGATTTATCCTTTTTAGAGAACTCTTTAAGAAGCTGCTAGACGAGGACTTCCAAGGAGATTTTAGGGAGAAGATGATGCTAGCCTCCCTCCTTGCAGGTGTACAAATAGCTCAGAACGGCACCTCCATACCCCACGGTATGGGCTACTCCTTGACCTATTTTAAGGGACTAGCCCATGGCCCTAGCTGCGGCCTTTTGACCCTGGCCTTTCTGAAGGTTTTTAAAAATAAAGGGAAGGTGAATAGGATGTTGGAGCTTCTGGGGCTTGAGAATCTTGAGGAGCTAGAGGATATTCTCAACAGGCTTTTGCCCTTTAAAGTAGATATAGAGGCCTCGGAGCTAGAGGACTATGCCAGGGAGTTTTCAAAAAATAAAGATAAATTAAAGAATTTTCCCGAGGATATTAGTTATGAGGAAATTCTAGGTATATACCTAACTAGTCTAGTTTAGTTACCTAGGAAAGGGGGGAAGAAGTGAAAAGACTACTTATAATTATCTTGTCAGCCTTACTGCTTACTGCCTGTACTGTCAAGGAAGAACCCCAGATTGAGGATGAACAAGTAGAAGAGGTCGTGGAGGAAGAGGAGATAGAGGAGATTATAGCACCGGAGGAAGAAGCTCCCCTGGAAGAAGAGGAGGTCATATTAGAGCCCTTGGCAGCAGAAGTTATCCAGGGACAAAGAGTTTTTTTGGACGCCTTTGTTGAGCTGGGCCCTGATTCTACCAGCTATGTTGACCAGGTCCTTTTCTCAGGTCCTGAAAATCTTGTGAATTATTGGACTATGGAACTTGAGGAAAACTTTTACAAAAAGTATCTTCAAGATTTTCAGAAAATTAATGAAATCCAAGATAATGTGGATAACAGCGACCCCCTAGCCAGCATAACCATTTTTCGCCTAGATAGTTCTGTCTTTGAAAATGATACTACTATGGTGGTGCTATCCAGAATTTACAGTATTATGGGCTACAGTTTTTTATCTAGAGACTCAAAGCTTTTTTTCATAGATAGGATGAGTGGGGATAAACTAGGTAGCAGGGAGGTTCTAGCAAGCTATGATCTTACCTTGGAGGATGCCTTGGCTGTTTTAAAGAAGTTCCAGGATGATAATTCCAGACTATCCTTCGAGGAGTTGACAGTTGAGGAAAGAACTGGGCTCTTCCAGGAGGATATTGAGGCAAAAAATAATATTACCCAGAACCATGGCTATGGAGGACATATAATCCTCAATGACTTTGTTTCACCTGAGGCCTTCGAAGCAGACCAGGTTTTTGTGGCAGAGAAAGAGGGAGAGCTCTACTACGTCTTTAAGATCCTATTAGCTGATATGGAAGAAAACATGATGGATAATCATTTTAGAGACGATCTCTATGTGGGAGTACCCGTTGATTACCAAGGTGGGGTGCTGAATTACGAAGAAGATGAAGAGGGCAGGATAGATGGTTTTTATAACAATTAGTAAAAAACCTTTTAGGGCCTTGACATCTTAGGAGCTCTTGGTGTAAAGTAATTGATTTACGTTCTAAATCGTGATATAATTATAGGCGAGGTGAAGAAATGAATACAGTAAAAACGCTACAGGACATTCGCCGAAATATTGAAGATTTAGTCGGCCAAGAAGTTCGAATTAAAACCGATAAAGGTAGAAAAAGGATCCTTATAAAAGAGGGGGTTATAACAGCCACCTATCCAAGTCTTTTCATTGTTGATGTGGGTGAGGGATCCAGGGAGAGGATGGTATCCTTTAGCTACGCAGATATTGTAACAGAGACAGTGGTTGTAACACTTCTGCACAGTGGAGAAAGTGGAATCAGTTAAGCTTCTACCAAGGGGGGTGTAGTCCCCCTTTTTTTTATAAGAGGAGAAAAATGAAATTAAAAGACATGTTTATAGCAGATCTGAGTGAACTTATAGCCTATCCTTCAGTTTTAGAGGAGACAGGAGGGGATACACCCTTTGGCCAGGCTATCCAGTCCGCTCTGGAAGGAGCTTTAAAGCAAGCTGAGAGGCTAGGCTTTAAGACCTACCTTGATCCACAGGGTTACTATGGCTATGCCCAGATGGGGGAAGGCGATGACTACTTTGCTGTTCTAGGCCATCTGGATGTGGTTCCCGTGGGAGATCTAGCTCAGTGGAAGTATGACCCCTTTACCCTGACAGAGGACCAGGGCTATCTTTATGGCAGGGGAGTTTCCGATGACAAGGGTCCTAGCCTTCTTGCCCTCTACGCTCTAAAGGAGCTAATTGATGAGGGAAAAGAGCTGAGCATGCCTGTGAGATTTATTTATGGCACTGATGAGGAGAGTTCTTGGCGCTGTATGGAGAACTATACTAAAAAGGAAAAACATCCCCTGATGGGCTTTACTCCGGATAGTGGTTTTCCACTGGTCTACGCCGAGAAGGGCCTTTTGAATTTGAAGCTTAAAGGCCCCGCAAGTTCTATGGAACTTGACTTGGGTGGAGCGCTTAACGTGGTACCAGATAGGGCAGACTATCCCTACTCAGAGGAGCTCAAAAGGGAACTGGAGCTTCTGGGCGCGAAAACAGAGCTTAGTGATGGAAGTATAGTGGTACTTGGTAAAAACTCCCACGCCTCCAGGGTTGAGGATGGGATAAATGCTATAAGTCTTCTTCTTACTGCTCTAGCTAATTTAAAGACCAGTCCTGCTCTAAGATTTGTAAAAGAGAGGATTTTTCAGGGTGAGCATGGGAGTAAACTCCTCAAGATAAATGAAGATGAAATCAGCGGTAGGGCTTCGGTAAATCTAGGTAGGGCTAGGTTTTCTTCTGAAGAGGAAATTCTAGAACTTGATATGCGCTACCCAGTGAGCTTTAATTACCGGGAGCTGATTGAAGAGATAAGGCTTGTCGTAGCTGAATATGGTTTTGAGCTTGAAGTAACAAGCTACCTGCCTCCTATCTATATTGATAGGGAGGGGGTCTTAGTTAAGTCCCTTCTAGCAGCCTATAAAAAGGTTAGCGGTGATGATAGCCAGGCCAAGGTCAGTGGAGGGGCAACCTATGCCAGAGCCATGGAAAACCTGGTAGCCTTTGGGCCAGGCTTTCCATGGTCTGAGTCCACAGAGCACCAGCCCAATGAAAGGGTTAAGATTGAAGAGTTTGAAATGGCCTTTGAAATCTATAAGGAGGCTTTTAGAAGCCTAGTAATAAAATAGACAGAGGCAAATGGCAAGGAGTTGTAGTGAAAAAAATAGAGATAGTCAATGAGGCTCTGCTGGAGGAGCTCAAACAAGAAGGTAAATATCTTTTGTACTTTAAGACCTCTACTTGTAGTGTGTGTGGGGTCATGGAAGACAAACTGATGGAAGAATTTAAAAATCTTGATCTAACCATGGGACTAGTTCAAATTGAAACTATGCCCAGACTCCGAGGCCAATACCTGGTCTTTAGTGGTCCTACCCTGGTGGTTTTTGATGGTGAAAAGGAGATCCATAGGGAGAGTAGGTTTATAGAGATTGATAGATTAAGGAGAGTTTTTGAGCTTTGGCTCTCCTAGGTCCAGAGTGGAAAAAGATCTTATGACAAGGACTGAGCTATGAAAAAAATTTCTATTTTTGTGATAGGTCTTATACTGGGGGTAATAATCCACGGATTAGTCTATCATCATCATAGTAGGAATCTTTATGGTGATATGGACATAACTCCAGCCTCAAGCTTTGAATTAATTGAAATCGCAGCCCCAAAAAAACCTCCCAAAGCGCCTAAGCCACCTAAAAATGGTTGGTATAGTGACCAGGAGGGAAGTTACTTCTTTTCCATGAGAAAAAAACTTACGGGTTGGCAGGAAATCGAAGAAAATTGGTATTTTTTTGATGAAGATGGGAAGAGGCTTAGTGGCTTTCTTAGTGAGGATGGAATCTTCTATCTTGATCCTGAGACTGGTATAAGAAAAGAAGGCCTCTTGAAGCTGGAAGAGGGGTCCTACTACTTTTATCCAGAAACTGGTCTTATGGCAAGTTCAGCCTGGCTGGAACTTGACCAGGGTCGTTTTTATGCAAGTGCTGGGGGAAGATTTGAAAAGGGCAGGGTAGAAATAGAAGGCCAGGAGTATTTTTTTGACCTGGAAACTGGGGAGCTCCTAGCAGATCTTTCTAGGCCCCTTCTGGCCCTTACCTATGATGATGGTCCCTCGGACTACAGCCATGAGCTTCTTGATATACTGAAAAAACATTCAGTAAAAGCAAGCTTTTTCTTCCAGGGCTATTTGGTGGAGACAAACGAGGATATTATTAAAAGAGTCTATCAAGAGGGTCACAGTGTGGGTAGTCACTCCTTTGACCATCCCAACTTTAACCTCTTAAGTGGTGATGAAATTATCTGGCAGATAGAAGAAACGGACAGGAAGATAGAAAAGGCCATCGGTATAAAAACTGCCTGGTTTCGTTCTCCCTATGGTGAGTCCAGTGAATTTGTAAGAAGCTTGGTGGGTAAGCCTACTATCCACTGGAACATAGATTCCCAGGACTGGATGGGTCTTACTGCTAAGCAGATTAGTGACAAGGTCCAAGAAGATGCTCGAGACGGAGGGATAGTTCTCCTTCATGACACCCAAAGGACGACTATTGATGCCTCTAAAATTTTTATTCCTGCCCTCCTAGACCAGGGCTACCAGCTGGTAAATCTAGAAACTCTTTTTATGATTAAAGAAGAAGTAGCTGAAAGGGATGGTTTATACAATGGTTTTGACTAGAGTTACACCCTAGGTGACTCTAGTTTTTTCATCTCCTGGGGAATCCTTTCAATGATTTGACTAGGTAGGACTAGATAGTTTTTTTCTGCTAAATCAAGGGCTATTTTGCTATGAATATAGAGGGAGGCCTTTATGGCTAGGCTGGTTTCAAATTGACCAGAAAAACCTGCTATCATGCCTGCCAATACATCACCGCTTCCTCCTGTAGCCATGGCTGGAGTTCCAGGAATATTTTTGTGAACCTGTCCCTGGTAATAGAGTTTGGTGACATGGTCCTTTAAAACTAGAAAGCAGTTTTTTTCCTGGGAGAAGCTAAGGCAGGTCTCATCACTAATCTCCTGGTTTTGAAGGCCGCTAAGGGCTCTCATTTCACCTAGATGGGGAGTGAGGATAAACTTGGATGAGGGGAGCTCTAGCTTGTTAAAAAGCCGCAGAGCTGAGGCGTCTAAGATGAGTATGGTTTTAGAATCAACTGCCCAAAGAGCTCTTTGAAGGATTTTTTTTGACTTCTCTGATGTACCTAGGCCGGGTCCTACTAGAAGGACCTGGGAAGCAGCAATCTCATCTCCAAGATCTTCCTCCCAGTCTCTAAGCATAATTTCAGCTTGCTGAGCATGAAGGGAACAGTGGTTTTTAGTGTGGGTTGCCAGGGTTACCAGGCCTGCACCACTGTAAAGAGCAGCTCTAGCAGCCAGGATTCCCGCTCCTCCGTATTTCTCATTACCAGCTAGGACTAAGACCTTACCATAGTCCTTTTTATAGCTCATGTTTTTTCTCTTTGTCAATGTAAACATGGTCTCCTCCTAGGGTAAATTTATCACCAGCTCAGCTGACTAGTCAAGCTTTTATCTTGTTCCCCGGCATATTTAGTGCTATCATTATACAAATAGAAAAAAGGAGTAAACAATGAAAGTTGAGAAACTCAGAGAAGGTATTTATGGCATTACCGCAAATCTTGAAGGTGTGCTCTTTGAAGGTATGTGGGAGATGCCCCGGGGTGTTAGTGTTAATAGCTATGTTGTAAAGGGAGAGAAGGCTGCCTTTATAGATGGGGTTTTTGGATGGGACGGTAAAAAAGAGACTATGGATAAACTCCTGGGGGAGATGGATCTTACTCTTGAGGATATGAATTATATTGTGATAAATCATATGGAGCCCGACCATTCTAGCTGGATCGCAGACCTGGATGCTCTGGGAGCTGAGCTTGAAATCTACTGTTCCAAGGAGTCGGCTGGGACCCTTAAGGCCTTTTTTGGAATAGAAGACAGAATTACCATCGTTGAAGACGGCGATAGCTTAGACCTTGGGGATGGCAGGGTACTGGAATTTATTAAAACCCCCAATATTCACTGGCCTGATACCATTATGAGCTACGAGAAAAAAAGCAAGGTCCTCTTTAGCTGTGACGCCTTTGGATCCTTTGGAAAGCTCAGCCACTTCTTTGATGATCAGTACAGTGAAGAGGAAAAAGCAGAGTTTGAGACCCAGCAGATCAGATACTTCTCCAACATTCTAGGGACCTTTACACCTATGGTAGGTAGAGGAATTGAGAAAGCCAAGGCCTATGATATAGAAGTAGTTGCTCCGGGCCATGGCATGGTTTGGAGGAAGGAACCAGAGAGAATTATTGAAGATTTTGAAAGGTATGTCTCCTATCAAAAGGGAGTGGCCAAGGAACAGGTCCTACTGCTCTGGGGTAGCATGTATGGTATGACTAGAAAAATGGTGGATGCTATTGAAGCCACTTTAGAGGAAGAGGGTATGGACTATACCTCCCTTTGTGTCACTGAGACTGATATGGGTACGGTACTGGAGCATGCCTGGGCTAGCACAGGTATAATTGTTGCAGCACCAACCTATGAATATAAAATTTTCCCTCCCATGGCTTCCGTCCTAGATGAGATGGGAAGAAAGAGAATTCAGAACAGGCTGGCTATCTATGCGGGCAGTTATGGTTGGAGCGGAGGGGCTATAAAGGAATTCAATGAAATTTTGAAAAGAAATATGATGAAATGGGATGTGCTCCATACTATGGAGTTTAATGGGAGTCCCCTTGTAGGTGATGTTGAGGAATTTACTGGAGCTGTAAGAAACCTCTGTAAAGAGGTGAGAGAAAAAATATCTTAATAGCTAGAATTTAGCCCTCTCGATTTATAGAGAGGGTTTTTTCTTATAAAATGTTAAGCAAATTACTGAAGGTAGAGTGTATTAGAGACCTTTATGACAACTGGGATTGGCAATTGTTCTTTTTTACCTTTAATATCAATATCATGGTATAATAATTTAATTAAGTGAGTTTTAATCAGCCTGGGACTAATACAAAAGAGGGGTTTTCATATTTCTTAGATTCTAGGCAACTATGGTATAATAATTTCGAGGAAAACATATGAGAAAAAATACCTTTTTATTAGTTATAATTGATATTTTAATAATTGCTTTTAACTACTTTTTGGCGCTCTATCTTAGATTCGATGGGATAATTCCTACCTCCCAGATAGATAATTTAATTAAATTTCTACCAATAATTATAATTATAAAAATTATAATCTTTGGTGTTTTTAATCTCTACAAAATCCTCTGGCGCTATGCCAGTGTTGATGAGATAATTAGGCTGTTAGGAGCTACCCTTATATCAAATTTATTGGTGGGTTTTCTTCTTGTCAGTCAGGACCTACGATTTCCTAGGAGTATTTTTCCTATAGTTCTTATCCTTGATATGGCCCTTGTATCTGGAATAAGATTTTTAATCAGGATACGAAGAACTGGAAATCCTCTGAGTTTTGAAAAGACCTCTAGAAGAATTATGATTGCAGGAGCTGGTGAGGCTGGTGTAATGGTCCTGAAGGAGCTCCAGAAGAATAAAAAACTGGGCTTTGAGCCGGTTTGTTTTATAGATGATGATCCAGCTAAGAAAAATCTTCTTATTCAAGGAGTGAAGGTTTTGGGCGATATAAATAACATGGAAGAGCTTATAGAGCGCTATGACATAGACGAGGTAATCATAGCCATGCCTTCGGTGGACCAGGATACAAAGAAGGCCTATATAGATCTAGCCACAGGTACCAATGTAGTAGTAAAAATAGTTCCTGGGGTTTACGAAATAATTGGTGGAACAGTTCAGCTGAGTCATATCCGTAATGTTCAGATTAACGACCTCCTAGGCCGTGAAGAAGTTGAGCTGGATGAGACAAGTATACAGGAAATTATTGAGGACAGAGTAGTACTTATTACTGGCGGGGGAGGCTCTATCGGTAGTGAGCTAGCCCGTCAGATTACAAGATATAAACCCTCTAAACTTGTTCTTCTAGACATGTATGAGAACAACCTCTATGACCTGCAAAATGAGCTCCTAAGAAAAGACCCCAACCTAAATCTTCACTGCCTCATCGAGTCTGTGAGAAATGCCAGTCGTATTGAAGATGTTATGGAAAAGCACAGACCCGATATTGTCTTCCATGCAGCTGCTCATAAGCATGTTCCTCTGATGGAGGCTAGCCCCCATTCAGCTATACTTAATAATGTCTTTGGGACCTACAACATGGCCAGAGTTTCCCACGATGTAGGAGTGGAGAGGTTTGTATTTATTAGTACAGATAAGGCAGTAAACCCCACCAATGTCATGGGAACAACCAAGAGACTAGGTGAGATGATAATTCAGGCTTGGAACCAGTACTCAAAAACTGATTATGTTGCAGTTAGATTTGGCAATGTCCTGGGATCCAGTGGCAGTGTAATTCCCCTCTTTAAAAAGCAGATTGAGGAGGGGGGACCTATCACAGTGACGGACCCAGAGATCACCAGGTACTTTATGACCATACCTGAGGCAGCTAAACTTGTTCTTCAGGCGGGAAGTTTTGCAACTGGAGGAGAGATTTTCATCCTAGATATGGGAGAGCCCATAAAGATTAACGACCTTGCAAAAAACATGATAAGGCTTAGTGGCCTGGAGCTGGACCGGGATATAAGCATTGTCTATACTGGGCTAAGGCCAGGTGAAAAACTCTATGAAGAACTACTTCTAGATAAAAACAGAGCCAAGAAAACAGCCCACAAGAAGATCTTTATAGAACCCGAGGAAGTAATAAATCTAGACGAGCTGGATGAAAAACTAAAGGTACTCTGGAAGTTGGCAAAGGGCAGGACTGATAGTAGTCTTATTAAGGAGTTAAGGCAAATAGTTCCCAGCTATGTGCCCAATAGAAAAGATGAAGAAATATAAGGCGCCAGCCAAAATTAATTTGTTTTTAAAGGTTATTAAAAGAAGAGAGGATGGCTATCATGAGCTTCTAATGCTTATGGAAGAGCTGCCTCTCTATGATTTTTTATATGTAGATAAAAGAGATTATGGTATATTTTTAGATTGTGATATTATAGAGGGTGACAATATAGTTTATCGTGCTGC
>CAYFUM010000004.1:77040-84902 GCA_964346475.1 uncultured Peptostreptococcaceae bacterium
GATATTAAGGCCAGTGTCAATGATCTGGAAGTCCCTGCCTTTAGATTGGCTCCCGAGCTAAAAAAAATCAAAGAACTTTTGGGGCCTGGAGCTCTTATGAGTGGAAGTGGAACCAGTATTTTTAAATTATGCGATAGCCGCCAGGAGGCGGAGCTTCTTGCCAGAGACCTACCAGGGGATCTCTGGGTTAAGATTTTGAAAGGTTGATATGAAGAAGAAAATTGCCCTGCTCTTTGGTGGAAGAAGTGAGGAACATGAGGTTTCTCTTGTTGGTGCCAGGGAGCTATTAAAGATAGAAGAAGTTTTGGAGAGTTTTGATTTTGTTTTAATTGGTATAGATAAAAAAGGTAGGATGAGACTTCTTAAGGAGTTTCCTGAGGAGAAGCAGCTCTGTTTTGAAGGTGATAAGAGGGTGGAGGAAGACGTCCTCCAGGCCCTTTATAGCGTAGACTACGCCTTTCCTCTCCTCCATGGACCCTACGGTGAGGACGGGAAAATCCAGGGTTTCTTTGAAACCCTGGGCATAGACTACTTTGGTTGTGACGTACTAACCAGCGCCCTACTCATGGACAAGGATATGGCCAAAATAGTAATGGCTACTGTTGGTATTCCCGTGGTGGACTGGATCTGCCTGAGGGAGGGGGATGAGCTGCCACCTGTGGAATTTCCTGCCTTTGTAAAGCCCGCTAATCTTGGAAGTAGCATTGGGGTAAGTAAGGTTAGAGACCAAAAGGAGCTAGAAAAGGCCCTAGAAGAGGCCTTTAGGTTTGATAAAAAGGTCTTGGTGGAAAGAAGTATAGAGGGCAGGGAGCTAGAGTGTTCCCTTCTCCAAGGTGAGGTATCCGGAGTGGGGGAGGTTATCCCTGCTGAGGAGTTTTACAGCTATGATGCTAAGTATAACGATGAGAGAAGTAAGGTTTTGATACCTGCAGATATAAGTGAAGATGTAGAGAAGCAAATCGCCTACTATACCAAGCTTGCGGGAGAAGTCTTTGCCATTAAGGACTTGTCCAGGGTAGATTTTTTCTACACTAGGGATGGTAAAATTTATTTGAACGAAATTAATACTATGCCAGGCTTCACACCTATAAGTATGTACACTAAGTTATGGAAAGATAGGGGAGTCTCTATGCTTAATATTCTAGAGAAATGGACCCTGAGGTAGAAGTGAAGGATAAAGTTTTAATCCGCATGGAAACGGTTTTTGATAAGGGCGGAGAGTTCGAGGATAATATGGTTTTTTTCACAGAAGGTGAAATGGAGAGGTGCGCTGCTGGCTATTGCTACCACTATGATGAGTCAGCCCTTTATCCCAGCTCGGAAGAGCTACTGGGTATGATGGAGATAGGAGAGGGTTATCTGACCCGTTCCATCAGCGGTACCGATAGTTATATTATGCATTTTAGAGAGAACCATAGGGATAGTTTGGTAATGGACAGTGATTTTGGTCCTCTTAGGATTAGCCTTCTAACAGAGAGCATTGAAAACAATCTGGTTGAAGGCCTGGGGAGTGTTAAACTTCGCTACCAGGTTATTTTTGCCAAATCTAACTCAATGATCAATGAGATTACTATTTCTATTGAAAGGCAAGATAAGTGAGACGCAGCGTCCTAGGAATGATGATCCTTCTGACCCTTTCCAAGGTGACGGGCCTCCTGAGAACCATAGTCATAAGTAGGAGCTATGGAGCAGGCGAAATCAGCGATATCTTTTTTGCCAGTGTTATGATTCCGGGGGTTTTTCTGGGTATAGTCCTGGCAGGAATCAATACCTGCCTGGTACCGGTTTTGACTATGGCGGAAAAAAATGAAGAAAAGGATAGTTTCTTCAACCGTTTTATCAGCCTCATGCTCCTTATCAGCGCCCTGGTGGTTTTTATAATAATAGGACTTGCCCATCCCTTGGCTGGTCTGGTATCAAGGTTTCAAGGTGAAAAGCTATACCTGGTAGGTCATTATACTAAATTTACCAGTGTCATAGCAGGACTCCAAATTATAACCTATACCTTGGTAGGATATTTGCAGCAAAATAACAGGTATTTTATACCGGCTGCCATAGCCATCCCTATGAACTTTATAAATATTATAGGCATTTATTTCTGGGGTGAGAAGGGACTGAATTTTCTAATAGCCATCACTGTACTGGGCTATCTTTCTCAGCTAATCTGGGTTATGATTCCTTTTATAAGGGAGAGGTATCAGTATAGCTTCGATATAAAATTAAAAGATGAGTATCTAAGCTATTTTTTAGTATTAATTGGTCCCATTATGCTGACTACATCAGCTTCCCAGCTTAACCTAACAGTAGATGCCAACCTAGCCTCCAGCCTGGATCCAGGTAGTCTGAGTCTGGTTAACTACTCGGGACTGGTTTATGGAGTCTTTGTCTCTGTCTTGGCCATGAGTTTTTCAACAGTGCTCTTTACCAAGCAGTCGGATCTTTTTCATGATAACGATTATTTGGGGCTTTGCCAGGTGACAAGGGATAACCTGTCCTTTCTAATGCTACTCATAGTTCCTCTAACCTTTGGGGTTCTCTTTCTGAGTAGGGAGATTATGGAGCTTCTCTACTATAGGGGGAGCATGACTGCTCAGGATATAAGTGTCATGGGTTGGTTACTTTTTTTCTATAGTCTGGCTCTAGCGGGTTGGTCAATTAACGATATACTAGGTAAGTTTTTAATTTCCTTAGGGGAGAGCAAAAAGACTATTCTCCCATCTCTGGTAAATATTGTCACCAATATTATTTTGAACTTTATATTTATCAGGATATGGGGAGTTTATGGACTGGCTATAGCATCTTCTTTGGCGTCCTATACGGCAGTTGCTGCCAGCATCTATAGGACCAGGGATTACTTTAAGAAGGAGGGGGTAAGTATATTCTCCATATCCCTGGTCAAGTACATTCTGGCGGGACTTACTATGCTGCTGGTACTTTATATAGCCAAGGCACTGACAAATATAGAGGCCCTGCCTCTTTTGGGGTATATAATCCTGGTGGCACTACTAGGAATGACTGTATATTTTATCATGCTGCTAGTCCTTCAGACTAGTGAAGTACTGGATTTAAAAGACAGGATATTTTTATCAATTAAAAGAAATTAGGAGGAAGAAATGGCAAGAGCAATAGAGTTTTTCAAAGATATAACACAGATACCAAGATGTAGTGGTGATGAGAAGGCAATTAGTGATTATTTAGTAGATTTTGCTAGAAAAAGAGGGCTTAGTGTACACCAGGATAAGTCCCTAAACGTCATAATAAAAAAGGATGGAAGTGAGGGTCGGGAGGAAGAAGAGCCAGTAATTCTTCAGGGGCATATGGATATGGTATGTGTCTGTGAAGCTGGCCTGGATTTTGATTTTGATAATTCTCCAATCCCTATGTATGTTGATGGCGATTGGATTAAATCAAAGGGTACAACTCTAGGTGCAGATAACGGCATAGCAGTAGCTTTGATTCTCTCCATTCTAGATGATGATAAGCTTTCCCATCCTCCCATAGAAGTCCTTATAACCACTGATGAGGAAGTTGGACTAATAGGGGCTGGAGCTGTCGATGGCAAACTATTTAAGGGTAGGACACTTATCAACCTTGACTCTGAAGAGGAAGGGATTTTTCTTTCTTCCTGCGCCGGTGGAGCTAGGGATAGGATTACACTTCCTGTGGAATACAAGAGTAATGTGAAGAAGGATGCCTATGAGCTTAGTCTTTATGGTTTAAAGGGTGGCCACTCCGGTATGGAGATTGACAAGGGTCGGGCAAATGCTATTAAGCTAATGGGAAGACTTCTAGAGAGGCTGGGTGGTATAAGACTGGTGCACCTTGAGGGTGGTGAAAAAAACAATGCCATCCCTGCAAGTGCACGGGCAATAATTACTACCAATGAAGATATAAGCAGGGTTATAGAAGATAGTCTAGAGGTCTTTAGGGGAGAATATGCCTCCATAGAAAGAGACATCAAGATAGAATATAAAAAGGTTGATCTACCTGAAAAGGCCATGAGCCAGGAGTCTACTGAAAAGGTCATTTCACTTCTCTATATCATCCCCCATGGTGTGCTAAGCATGAGTGCTGATATGCCTGGTCTAGTGGAGAGCTCCACCAACCTGGGAGTAGTCACTACCGATAAGAACAAGGTGGTCTTTGAATCGGCTCATAGGAGCAGTGTAGAGAGTAGAAAGGTAATGACCCTGAGACAATTTACAAAAATTGCCCTACTTGCTGGTGGAAGAAGTGATAACAGGGGCAATTATCCTGGCTGGAAGTTTGAGAAGGATAGCAGGGTTAGGGAGCTCTTCCTTGAAGTTTACGAGGAACTCTTTGGAGAAAAGGCCAGGGTGGAGGCAATTCATGCAGGCCTAGAGTGTGGAATACTCCAGGAAAGAATCGGAAAAATGGATATGATAGCCCTGGGTCCCAGTATTGAGGGAGCCCATACTCCTGAGGAGAAGGTATCTATTTCCTCGGTAGACAGGGTTTATAGGCTTCTTGTTAGGGTTCTTGAAAAAATCTAGTTCCCTGGGATGACTAGACTTTTTGTACTTCACTTTTATATTAGAAAAAGAGGTTTTTTATGAGACTTAATAGCAGTTATTTCTACACACTAAGGGAAAACGTCAAGGGCGAGGAATCTATAAGCGGTAATCTCTTGGTGCGGGCAGGTATGATCAAAAAGAGCTCCGGGGGAGTCTATATGATGCTGCCTCTAGGTCTTAGGGTTATAAATAAGATTGAAGAGATTATCCGCCAGGAGATGGTGGCCGCTGGATCCCAGGAGGTTTCTATGCCTGCTCTTATCCCCGAAGAGGTCTATATTGAGTCGGGAAGAAGAGAGGGCTTTGGTGATAGCATGTTTTCACTTAGGGATAGAAATAATAGGCCCTTTGTTCTAGGTCCTACCCATGAGGAGCTCTTTGCTGCGGCCGCTGCTATGAAGATTAGTAGCTATAAGGATATGCCCTTCAATCTCTTTCAATTTCAAAAGAAGTTTAGGGATGAGCCTAGACCCCGTTTTGGTCTAATCAGGGTAAGGGAGTTCACTATGAAGGATGCCTATAGCTTTGATAGGGATCTGGAGGGACTGAACAAGTCCTATGATGCTATGTTTGAGGCCTATAAAAGATCCTTTGATAGGATGGGTATTAAATATGCTATAGTTACGGCTGACACCGGGGTTATGGGGGGACTTCTCTCCGAGGAATTCCAAGCACTTAGTGATATAGGTGAGGATATTTTGGTCCTAGAGCCAAAAAGTGGTTACGCCTCAAATATTGAGGTGGCGGGCTGTATAGCTTCAGGTGAGGCTTCCAATGAGGAGCATAGGACAATGAAGAAGGTCCACACCCCTGGAGCTGCTACAATAGAAGAAGTAGCAGGATTTTTTGGTGAGGAAGAAAAAAAGTTTGTAAAGACTCTAATTTATTCTTTAGATGGTAAGCCCTATGGCCTAATGGTGAGGGGAGACCATGAGATAAATGAAGTTAAGGTACAAAAGCTACTTGGTGTTAACCAGGTGGAGATGGCATCAGCAGAGATGGTAATGGAGACTACCGGTGCCGAGGTCGGCTATGCTGGGCCCATGGGCCTTGATATTCCACTTATTATGGATAAAGAGGTTGAGCTACTTGCAAACTTTATAGTTGGAGCAAATGAAAAGGACTACCACTATATAGATGTAAATCTTGAGGACTTTTCTGTTGATAAAGTTGCCGATATAAGGCTTATACAGGAAGGAGACCTCTGTGAAAATGGCCAGGGTCCAGTAAAGTTCTCCCGGGGTATAGAGATAGGAAATACCTTCAAGCTGGGAGATAAGTATTCCAAGGCCATGGACCTCTATTACAGTGATGAGAATAATAAATTAATCCCTGTAATGATGGGTTCCTATGGTATTGGTCCAGGCAGGTGTATGGCAGCTATTGTAGAGCAAAACCACAATGAACATGGGATCCTCTGGCCCAAGCACCTAGCACCTATCCAGGTGGCTATAGTAGTAGTTAATGTGAAAAAGCAGGACCAAATGGATGTGGGAAATAAACTCTATAAAGAGCTTCTTGAGACGGGGCTCGATATAGCTATAGATGATAGAGATGAGCGTATAGGTGTAAAGTTTAATGATATGGAACTTATAGGCGTATACGCCAGGATTACTGTGGGTAGAGACATAGACAAGGGCATGGTGGAACTTAAGCTTTCCGATGAGCAGGAGAAGAGGCTGGTTTCCCTGGAGGAAATTAAACCCCTTATCGAAGAAATATTTGATGGAGTATAAGATGAGCGAAAAAAAGCGGGTTAGCCGGGGTACTAGGATAGGACAGGTTATTTTTACTATCTTTATCCTTGGCCTGGTTGGTCTATCCATAGGGCTAGAATTTCTTCCTAGTCTTCATACCGTGGCCGTTCCTAAAAAGGATGAGGAGCTAGGTATAGTTAAAAAAGAAGATATAAATATGACTGAGGATGAACTGGAAGTCTATACTAGCAAGCAAAGGGGAGTTCAAAACATTCTTCTTATAGGTGTTGACGATGATGGATATGACAGTGGCAGGAGTGATGTTATGATTATTACCAGCCTGGACAGCAACAGTAAATCCATGAAACTAACCTCGGTTATGAGGGATACACTAAGCTATATGCCTAGCTCCCAGACCTATCAAAAGCTCAACCACTCCTATATGTATGGTGGTCCTGTGGAAACAATGAAGGCAATTAATACAAACTTTGATTTAAATATAAGAGACTTTGTAGTCTTTGATTTCAATGCTGTTGCTAGGGCTGTGGATTTGATAGGAGGCTATCCGACCTATGTTACCTCAGAAGAAGCCTATGATATGAGTAAGTACGGCGAGTACTATGAAGGTGAGCAGGTTCTAGATGGTCAGGGTGCCCTTTTATATATGAGGGTTAGATATAGTTCGGGAGGTGACCAGGGCAGAAATCAAAGACAAAGAGACCTGATTCTCTACCTTATGGAGTATGCTAAGGGTATGGGCAGAAGGGAAATGGTGAAGTTTGTCAAGGAGATGATGCCTCTAATTAGGACTTCCTATTCATTTTCTGACATAGAAAAGTTAATGGACATTTATGATGGTATGAAGGATGGTTTAACTACCAAGCAGTTTAGTTTCCCCTTTGATTACTGGGGTGGAATACTCCCCGATGGCCTCTGGTATGCTGTTCCATCCAACATGAGACAAAATGTAGTTACTCTCCAGGAAAACATCTTTGGAATGCAAAACTATGTTCCCAGTGTAATTGTTGATGATATTAGCTCCTATATAGAAAATTATTCTGGAGTTTATGGAAATTAGAAAAATTACAAAATTTGCACATCTTGTGGTATGACAGGTTACCACTTTACCATATATAGATATAGATGAAAGTGCAAGCTAATGTATAGAAAAGTCGCTGATTTCAATGGCTTTACAAGTTTTAGACCTTCATGCTATAATTTTCGAAGATAAGGAGGTTTATATGAAGAGATGGATCGCTGGGCTAATGGCCCTAGCCCTAGTCCTGACTTTATTCACACCTACTATGTTCCCGGTCTTTGCACAAAGCGCTCAGTCGGGAATAGTGAATTATTCAGCAGTGCATTTAAGGGATAACCCCTGGGGTACAATCTTAGATTTAATCTACCAGGGAGCTTCCGTAGAGGTTTATGGCTCGACAAGGGATAGTGATGGCATGGTCTGGTATGAGGTCTATGCCAATGGAAAAAATGGCTACATGTATGCAGACTATATTGACCTAGTAGGGTCTGGTTCTGGCACACAGGGAAGCACTGATACCAGTATTGAAGGAAGCCTCAAGGTGACCTGGGACTTTGCCAGGGTGAGGACCTCTCCCTGGGGAACTATCCT
>CAYFUM010000005.1:0-40034 GCA_964346475.1 uncultured Peptostreptococcaceae bacterium
TCTGTTGAAGTTTTTACCTTGATCGACAAATCTCTTTACTTTCTCGTACTTAAACTGTTCGCTCATTCTTAGCTCTATCTTTCTCACTAAAGTAGTCCATCCTTTCAAATAGTCTTCTTTAGTGTAGTGGACTAGGGCCTGGGTGACAATATCATTTGTGCTTACACTGTGACAATATCATTTGCGTATCATAAAAAAAACAACTAAATACATGCCTACCTTGACTTATAATAGTGCTAAGATTATACTTTATAGTGATGGTTAGAGTTTTGAAAGGAGTCTTATATGAGAGAGGTAGTAATAGTTTCAGCGGTAAGAACTGCTATAGGTAGTTTTGGAGGTTCATTTAAAGATGTATCTTCTGTAGAGCTTGGTGTTACAGCTGCAAAGGCAGCTATTGAAAGAGCTGGGATTAGCCCAGAACTAATTGATGAAGTATACATTGGTAATGTTCTTTCTGCAGGACAGGGTCAGAATGTCGCTCGTCAGGTGGGCTTAGGGGCTGGTGTTCCCGTTGAAGTACCCTGCATGACTATAAATATTGTCTGTGGTTCTGGTCTGCGTTCTGTGAGTCTTGCAAGTCAATTGATTAGTGCTGGAGATGCAGATGTAATCCTAGCCGGTGGTACAGAAAATATGAGTATGGCGCCCTATCTTGTGCCATCTGCCCGTTACGGTGCTAGAATGGGTGATACATCCATGGTTGACTACATGGTCCATGATGGACTTTGGGATGTTTTTAATGATTATCATATGGGAATTACAGCGGAAAATATTGTGGATCGCTGGGAATTAACCAGAGAAGAGCAGGACGCCCTGGCTGTTGCATCACAAAATAGGGCTGAAGCAGCCCAGGCAGAAGGACGCTTTAAAGATGAGATTGTTCCTGTGGTTATACCTCAAAGAAGAGGAGAGGCTCTAGTTGTAGACCAGGATGAGCATATAAGAAAGGGTGCTACCCTTGAAGGACTTGGAAAATTAAGGCCTGCCTTTAAAAGAGATGGTTCTGTGACTGCAGGTAATGCCTCGGGAATTAATGATGGCGCTGCCATGCTTGTTATTATGAGTAAAGAAAAGGCTGATGAGCTGGGCCTTAAACCCCTAGCAACTATAGTTGCCCACGCAACTAGGGGAGTTGAGCCAGAGATTATGGGTACTGGTCCTATTCCTGCTACTAAAGCTGCCCTTGAAAAGGCAAACTGGACAGTTGAAGACCTGGATTTAATCGAAGCTAATGAAGCCTTCGCAGCCCAGGCCCTCAGCGTTGCCAAGGAACTAAATTTTGACCTTGACAAGGTTAATGTCAATGGCGGTGCCATTGCTCTTGGCCATCCAATCGGTGCCAGTGGGGCAAGGATTCTTGTTACCCTACTCCATGAGATGGCAAGAAGAGACGCCAAGAAGGGTCTGGCTACCCTCTGCATCGGCGGGGGAATGGGAACTAGCCTTCTAGTTGAGCGTTAAGAGGATTAAGTAAAGATAAAGAGGTCTGGGAGCTCAGACCTCTTTTGATTAAAGGGCTTATATTTCAAAATATATGCTAAAAAATAAACATATGTTTTGATGTTTTCTGCCATGGTATATATAGGTTAGGAAAGGGGGTAGGTATGGTTATAGGATTTAGAGAGAAATTACTACCAAAGCTAGAAGAAAAGAGCTTATCCGAATTTACTATTAAAACTGTTATTCAAAATGGCTGAGGTGGACCCAGTCGTCAACCGGTGGTTGATACAGGTTTACCAGAGAAAATGGATGGCTATGTAAAGGTAGAAAATAAGGATCAGGGCATGACTTTTTATGTAGAAGAGGGTTTGGCCAGGGAAATTGATGGTTTTTATGTTGAACTTAGCAGCATAGGTGTCCTTTTCCCCCGCTATTTCATTTCTTCGGTTAAAGAGATCAGTGAAAACTAGGGGAATTTCCCCTATACATAGGTAGCTTTTTTGAGCTGCCTTTTTGATGTTACTAGGGGGCACTATGTATATTTATGATTCCTTTACCGACATCCCTGGCAAGGGTAACAGGACAGCCCTGGTCAAGTCCAGAGGTCTAAGCGATGATAGAATGCAGGAGATAGCAAGAGATTTAGGTTTTGCTGAAACTTTATTTTATGAGGGCTTAGATCTCAGGTTCTTTTCACCTGAAGAGGAGATAGATTTCTGTGGCCACGCAAGCCTGGCCTTTATTTGGCACAGGGGGCTAGAGAAAAAAAGGGAGGCTGAAGTTCTTACCACGCCAGTGGGAGAAATACCGGTCTTCTATAGCTATAAAGAGGGCCAGCTTGATAGGGTATGGATGCTTCAGGCCCAGCTCCAGACCAGGCAAATAGCCTTTGATAGGGAGGCCTTATTGGCAAGCCTTGGTCTAAGTGCCTCTGATATTGATAAGACCTATCCTCTTATGGCCGCCTATACAGGAAACTGGGATCTCTTTGTCCCTATTATTAGTGAGAGCATAATTGATAAGCTCTCTCCAGATATGGAGGCCTTGGCAAGTATAAACAGAGTTATGGGAGTACTCAGCACTCATCTTTATACTGGTCAAACTAGGGGAGAATATGATTTTTACACCAGAGATTTTGCTCCAGCCTGTGGGATACCTGAGGATCCTGTTACAGGTTCAGCCAATGGGGCCCTTTTTGGTCTTCTCATTAAGGAAGGAATTTTGTCGGATAATTACCAAGCTAGCTTTGCTCAAGGCCATGCCCTGGGTATACAGGGTAGAGTCTATGCCAAGCTCGATAGGGCCAGTGGAAGGATCCTGGTAGGTGGAAGGGCGGTAAGGATAGAATGAAAATAATAATAAATTGGGTATTAACATCAGCTTCACTTATAATTCTTTCGGAATTTACCAATCTAATTCATATAGAGGACTTTGCTACGGCACTCAAGCTCTCCGTGATTATAAATCTGATTCTATTTATACTTAGAGTGACCAGTAGCTTTTTAAAGATGATGGGCTGCCTTACCTTTGGAATAAGCTATATAGCAGGACTTGCCTTATCCCTGATGTCGCTACCAATAGCCTTTATTAAGGCTGAGCCCTATGTAAGGGGTTATCAAATCCAAGGGTACAGGGATGCGGTAATTGTTAGTATTATAATGACTATGATTAGTGTTCTCGTTTTGGATAGAAAAAAAAGCCCCCGCTAGGGAGCAGGATCACCAGATGGGGTGATCTTTTTTTATCCATTCATCCATGATGCTGTGGTTGGTTCTATCTATACCAAGGGGGGTTATGGAGGTATAGCCCTGGGTCACTGCTACTACGTCGGTATTATCTCCGTTTTTCACATAGACCCAATTGCCTTCCTGCCAATACTTACCTTCTTCGTGGCGAAATTTTGCATTGAAGATTCTCCGGCCCTGGGAGGTAATTTTAATACCCTTGGATTTTTCATGGGGGTTTAGAGGAAAGTTTATATTTACAATCAATCCCTTTTTAGCAAGACCCTGGTCCAGGGAATATTTTAGAGTCCTGTGTAATTCTCTCTCTACCAGGTCAAAGTGTCCAAAGTCCGTGGAAAAGGCTATGGCCGGTATATTAAAGACCGAAGCTTCACTGGCAGCTGCTACTGTGCCAGAATATAAAATATCTGTACCTAGGTTTGGACCATCATTGACCCCAGAGAGGACAAGATCTATATCAAAGCGCAGATATTCCAAGGCAACCTTTATGCAATCTGCAGGCTTTCCACTTATTGAGTAGGCAGATTTTACTCCTTCAAAAAGTCCTTCTTCCTTGTCAATTTGCAGGGGTTCATGGATGGTAATACCCTGGGATACGGCAGATTGCTGGCTCTTTGGAGCGACCAGGTAGACCCTGCCAAAGGCTTTGGCAGCTTCCACAAGGTAGCTAATCCCTCTAGCTTTAATTCCATCATCATTGGTAATCAGTATATTCATCAACTACTCCTTTGGTTTTTATATTGACATAATACTAGTATCCACCTTCTTCAAGGTTCTTTAGATAGATGCGAAGTTCATCATAATCGCTATCTACTACATGCCCAAGGTCATCCCAGTCATAGAGGTTTTTTAAAATAGAAAAGTCATCTATGCTGATAAGGGCTTGGTATATTTTTTCTACAAGCTCCTCATCCATGTCGGGGATATTTGCCACTAGATCACTGGCTATGCTGGGTGTAAAGGATAGAAGCCTCACCTTATCGTAGATTTCAGGAAGTTTTTCTACAAAGATTTCCCTGGCATCGCTATAAGTAAAGGCTGCATCACACTTGCCATCATAGATAGCTTCTATTGCCTTGTCGTGGCTGGCAACCTTTATCCAGTCTATATCCTCCAAGGGGTCAAGTCCACTTTGGGATAATAGCTTGGAGGGTATAATATAACTGGAGCTGGAGAGAAAACTGACCACTGCGACCTTCTTCCCCTTTAAATCCTTTAGCGAACTTATATCACTGTTTTTTGCGACAAGTAGCTGGCCTTTATAGGAGGCTAGGGGACCACTGCTATCTATTTTTCCACCCCTGTCATCCCTATCATATCTAAGAGCTCTTAAAAGGGGATTGGCAGCCTTATCACGACTTGCCAGGACATATTGCAGGGGGGTAAGAAAGGCCAGGTGGACCTTCTTCGTCTTCATATCCTCTATGGTAGAGATGTAGTCTCTGGCTATAGAAACCTGGACGGGCATCTCTAGTTTTTCTTCCAGGTAGTCCTCGAGTTTTTTCCCAGGTTCTTTGAGCCACTTATCGCTTCTAGAGGAGTTTAATTGAACCTTAAGGACCGAAAAATCGGCTTCTGTCTCCTCCTGGACTTGGACTTCAATTTCCATGGGTGCTGGAATTTCCTCTACTTTTTGCTGACCTGTGCAGGAGCTAGATAAAAGCAGAGCCAACAAGAGGACTGTTAGTAGTATCTTTTTCATAGTAGCTAGACTTCTCCTTCTAAATTATCTTGAATTGCCCTTTCTATCACCCAGTAGGCAAGCAGCATACCAGCTGCAGCCGGCGTGAAATAGCTAGAAGCAGGAAGATGCCGACTTCCTTCCTTTTCTTCTAAAACAATATTTTTTGCCCTTTCTAAAGATAGGACTACTGGGAAATCCTGAAGTTCTTTTTTCCTTGCCTCCCTTCGCATAACCCGGGCTAGGGAGCAATTTTCACTCTTATATAGGCTAGATATTTCAAGCTTATCCGGCCTCAGTCTATTTCCTGTGCCTAGGGAAGAAATAAAGGGTAGGTTTCTTTTTTGGCACTCCTCCACAAGTTGAAGCTTGTAGGTTATAAGATCGATACAATCTATTAGATAATCAAAATTATGAATAAAGAGGAGCTCTTTTTCTTCCTCCCTATAATAAAATGGCAGGCTGTGGATTTCCATATCCCTGAAGCCTAGGATCTCCTCCTTCATGGCTTCTGCCTTGTTCTTGCCCAAATGCCTCCTATAGCCCTGGGCATGGCGGTTAAAATTACTGGTCTTTATTGTGTCGGGGTCCATAAGAAGGAGTTTTCCAACGCCACTTCTTGCTAGGGCCATAGCAGCGTGGCTACCTACACCTCCGAGCCCCACAATGGCCACCCTGAGCTTTTGAATTTTTGAGTAATCCTGGCCTATTAGTGCTTCTATTCTGGTAAAGGGATTCACTTGTACCTCCATGATGAATTGATTATACTACAGATAGAGGTAAAGATGAAAACATGTGCTGAAATTGAAAATAGTATCCAGAAGAAATTCAGATCAAGGCTCTGGACCCCCTTTGTTCGGGCCCTGAAGGATTATAAACTTATTAATGATGGAGATAGGATAGCCGTGGCTATTAGTGGTGGCAAGGACTCCTTTTTATTAGCAAAGCTCTTCCAGGAGCTTTACCGCCATGGAAAAAGAAACTTCGAGCTCTCATTTATAGCAATGGACCCCGGCTATGATAGAGCCAATCGGGAGGAGCTGGAGGCCAGGGCTAGGCAGCTTGATATACCCCTAAAAATCTATGACAAAAATATTTTTGCTGTATCCCAGAAGCTCAGTGACAAGCCCTGTTACATGTGTGCTAGGATGAGAAGGGGTGCTCTTTATGAACTGGCTCAAATGGAGGGCTGTAACAAACTAGCCCTTGGCCATCACTATGATGATGTGATTGAGACCATCCTTCTAAATGTCCTGCAGGGTGGTATTACCATGACCATGATGCCCAAGCTCTACTCCAGCAACTTTGAAGCTATGGAGCTAATCAGGCCCCTCTACTATCTGAAAGAAAGGGACATAGTGGCCTGGCAGAAGTACAATGGCTTGGACTTTTTAGACTGTGCCTGCCCCGTGGCAAGTGGTGGTATAGATTCTGCAAGGCAAAATATAAAAGAGCTGATACCAGTTTTGAAAGAAACTTTCCCCCAGCTGGAATCTTCTGTTTTTGCCAGTATGGAACATGTCCATTTAGGGGCAGTATTGGGTACAGTTATAGATGGAAGACAAAGCTCCTTTTTAGAAAGTTATGAGGATGAAAGGAAGATAGATAGATGAAAAAAGTACTTATAGTCGATGGTAATTCCCTGGTAAATAGGGCCTACTATGCCCTGCCTCCACTTAGAACAAAAAGTGGTGTGTTCACAGGTGGAGTCCATGGATTTTTACGTATGTTAGATAACATGCTATACAGGGAAAAACCCAGCCATCTGGTTATTACCTTTGATAGCAAGGGAAAGAACTTTAGGCATGAAAAGTACCAAGACTATAAGGGTAATAGGAAGGGGATGCCCGAGGAGCTGGCCATGCAAATGCCTGTTCTCAAGGAGATTCTAGACGCCCTTGGTATAGCTAGGATTGAATTATCCGGCTATGAGGCCGATGACCTTATAGGCACCCTGGCCAACCAGGCCAGAGATTTAAATATTGAATCGGTTATCCTTTCCGGTGACAAGGATACCCTACAACTGGTCAATGATAAGACCAAGGTAGCCCTACCTAAAAAGGGAATAAGCGAACTTGTAGACTATGGGGTAGCCGAGGTAATTGAAGAACTGGGACTTAGCCCAGACCAGGTGGTTGATGAGATGGGACTTAGAGGAGACCCCTCGGATAACATACCTGGGGTTAAGGGAATAGGAGCAAAAACTGCCTATAATCTACTAAAGGGTGGTCGCCATTTGGAAGACGTATTTGAGGACCCAGGCCAGGTGACACCTAGAATTAGAAAACTACTGGAGGAGGGCAGAGAGCAGGCCTTCCTCAGCAGAGACCTAGCAAGAATAATTTTGGATGCTCCTGTGGAATTCGACCAGGACTATTTCTCCTATGCAGGCATGGACTTTGGCGGAGCCAGGGAGATACTGGAGAAGTATGAACTGAGAAGCTTTCTTAAACAAATTCAAAGTGATGAAGAAAAAATTGGGGTTAAAGTATCTATTAGCCCGGGTCAAGCGCCTTTAAAGGATGAGGTGATTTACTGGTCCTATGAGGGCCTCCAGGGTGTGAAAGAGGCAGGTAGCTATTACCTTACTGAAGAGGTAAATGATCTTTCTAAAGCCAAGGGTCTAATCAGCCATGATATTAAAAAGCTCTATTTAGCAGGCTGTAAACTACCTGAAAAGGTGGATGATGTCATGATCAGCAGCTATCTTCTTCATCCAGAACTCTCTACGAACAATATTTTTTCCCTCAGTGGCCTTAATCCTCCCGAGGATAATCTAGAGGGCTTTATATGCCAGGTTCTGGATTTTTTAGAGGATAAACATAGACAAAATCTCAAGGAACTTGAAGAAAAAAAGATGCTGGAACTCTATAGGAATCTGGAGATGCCTCTTATTGAGGTACTTGCTTCAATAGAGAAAGAAGGATTTACCATTGATATTGATGTCCTAGACGCAGAGGATAAATCCATATCTTCCTCCCTGGCCCAGGTGGAAAAAAATATTTTTTCCTATGTTGAGGAGCCCTTTAACCTTAATTCACCTAAACAGCTAGGGCTTGTTCTCTTTGAAGAACTTGGTTTGCCAGTTATAAAAAGAACTAAGACAGGCTATTCCACCAACAGGGAGGTCCTTGATAAGCTCCAGGGCCGCCATCCCATCATAGATGATATCCTGCACTATAGGGCTCTAGCGAAGATTAAAGGCACCTATATAGATGGTTTGAGAAAGGTTATAGGTGAGGATGGTAGAATCCACACCTCCCTAAACCAGACCGTAGCAGTTACTGGTAGGCTGAGTTCAACAGAGCCTAATCTACAAAATATCCCCATCCGCTATGAGGAGGGGAGGAGGATTAGAAAAATTTTTGTTCCCAGTGACCAGGATCACCTTCTACTGAGTGCTGACTACTCTCAGATTGAGCTTAGAGTCCTGGCCCACTTTTCCCAGGACCCAGTTATGCTAGAAGGCTATCTAAAGGATTTAGATATCCACCGTCTAACTGCTTCTATGGTCTTTGATGTGCCCTTGGAAGAAGTGACAGATGATATGAGAAGGGAGGCCAAGGCAGTAAACTTTGGCATCATCTATGGAATGAGTGATTTTGGACTTTCCGAGAACATAGATATCCCTATAGAGGCTGCCAAGGATTATATTGAAAAGTACTTCCAGCGCTACCCCAAAATTAAATCCTTCCTAGATGACCAGGTCCATCTAGCTGAGGAACAGGGCTATGTAACTACCCTCATGGGAAGAATCAGAGAGATACCCGAAATTCACTCTAAGAATTTTCATTTAAGAAACTTTGCTAAGAGAACGGCCATGAATACTCCAATCCAAGGCAGTGCTGCAGATATAATAAAACTTGCAATGATAGATGTATATAGGGAGCTAAATAAAAAAGGTCTAAAGTCCAGGATAATTCTTCAAATCCACGATGAGCTAATACTGGACGTTAGAAAAGATGAGCTTGACGAGGTCAAGGCTCTGGTAGAAGAAAAGATGAATAATACAATTAAGCTTGAAGTACCTCTTAAAACGGGAATTAATGTGGGGGAAAGCTGGTATGAAATCTAGATACGGCATAACTGGTGATATTGCCAGTGGAAAATCCACTCTAAGTGGCTTTTTAAAGGAGATGGGCTTTAGGGTTTTAGATGCAGATCTTATTTCTAGAGAACTTATGCAGCCTGGAGCTGAGGGTTTTAAAGAGGTAAAAAAGGCCTTTCCCCAGGCCTTTAAGGGGGAGCAGCTGGATAGGCCTAGGCTAGCTGAGCTCATATTTACTGATCCAGAAAAAAGAAGACTCCTTGATAGAATCCTCCATCCCCTTATAATTAGCACCATGTTGGAACGCTCGGATGAAGGGGTAAGCTTTCACGATGGCTCCCTGCTCTTTGAAGCAGGTATGGATAGCTATCTTAAAAAAATCATCTATGTCTCAGTGGATGAGAAAATCCAGCTTGAAAGAATTATGAAGAGGGATGGCTTAAGTGAAGATCAGGCCAGGGCCAGGATGGCCTCCTTTGACTACCCAAGGGATGAGAAGCTAAAAAAAAGCTACCTAATTGAGAATAACGGTAGCCTAGATGAGCTCAGAAGTAAGCTGGAAGTATTTTTGATCCAGGAAGGTTTAATTTAAAAATTATATCCCTTGACAAAGGACTAGGTTAGTTTGTATAATCTTTATGCCTAGCGAAAGTGGCGGAATCGGCAGACGCGCTACTTTGAGGGGGTAGTGTCCACCTGGACGTGCGGGTTCAAGTCCCGCCTTTCGCACCATTAATAAAAGCCATATAGGTCTTCCTAGATGGCTTTTTGGCTATTTATAAGCTGTATTTTGGTATATTTCACAAGGACTATACTATTGCTGGATGATAGGGGCTAGCCTTCCTGATAGAGGATTTTATTTATTAGGTCCAGAGAGATATTGCCTCCACTAATTAAAAAGACGCTATCTGCCATATCTATATCCTTAAACTCCCCCTGGACCAGGGCTCCAAAGCCCAGGGCAGAGGAGGGCTCACAGTAGACCCTGCCTTCTTCTAGAAGGAGCTTATAGGCTTCTTTTAGTGGCTCTTCCTGGACACTTATAACCCTATCGACATATTTTCTTGCTATTTCCAGAGGCAAGCTACCAGGCCTGTTGGAGAGTAGTGCGTCGGCGATGCTGGGCTTTTCTTCAACTGCTTCAATCTCATTTCTCTTAAGATTATAGGAGAACTTGGGAACTGCTGCTGGTTCCAGGCCGATTATTTCTATCTCAGGATTAAGATGCTTTACAGCTAGTGCTATACCTCCGATAAGTCCCCCTCCTCCCATGGGTACCAGGACTCTTTTTGTCTGGGGGAGCTGCTTGATAATCTCTATACCAAGGCTTCCCTGGCCGGCTATGACATCCCTATCATTGAAGGGGTGGAGGAAGGTGTATCCCTCCTTTTTAGCTATCTCTTCAGCTATCTCTATTCTCTTTTGGGGTTCAACTAGCATGGTTTTGGCTCCCAGCTCTTGAACAGCTTTGAGTTTGGTGGGGGTTACAGTATTTGGAAGAAGGATTAGTGCCCTGGTATCCAGCATCTTGGCTGCGTAGGCTACAGCTCTGCCGTGGTTGCCAGAGCTGGCGGTAATAAGGCCGCTTTTGATTTTCTCCTCATCCAATTGGAGAGCTGCATTCATGGCACCACGAATCTTGAAGGCTCCGATATTTTGAAGGTTTTCTAGTTTTACATAGGGGATAAAGCCTAACTTATCCTCAAGTCTACTGAGAGCTATAAGGGGAGTCTCTATAATATAGGGGTCAATTCTCTTTTTTGCCTGGGCTATATCTTTATAGTTCATATCACACTTCCTTATTAGAGTTTTATATATTATAGCAAGAAACTTAAAAAAAGAGACAAAGTTAATAGGAGTTTTATAAGAATTTCCTAAATCCTGGGTAGTTTCATCCTCCTTAAGAGGGCTGGGACTAAATTAATGTAATTTAAGACACATATATATTAAAGTTAGTATATCAATAAATACCATATTATATGTGACTTTGTAAAATTATGACTTTCTATTTATTTTAATCTTTGACATTTTTAGCTAATAGGATTATATTTATACGTAGATGTACATAAGCAATTATTTATAAAATAAAGTAGGAGGGTCTATGAGTCTACTATCCTTTAAAGGTGGAGCGGATCTAGTCCATAGAAAAGAGGCAACAGAGAAGCTTCCTATCGTGGATTGTCCACCACCTGAGCGCATATTTTTATCTATGCGTCAACATATTGGTGCACCTGCAAACCCTGTAGTCAAGGTTGGGGAATCTGTTAAGATAGGCCAGGTGGTAGGAGAAGCAGGCGGTTTTGTTTCAGCTAACATACATAGTAGTGTTTCAGGAACGGTTAAAAAAATTTCTAGTCAGAGAATTATGGGTGTGGATACAAGGATTGTTGAAATTGAAAACGATTTCAATGAAGAGTATCTAGAACAACCCAGATTTTTTAATTCCGTGGAAGAGCTGGATTCCCAGCTTATTAAGAAGCTCCTGGCTGAATCTGGTATTGTCGGCATGGGAGGAGCGGGATTTCCCATTCATGTCAAACTTTCTCCTCCAGATAACAAACCCATAGATGTAGTTATAATAAATGGTGCTGAATGTGAGCCCTATTTGACCAGCGACCACAGACTGATGTTAGAAGATGGCCAGCAGGTTGTAGAAGGCACAAAGTTAATTATGAAGTGTCTAGGGGTTAGCAAGGCTTTTATTGCGATAGAGGATAATAAACTCGATGCTATAGAGGCTATGAAGGGGCATATCAAGGAAGAAAAAAATATCGAGGTGGTGGCCCTTAGAACCAAATATCCCCAGGGAGCAGAAAAACAGCTGATAAATGCCTGCACTGGAAGGTTTGTTCCCAGTGGAGGTCTTCCTATGGATGTAGGGGTAGTGGTTAGCAATATTGCCTCAGCCAAGGCCGTAGCTGATTATATTCTGGATGGGAAACCACTGGTGGATAGGATTTGTACTGTTACAGGTAGTGGTATTAAAAGCCCTATGAATTTACGCATAAAAAATGGTACCCAGATTAGTCATATAGTGGACCAAGCCCAGGGATTAACAGAGGATTTTGAAAAACTTATCCTGGGTGGCCCCATGATGGGTATAGCTAGCCCTAGTCTGGATATTCCAGCAACTAAAACCACTGGGGGACTTTTATTTTTAAACTCCAATGAAGCTAGAATACCAGATCCTGAGCCCTGTATAAAATGCGGTAAATGCGTTGATACTTGTCCAGTTTTCTTGCAACCTATTTATATAGCGCGTTATGCTGAAAAGGGTCTATACAACAAGAGTGATAAACTAGGAGCACTGGACTGCATTGAGTGTGGTACTTGTTCTTTTATCTGCCCTTCAAAAAGACCCCTTGTTCATTCGATTAGAATGGCAAAGCGTAAGTTACTGGAACTAAGGGATAAATAGGAGGGCCATGTGGAAAAATTAATTATTGCATCATCACCCCATACTAGATCAAAATTTTCTGTCTCAAGGATAATGGCAGATGTACTTATTGCATTAATACCTGCAACAGCTATGGGGGTCTATGTCTTTGGACCAAGAAGTCTACTTATCATATTGGCATCTATAATGTCTGCTGTTATATCTGAAATCCTAGTGCAGAGAATAAGAAAACAGGAAGTGACCTTTCACGATTTAAGCGCTGTGGTCACAGGCCTAATACTTGCTCTAAACCTACCGCCTGGGGTGCCAATAGGTATTGCCATTCTAGGCTCGGCCTTTGCAATTGTAATTGTAAAACAACTCTTTGGAGGTTTAGGCCAGAACTTTATGAATCCTGCCATGGCAGCTAGGGTTTTCCTGGTTATCTCCTATCCCCAGATGATGAGCATCTTCTGTGAGCCAATGGAGGCAGCTGTGTCCTCAGCTTCACCTCTAGCGGTTTCGGCTTGTACTCCCCTTGGAATAATTGGTGCAGGCCAGTACCAAAATCTTCCCAAAATTTGGGATACTATTTTAGGGATTATCCCTGGAACTATAGGTGAAACCAGCTCTATAGCTCTAATATTAGGGGGTCTTTACCTTATTTATAGAGAAGTCATCGGCTGGGAAATACCGCTTGTCTATATAGCAACTACCTTTGTAATGACTTTTTTACTGGATGGATTTAATCTATACATTTCCATTTATAGTATCTTTTCAGGTGGTCTACTGCTGGGTGCCTTCTTTATGCTGACAGATTATTCTTCTTCCCCAGTTACTAAAAAAGGCAGAATAGTCTATGCCTTTGGGGCAGGACTTTTAACAACACTTATTAGAGTCTTTGGTGCCTATCCAGAGGGGGTTATGTTCTCGGTTTTACTCATGAATGTGGCCAGTCCTTTAATAGAGCACTTTACTACACCTAGGATTTTCGGAGGTGCAAAAAGATGAAAGAAATGGTGAAACTAGGTATAATACTTCTGCTTTTCTCTGCAATCTCCGCAGGTGCTTTGGCTCTTACAAATGAGATTACTGCCCCGGCCATCGCTAGCTCCAGGAGGGCTGCTGACTTAGAAAATATGCAGCAAGTCTTTAGTGAAGCTGACGAATTTAAGCCGATTTCAGAGGAAGAACTAGATGAATATAAAAAGTTGAGCCCAGACCTTGCTGAGTTATCTCTAGCCTATGGGGCTGGTCAAGAGCTGGGTTATGTGGCCAAGGTTATCACAGGAGCCTTTGGCGGAAATATGGAGATTATCCTAGGCTTTACTGGCGATGGAAGAATAGTAGGCCTTAGAATAGGCCAGCATTCTGAGACACCAGGGCTTGGTGATAATGCCAATGAACCAGAGTTTTACGAACAATTTAATGGTTTGAGCTTGAAGGAAGACATCAGCCTAGGCAGTGGTAGCCAGGCTAGTAATGAGGTTGAAGCAATCAGTGCTGCAACCATAACCTCCAATGCTGTTTTAAATGGAGTTAACGGCCTAGCTAATCTTTTAGGAGGTCTAAAGTAATGAAAATATCAAATTTAACCCGGGGTATAGTCAAGGAAAATCCCACCTTCGTACAACTTTTAGGTATGTGTCCTACCCTTGCAGTTACAACTAGTATGGAGAATGGACTGGGCATGGGACTGGCCACTACAGCTGTTCTAGCTATGAGTAACCTACTCATATCTATACTAAGGAAGGCTGTCCCCAACAAGATACGTATACCTATCTTTGTTGTAATAATAGCCACCTTTGTAACCATCGTAGAGATGTTCATGGAAGCCTATATGGGAGCTCTTTATAGTGCTCTAGGGCTCTTTATACCTCTAATTGTCGTTAACTGTATAATCCTAGCTAGGGCAGAGTCCTTTGCCTCCTTAAATGGACCTATCGATTCACTTTTTGATGGAATAGGTATGGGGCTGGGCTTTACTCTTTCACTTAGTATTTTGGGTTTTGTAAGGGAGATTTTAGGAACAGGTAAGCTGGTTTTATTTGGTGCAACCCTGGTTAATCTACCAATACCAGCTACCATAACTATGATCTTACCTCCAGGTGCATTTTTGGTCCTGGGTCTACTTATTGCAGGTAAGAATGCCTTGACTATGAGAAAGGAGGCCTAAATGGAAAATGCAGGAATTATGACTATAATTATAAGTGCCATTCTGGTAAATAACTTTACCATGAGTAGATTTCTTGGAATCTGCCCCTTTATAGGTATGAGTAAAAAGGTCGAGACCGCTCTGGGTATGGGCCTTGCAGTTACCTTTGTTATGAGTATGGCCGCCACCTTTACCTACTTTGCCAACAAGTATCTACTTATTCCCAACAACATGGGATATTTAAAGACAGTAATGTTTATACTTATTATAGCTTCACTGGTTCAGTTCGTTGAAATAGTCTTAAAAAAGATCCTTCCCTCTCTGTATCAGGCCTTGGGAGTCTTTTTACCACTTATTACAACCAACTGTGCCGTCCTGGGTGTAACCCTGCTCAATGAGCAGTACGGTTTTAATCTAATTAAGTCAGTTGTCCACTCAGCCTCTGCTGCCCTTGGCTTTACCCTAGCCATTGTTCTCTTTGCCTTTATTAGGGAGCAGATGGAAGTAAACGATGTACCCAAGCCCTTTCAGGGTTTTCCTATAGCACTAATTACCGCCAGCCTTTTAAGCTTTGCTTTTCTGGGCTTTCAAGGTATGGTTTAGGAGGTTAGTATGGATTTAATGAATATAATATGGCCCGTAGGATCTATGGCTGTAATGGGCACGGTCTTTGGAGCCTCTCTGGCCTTTGCTTCCCAGAGATTTGCAGTGGAGACTGATTCTCGGGTAGATGAGATTGGTGCAATTTTGCCCCAGGCCAACTGCGGTGCCTGCGGCTACCCTGGTTGTGCCAGCTATGCTGAGGCTGTTGTAGGAGGAGAATCTGTTAGCCTTTGCTCAGTGGGTGGACCTCCGGTAACAGCAAGAATTGCAAAAATAATGGGAGTAGAAAGTGTAGACGCCGCTGGAAGGATGGTGGCTAAGGTCAAGTGTATGGGAGGGACTAACTGTGTGGATGACTCTGTCTACCAGGGTGTAAGTGGATGTCTTGCCAAAAGCCTGGTAGGGGGGGGACCCAAGTCCTGTAAAGAGGGGTGTCTAGGGGATGGTGATTGTATAGAGGCCTGCGAATTTAATGCCATGTTCTTAAATGAGTTTGGAGTTGTCCAGGTTAATCCTGATAACTGCGTAGGTTGTAAACTCTGTGTTGCCGCCTGTCCCAAAAAAATAATAGAGATGGTGCCGGAAAAGGCCAGAGTCCACGTCCTCTGCAGTAATCATGAAATCGGTGGCCACGTAAGGAAGAATTGTTCAGTTGCATGTATTGCCTGTAGGCTCTGTGAAAAGGCCTGTAAATTCGACGCCATCCACGTCATAGACAATGTTGCTGTTATTGATTATGATAAATGCACCAACTGCATGGCTTGTGTCAAGGTCTGTCCTACCAAGGCCATTGAAGGAATATTGCCTAAGAAAAAGGTTCTTCCAGTGGAAGAAGCTGTTTAGAAAAACCTCGCTCCAGCTGGTCTGGAGCTTTTTTTGTGGCCTGAAGGTTTTTACTAGATGATATAGTGGTAGTATAGTTTAAATTAAGGCAAGGTTTTTGATTTAAGTCATACTTTTGAATAGAAATACGTGATAGTATTTAGGTAAAAGAGGAGGTTATTATGGAAAATAAATTAAATGATTATCTTGAAAAGCTTAAGCTTTATGTGCCCATAGTTGATAGGGTTCATGGAAAGGCCCATCCAGAATTTAATGAAGTACATAGACTTTTTAAGGACTTCTTAGAAAAAAAGGATAATAGCGACAAGCTAGGGGAGGTATTTTCCCAGCTGAGGGAGGTCACCTCGAATTATACAGTGCCCTCAGACACCTGCGAAAGTTATGAAGCCGTTTATCTGATGCTTGAAGAACTTGACAACTACTATACAGCGGACTAGAGAATGCAAAGAAGGATACTAAAGAATAAAAATCAAATAGCCTTTATAAGTGGGGCTCTGATTCTAACGGGATTTTTAGCCTACTGGATTCTTTCAAGTAGTCAGGTGCTCCACTACTGCCTAATTGCTGCGTCTATAGTTGGTGCGACCCCCATTATAATCCAGGCCTATCAGGCCCTGGCTGTAAGGGTGGTCAGCATTGATGTTTTAGTTACAGTAGCTGTAGTGGGGGCCTTTCTTATAAAGAACTATGAGGAGTCCGCTATTGTAACTTTTTTATTTCTCTTTGGAGGATTTCTCGAACAAAAGACCCTTAATTACACTAGATCTGCTATTAAAGAACTCACTGAAATGGCTCCGGAAAGTGCCTATAAGCTGATGGAGGATGGTGAGTTTGAAGAAATAGATGTTGAGGATGTTGATATAGGCGATGTAATCCTTGTTAAGACGGGAGGTAAGGTTCCCGTTGATGGTAGGGTTTTAACAGGCCAGGGTTTTATAAATGAAGCCAGCATTACGGGTGAGTCTTTGCCGGTGGAAAAGGAAAGGGATCATCAGGTCTTTGCTGGTACCATCTTGGAGAACGGAACCCTTCAGATAGTTGCTGATAGGGTGGGGGAAGATACCACCTTTGGAAGGATAATAGAGCTGGTGGAGGAAGCCCAGGACTCTAAATCAGAAGCCGAGCGTTTTATAGATAGGTTTTCTCGCTATTATACGCCTGCAGTACTAGTGCTCTCCATTATTGTTTGGATTATCTCTAAGGATCTAGAGCTGGCCATCACTATACTTGTCCTGGGTTGCCCGGGTGCGCTGGTAATAGGAGTGCCTGTGTCCAATGTTGCAGGTATCGGAAATGGCGCTGGTAAGGGAGTCCTTTTAAAGGGCAGTGAAGTCATCCATGATTTCTCTAAAACTGACACTATAGTATTTGATAAGACCGGTACTCTTACACTGGGTAACCCCAAAGTTTCAGAGGTTTTTAGCTATGGGGAGGATATAGAAAAAAGCCTGGAGTATCTGTCTAGTGTGGAGAAGGAATCAGACCATCCGTTAGCAAAGGCTGTTGTTGAGGAAATTGGCCCTGTAACCTACCATGATATTCTCTCTACTGAGGTGGTTAAAGGTGGTGGCATTCTAGCTCAAATTAATGGGGATAATCTTATAGTTGGAAATCTTTTGCTGATGAAGGAGCAGGGGGTTGAGCTTGAACCTCAAATGGAGGCGGATATATCCAGCCTGATAGAGGCTGGAAATTCCCTGGTCCTTACTGCCCTGAATAAAAAGCTCAAGCTTGCAATGGGTATAAGAGATCAGATTAGGCCTGGAGTAAAGGAAGATCTACTTAAACTAAAAGCCCTGGGTATAAAAAATTTAGTTATGTTATCAGGTGATAACCAGGGTACTGTGGATGTAATAGCAGGTGAACTTGGACTTACAGAAGCCTATGGAAACATGCTACCTCAGGACAAGTCTGAGTATGTAAAAAAACTGAAAAGCCAGGGAAGGACAGTAGCCTTTGTAGGCGATGGGGTTAATGATAGTCCCTCCCTTGCCCTGGCCGATGTCGGAATAGCCATGGGAGGGGGAACCGATGTTGCTATAGAGACCTCGGATGTAGTTCTCATGAACTCGAACTTCTCCAGACTTCCCCATGCTTTGGGGCTAGCCAAGGCCACTGCCAGGAATATGACCCAAAATATTGTAATAGCAGTAGGTGTAGTGATATTTCTCTTGTTTAATGTGTTTTTTAGCGACTGGATGAATATGTCTATAGGTATGCTGGTCCATGAGGGTAGTATTCTTGTAGTTATAGTAAATGGAATGAGACTTTTAGGGTATAAATTAAGAAGATGATTTTAAGGAGGTAAATATGAAAGCAGCAACAATACAACTGGAGACGCTAACCTGTCCCTCCTGCTTGATGAAGGTAGAAGGAGCACTCAAGGGAGTTCAGGGCATTGATCAGGATTCTGTAAATGTAGCCTTTAACTCAAGTAGGGTCAGACTTAACTTTAATGAGGAAGATGTGTCCATTGAGGAAATAGAGGATGCTATCACAAAGGTAGGCTATGAAGTTCTTAAGTCAAAGGTAAAATAGGCAAGCTCTGCCTATTTTAACTGTTAGGAGATGGGATGAAAATTTTAGTTACTGCTTTTGATGCCTTCGGAGGTGAGAGCTTAAACCCAGCTGAAAGGGCATTGGAGCTTTTGGATGATAGGATATCCGAAGCTGAGATAATAAAACTCAAGGTGCCTACAGTCTTTGGAAAATCAGTTGACACAGTAATCCGGGCCCTAGAGGACACAAAGCCTGATGCTGTTCTACTCATTGGCCAGGCCGGAGGTAGATTCGATGTAACTCCTGAAAGGGTGGCGATTAACCTAGACGACGCTAGAATAGCCGATAATGAGGGTAATCAGCCAATAGATAAGACTATTGCAAAGGAAGGGGCGGCAGCCTATTTTTCCAGCCTGCCTGTAAAGGCTATGGTTAGAGAAATCAGAGAAGGGGGCCTGCCCGCCTCTTTGTCGAATTCAGCCGGTACCTTTGTATGCAACCACCTTATGTATGGGGTTTTGCACCATATAGCTAAAAACAACTTAGAGATCAGAGGAGGCTTTATCCACGTCCCCTATGCCCCAGAGCAAGTAGTTGATAAGCAGATGGATCTAGCCTCTATGTCCTTAGATGATATAACCAGGGCTCTAGGTCTTGCAATAAAGGCTATAGTTGAAAATAAAGATGACCTTCCCATGGGTTTAGGGAAAATTAGTTAAAAAGAGCGATTGCTCTTTTTTTTGTTTAAATAAGTTTTAAAGGGGAATAATAGTACTAGTTAGTATTAATGAGGTTTAAGATGAGAATCAGTTATGGGAAATCCGATGAAAATCTAAAATTGTGGATAGAGTTGTCCAGGCTGAACCTTGTGGTGGGGAGAAATATCTTCTACCCTTTAAGAGATCAGGGTCTTACTCCAGCACAATTTGCCGTCTTGGAGGCCCTATACCATAAGGGAGAGCTAAGTGTTGGTAAGATCAAAGAGAGTATTCTTACAACCAGCGGTAATCTTACGGTGGTGATCTCAAATTTAGAGAAAAGGGGCTTGGTTGTCTATAAAGCTGGAGAAGATAGAAGGTTTAAGATTATAAAAATAACCCAGCAGGGCACTGAGCTAGTGGAAAAGATCTTTCCTCTCCATCTAGAACTCATTGATAAACTATTAAATCTCTATAGTAGAGAAGAAAAAGCAATTTTAACCAAACTGTTAAGGGATGGAAGAAAGAGAATAATGGAGGAAGTTAAATGAAGGTCGCAATCATATTTTCAAGTGGTACAGGGCATAATCTAAATATAGCCCGCTGGGCAGAGGATGAAGCAAAGAAAATGGGTGCAGAGGTGAGACTAAGAAAAATTGAAGAGCTCATGCTACCAGAGACTCTGAACCCTGGTCAGGAGGCCTACCAGGAGGCAGCAAGAGATATTGAAGTGGCCAGTGGTGATGATCTTATCTGGGCTGATACTCTGCTTCTTAGCTCACCTGCAAGATTTGGTACAGCAACAGCTGCAATGAAGTTTTTCCTAGAATCCCAGGTGGGTCTGTGGGCCCAGGGAAAACTTGAAAACAAGGTGGTTTCCGCCTTTAGCACGGCACAAAATGATCATGGTGGACAGGAGCAGGCAGTGATGTCACTTTATATAAGTATGATGCACTGGGGAGCGATAATTGTTCCTCCTGGTTTTACCAATGACATCCTCTATGCGGCTGGTGGCAATCCCTATGGAGTATCGGGTTCGGCAACTAGAGAGGGCTTCCAAAAACCCATAGAAGAAGCTGTGCGACATCAAGTAAGAAGGACTCTAGAAGTCTCCAAAAAAATAAATGGATAGATGGAAAAAGGCGCTCATGGCGCCTTTTTTCTTGCTAAAAGTTTAGTATAAACCGTTTTATCTCCGTAAATTTATTATCGTCAAGATCCTTTAGATTATCTTTTATCAGTTCATAGGCTGGTCTTTCCAGATGAAATTCCATGCTTAGGAGGTTTTCATTATTTCTTAGATAGCTTAGTAGAAGCCTACCATTGTCCTCATTATAGCTACTAGTCCACCTTCCCAGAGGTTTGTTTTTTTCTACTGCATCTTTAATCTTTCTTTGAAGATTTAAATCAATTCTGTCTCTAAAAAACTCTAATATTACCAGTCCTTCATCCTCAAGGGAGACCTTGTTATCCTGGACCCTTATTAAATTAGATTTTCTTAGATCACCAATAATAATATCTATTTCAAGAGGTTTAAAAACCCTTAATCCAACTAATATTTCGCTGATGGTAGCCATATCTAGAGGGTCTTTATTTATATCTAATAAATGCAAAATGCATAATTTTTGTGCCGTGTCCATTTTAAAAGTTTCCTCACAGTTTATTTTCAGTGACTATTGTATAATAACTATAGCACAAAGATTTTTTGGCTACAATAGAAAGGGGTTTTAAGTGCAAATACATTTTAATGTTGTTATGAATTTTTTCCTTGTGGTGGTTTTGACATCGATCCAATATACACTGATTCAAATACTGGCAGAAATTAGACGTATAAAAAATAAAAGTAAATAATAGTTTCCATAATGGAAGGAATTATGCTAATATCTTGATGTAATGGTAATTTATTGTATAATATCAATAGGAGGTGGATATGAAATATATTTATAGGGTAATATTTGGATCTCCGGGAAATAGCAGAGTCTTTTTTAGCAAGGGGGATGAAGACAGGTTTCTTGATTATGCTCGCATTTATAAAGATCGTTTTTCCATTAAAGTACTTGCCTACTCTTTGAAGAGTGATTGTGCAAATCTTATTATTTATGATAGGAAAAATCTAAGGGACAAATATACAAAGAACCTTAGTGAAGCCTATGAGTATTATTTAAAGTTAGGTGAGAGAGAGGGAGATTTGAGGATTGTTACTAAATTACTTCCTTTAGACTCCAGGTCAGAGTTTATTAAATTAATGGGGTTTTTACATAGTGAAGGAAGACACTCTTTAAAAAGTTATGAGAAATATACACGATACGTGGAAGATGAGCTTTTGGACATAGGTTTAGTTCTCAATTCTCTGGATTATCCTGGTAGGGAGAAAAAAGATTTATTTGTGGGAGAACTTGATCTGGCCTTAACCTATAGTGATAAGATAGACTTTAAAAAACACGAAGAATTTAAAAGGGATAAAATCATTAAAAGAAGAGAAAGGGCCATCGATTTTTTTGATAAATTCCTTGAGGAACTTTCTCTAGATAAAGGGGAATTTTTAAATGGAAATTTCGAAGAAGAAAAGCGGCTGCTTATAAACCGCTTTAGAGAGGAGACAGATTTAAGTTTTAGGGATATAGGCTATGTCTTAGGCATTAGTCATACCACTGTGATTAGGATGTATAAAGAATTAGATGAGCATTAATAACCTGGCAAAAACTCCAGCTAGTAGACCGCCAATAGTATGGGAGAAAATTGCCTTGTTTGTAAGCTTTCTATGACCCAAGGCGTCCATCATGGCTATATGGGTGCTCAGGTATCCACTCCAAGTCATACCCATGGCTGTAAATACTGCTATATCTCCAGGTCCAATTAGGCCGTCTTTTAAGAGGCTGGCGCTGATACCCATGGCTGCACCAACGGAGCCCAGGGAGGTTATAGGAAAAGCCACTGCTTCAGGACTGCTGAAGCCAAAGAGGGGCTTTATTATAAAGGATAATTTCTCCCCGAGTTTTGGCAGGAGTCCTATACCTCATAGGCAACCCCCAGGTACTGGCCAGCTTCTCCGGCAGGACCAAAGGTAAGAATCATAACTGCTGTACAGATAGTTAACACTCCGGGTATTATGGTAAGACCAATTTCAACGCCATTAGAGCCACCATCCAGGGTCGATTCAATAAATCTTTGCAGCATGCTACCATCTCTTATCTGACGCTGGTTGGCAAGTTTTTTCCTATTAGTTTGGATGGGACTTTCCTGGGAAAGTTCCTTTTTGGAAAAATACAGCATTAATCTTACTGAAAAAATACTACCTAGGATTGCTCCTAGATTTCCTAGGAGTACAGGTCTGACAAAATCCCCACCAGGGGAAGGCTTAGCATATAGGCTGATAGGATTAGTCCCATACCAAAGGAGGTACCTAGATTGGTTAGGGCGGGGAGTTGGTAGGGTTGGAAAAAATCTACAAATCCCTGGTCCTTGGCTAGGGCAATTATGGCTGGATTATCGCTTAAATATGTAGTAATTATTCCTAGGGATGAGGCTCCGGGCAGACCATAGACTGGCCCAATGATTGGCGAGATGAGGCTATTTAGTAGATTGACTACACCAAATTAGCAAAGTATGGCGCTAAAGGCGCCTGCTAATACAGATATTGAGAGAATCAAGAAGACTGTGTTGAGTAGTAGATCATGGGCTGTTGCCATAATAATCTTAAAGACCAGGCCCAAGGATCCCACTCGACTGGAAAGAAAAATAAAGGTCAGAATGGTTAGAATTTAGATTCCATAACTTTCTTTAGAAATGGCTTTTTTGCTTTTATTCATGCTACCACTTTTCAAAAATATTATAGACGAGTAGAGGCAAAAAGGGTATTATTAAAACAAGAATGTTTTTAGGAGAGTATAATGGAACATAAAGGCGAGATTTTATTTCATAGAGAAGAGATAGAGTCCATGGTGAAAACCATGGGCAGGATTCTTACTGAGGAATATAGAAACAAGGACCTCATGGTTATATCCCTACTTAAGGGAGCTTTTATTTTTACGGCTGATCTCATCAGAGAAATCAAGCTACCCTTGGTTGTAGAATTCATGACTACCTCAAGTTATATTGATAAGAGCACAAGGTCTACTGGTTTTGTAAATATCCTGCAGGATGTCAACAGAGACATCACCTCCTTTGATATCTTGATAGTGGATGATATTATAGATTCGGGTTATACCATGAAACATGTCTACGATGTGCTGGCCAGCAGGGGCCCAAAAAGTATAAAAACCTGTACCCTGCTAGATAAACCCTCCAGGAGACAGGTGGATTTTAAATGTGACTATGTCGGTGCTGAAATTGATGATCATTTTATAGTGGGTTATGGATTGAATTTAGGCGACTACTATAGAAATGAGGATCATATCTTTATATACAAAGAGTAGGGCTCCGTCAAGCCCTCCTTAAAAAATCTATGATTTCAATAATAGCTCTGGTCAAGGGCCTAAAGGGCTCCTTGGTAGAAATCCATAGGTGTATGCCACTATCAAGGCTGAGGTCTCTTCTAAAGCCTCTGAGGATTAGATCGTGATCAGCATCCAGGTTTTCCCTATCCTTCTCCGAATAGACTAGGGCCGTATCCTTAAGCTGTTTAAGGATTTCTTCGGTACTAAAGGGTTTTGCCATAGAAATATTTATGAAGTAGTTAAGTCTATCTTCTCTATATTTCTCCCTGTGGGAGACGGTAAGTCGAAGGGTATCATTATCCAGTATTTTTGATATTTCGTTTATGCTATTTATTTCTTGAGGAGTGTAATCATTATCCTGGAAAAGATCCTTTATGGGTTCCTGGTCATGATAAACTACACTTACCCTCCTGATTATGAAACGCCTGTCTATGGCATAGAGAATTGGTATAAACATGGCGGTATCGTAGCAAGGCAGACTGACAAGCTGATGTCTATTGAGAAGCTCCATATTGATAGGTGGAAGAACCAGGGGAATTGTGGGGTCGTTTATAAAGGCACCCGTGGCATCAATTATCTTTGCACTGGTTTGTTCAGCCAGGAGGATTTCCTCTAAATAATTTTCTTCAGGAAAAAAAATTATAACCTCTGGGCTTATCTCCATTAGCTTGTCAAGATCAAACTTTAGAACAGGAATTTCTCTAGTCCCTAATTCAATAAGTGGGCTAAAGTCTGATTTATGAAATAAACTAATATCTAGGTTCTCATCCCTGTCATGGTCCTTTAAAACGTCCAAGAATACCTGGGCTAGGGAACTTCGAGGACCGACAATCGAAATTTTCATTCTTACCTCCAAGGCTATTATAAGCCAATAAAGCTTTTATTTAAAGTTAAATATAAATGATCAATTGTTTCAGGAAAGGTAACTTAGCATGTATGAAGAATTTGCCCTTATTTATGATGCTCTGATGGAGGAATTTCCCTATGAGGATTATAAAGAGAACCTCCTTGAATTTATAAGTCCAGCGGGCAGGGTTATGGATTTAGGCTGTGGCACTGGTAATTTAACTAAATTGTTTTTCGAAAGAGGAGCAGATGTTACAGGAATCGATAATTCTTCCTCTATGCTTAGCTTGGCAAAAAGAAAGTTACCCAGGGTAAATTTTCTTCAAGCAAAACTAGAAGAAGTAAATTTGGGTAAGTTTGACCAGATTTATGCCTGTGTTGATGTGCTTAATTATCAAATAGAAGATGAGAAGCAAGAAGAGTTTCTTAAAGCAATAGGGCGGCACCTCAAGGGACACTTCTTTTTTGATATTAGAAATCCTGAGGCTCTACTTAAAGAGGTTGCGGATAAAACTTTCTATTATGAAGATGAGCTGGGAGACTTGATTTGGATAAATGAAAAAGAAGGCAGGCTGATAGACCAGGATATAATTATCTACTGGAAAGAGGAGGATGTTTATATTAAGACAATGGAAAACCATAGACAGCGAATCTGGTATGAAAAGGAAATTGAGGACCTGCTAGTGAAGGTGGGTTTTAGACTAGACAAAAAAAGAGTGACCAAGGAGAGAATATTTTATCTCTGCAGTTTGACAGATTAATTAAGAGGGTAGTATAATGTCTAAGAGCGAAGACAAGAGACGAGTAACTTGACGGTTAGCTGGTTACAGAAAGGGGCAGAGGCTGAGATGCCCTCCAGACCACAGGCGAAAACCACTCTTTAGCACCGGATGAGTAGGATGATGAAATTCCGGCGTAGGACTGCGTTAAATCAAAGAGATATCGAGAGATAAGATAGGTGGAACCGCGAATACGCCCTAGTTGGGGTGTTTTTTTATTTTTAGGAGGCAAGCATGATAAAGGTAACATTTCCTGATGGTAGTGAAAGAGAATTTGAAAAGGGCGTAGAGCTCTATGAGGTTGCAAGAAGTATATCTGAGAGCCTAGCACGCAACATGCTGGGAGCTGTAGTAAATGGCGAAACCAGAGGACTCCAAGAAAAGCTTGAGGGGGATAGTCAGGTTAGGTTTGTCGATTTTGATGACCCAGAGGGCCGAAGCATCTTTTGGCATACCAGTGCCCATATAATGGCCCTGGCTGTACAAAGACTATGGCCTGGAGTTAAGTTTGCTATTGGTCCAGCCATCGATGATGGATTTTATTATGACTTTGATACAGAACATCGCTTTACTCCAGAAGATCTAGAAAAAATCGAAGAGGAAATGGCCAGAATTGTCAAGGAGGGCCATGTATTAGAGCGTTTTGTTATGGATAGACAGGAAGCCCTGGAAAAATTTGAAAAAGAGGGTGAGGTCTATAAAGTGGATCTGATTGAGAACTTCCCCGAGGACGAAGAGATCTCCTTTTATGTACTAGGGGAGTTTATTGACCTATGTAGAGGCCCCCATCTAAGGGATACAAGAAAGGTCAAGGCTCTGAAACTCCTGAGCATAGCCGGCGCCTATTGGCGAGGTGATGAAAACAATAAGATGCTTCAGAGGATATATGGGACCACCTTTGAAAAGAAAAAGAACCTTGAGGATTATTTAAAAAGACTAGAGGAGGCAAGAAGAAGAGATCATAGAAAACTAGGTAAAGAGATGAAACTCTTTAGCATCCATCCCGAAGGGCCTGGTTTTCCCTTCTTCCATCCCAAGGGGATGACCCTTAGAAATATACTTGAAGGCTACTGGAAGGAGGAGCACGACAAGGCTGGTTATGGTGAAATAAAGACACCTATGATTTTAAGTGAATCCCTCTGGCATCAGTCGGGTCACTGGGACCATTATAAAGAGAATATGTACTTTACTGATATAGATGAGGGCGAATATGCTATAAAGCCTATGAACTGCCCGGGTAGTATTTTGGTCTTTAAAGAGGATCTTTACAGTTATAGGGATCTTCCCTTGCGCTGGGCTGAACTGGGCCTTGTCCACCGCCATGAGCTAAGTGGCGCCCTCCATGGCCTTATGAGGGTCAGGGCCTTTACCCAGGATGATGCCCATCTTTTCACCCTTCCTTCACAGATAAAAGATGAACTCAAGGGGGTATTAAAACTATCTGATAAAATCTATAAGACCTTCGGTTTTGATTATCATGTTGAGCTTTCAACAAGACCAGAAAACTCCATGGGGACAGATGAGCAGTGGGAAAGTGCAACCCAAAGTCTAAGGGAAGCACTGGGCGAAATGGGAATAGACTATATCCTAAATGAAGGTGATGGAGCCTTTTATGGTCCTAAGATAGACCTCCATTTAAAGGATGCTATAGGAAGGACCTGGCAGTGTGGTACCATTCAGCTGGACTTTCAGATGCCAGAGCGCTTTGAACTTAGCTATATTGACGCCGATGGTCAGAAAAAGCAACCTGTCATGATCCACAGGACAATCCTAGGTAGTGTTGAGAGGTTTTTAGGAAATCTAATAGAGCAGTTTGCTGGAAAATTCCCCCTTTGGATTGCGCCAGAACAGATAAGGGTAATACCTGTTACCCACAGGCATAGCGATTTTGCAAAAGAGGTGGAAGAGAAGTTATTGCAAGAGGGCTTCAGGGTCAGCCTGGATGAAAGAAGCGAAAAGGTTGGCTATAAAATCAGAGGGGCTCAGGTGGAAAAGGTTCCCTATATGCTGGTGATTGGTGATAAGGAAATTGAAAGTGGTTTATTTACTGTCAGGCATTTTATCGACGGGGTGCTTGAAGATATGGTCTTTGAAGACTTTGTAGAAAAGCTTAAAGAGGAAATAGCTAGTAAGAAATACTATCTGGAAAAAATAGACTAGTTCTTGCTGGATTTCTTTCTAGTAGCTTTGGCCTTAGGTGGGGGGACTTGTATTTTGCTTAAATCAGTGATTTTGCTTGACAAGGCTGGTGCATTACTGGTATTATGGCAAAGGTAAAGAAAGTAGAAAGTCCGTTTCTCACCTTACGGCCAAAGTCGTGGGTTAATATGGTAGTCATAGTGCGGACTTTTTCGTTCGCACTTTTATTTTTTTACAGGAGGTGACCGTTATTAAGAAAACAGAAATCAATGAGGAAATCAGAGATGCCGAGGTTAGGCTAATTGGTGAAGATGGTCAGCAGTTGGGAATCTATTCAGCAAAAGAAGCCCAGGCCATGGCAAACGAGGCTAAATTAGACCTTGTGAAGATTGCGCCACAAGCTAAGCCACCGGTGTGTAAACTTATGGACTACGGGAAGTTTAGATATGAACAGGCTAAGCTTGAAAAAGAAGCGAGAAAAAAGCAAAAAACAATCCAGGTAAAAGAGATTCGCCTCGGGATGAATATCGAGGAAAATGACTTAAAAACCAAAGCTCGCCATGCCATAAAGTTTCTAGAAGCTGGAGATAGGCTGAAGGTTTCCCTGCGTTTTCGTGGTCGCCAAATGATGCATAAAGAACAGGGAATGGAAGTCATGGAGCGTTTTACCGAAATTATTAAGGACTGTGGTGAACTTGACAAGAAGCCTAATTATGAGGGCAGGTCTCTAGTGGCCTTTTATTCACCGGTCAAGAAATAAGGAGAAGAATATGCCAAAGATGAAAACGCGTAGCAGCATTGCTAAACGCTTTAAAAAGACAGCATCCGGGGGACTTAAACGCAATCGTCAGCACACCCGGCACAAACTTGGCAAGATGGATGCCAATAGGAAAAGAAGACTAAGAAAAGCCAAGATGGTGAGTGACGGTGATCACAAACGCCTTATTGACGGCATTCCTTACTAGGGGGTAGAAATGGCAAGAATTAAAGGCGCTGTGAACGCCAAGAAAAAACATAAAAAAGTAATGAAACTGTCCAAGGGATTTTATGGACAAAAAAGCAAGGTGTTTAAGGCTGCAAATCCCGCAGTTATGCGATCTATGCGTTCCCAATTTGTGGGTAGAAAGCATAGACGTCGTGATTTTAGAAAGCTCTGGATTACCCGTATAAATGCTGCTACTAGACAAAATGGAATGAGCTATAGCAAATTTATGCACCAGTTAAAACTTTCTGGTATTGAAATCAATAGAAAAATGTTAGCAGAAATGGCAGTCAATGATGCCGCTTCCTTTGCTGCACTGGTTGAATCAGTTAAATAATTATCAGGAGGAGAGATGGAGTTTGTTAGAAGAAAATTAATTGTTTTATTTCTTATTCTTCTACTACTAAGCTCATGTTCCAAGAAGGATATCTCTTCCAAGGAAGAAAATGAGTTGCCCGCAGAAGAAACATCTACGGGCATTTCCTTTTCTAAGGATGAGGATCTTGAGCTTGTTAGCAGTGAAGGCAAGGTATATATCCTGGGAGATAGGGTGAGAGAACTGGATTTTGATGGTGGAAAATTAATTGACACTGAGTATAAATCACCAATCTATCAGGGAGTTAACCACTACTATAGTTTTAGTGAGGGAGTTCTCTCTATTCAAGAAGCAGGAAGTGAAAAAGTAGTCGATGAGAACATTGTTGATCTGGAAACCTACGAAGACAAGCTTATTTATTCAAATTCAAAGGGAGTTTTTATTTTAGATTATGCTAGGAAGATCCCTCAGCTAATAAGAGAGAATATTCAAGGAGAGACGCCCTATAGTCTAGAGGACTTTAGCCTAATGGATGGAGGCAAATACGTCCTTTTTTATGACCATGAGGACAATGTGACTGAGATATATCTCAGCGAAACCTTGGAGCATGTCCTGGATTTTGATGGAAGGGTTAGTTCGACTTCCTGGAATAGTGATTCCTTTTTGTTTGAAGACCAGGAAAACCTCAACCGTATAGGATATTATCAGATCAGCAGTGAAGAAGTTAGTAAATTTAGTCTAACAACCAAGGATGAAAGAGTCCTTGCTAGCCCTAGCTTTGATAAGCAGGGCATGGTACGCTTTATTAGTGACAAGGAGGGGATTTTTTCTCTAAACAAACTGGATCCTCAGACTCAAATGGTTCGCAAAATCAATATGATGAAGACTGAAGATTTATTGCAAGAAAGCCTGATTGATGGAGTCTATGTTTTTCAGTTCAAGAATTATTTTTATTATTCCTATGATGATAATGACTATCATTTCTATGCTCTTGAATCCGATTCTTTGAATTTTAGCGATGAGCTAATCTATGTGAGCAAGGGCCAGGATTTAAAGGTGGTAAAAAAGGATAATTATAAGACTTATTCCTTAAAGGGAAAGCCTGTGGAAAGTCTGGCTACCGGCAGTGAATTCTATTATACTTATGTAGAAGCTGATAAAAAGATTCTCGATAGAATTAAAATAGACTTTTAAGGAGGCGTTATGAGAAGACCTTGGTTTTTCTGGGGTCTTGTCATGTACCTTACTTGTTTTGCGAAAACCTTAGGGATGGAGCTGGTCTTCATCCCTCTTTTAGTACTGTTTTTTATTATAAATCCCAGGAAAGGGATATTCCTAATTGTCTTTGGCCTAATCCTGCTTAGGCTTTACCTGGTACCCGGCCCAGTTGAGAAGGTTCAGGGTCAGTGTAGTCTTCGAAATTTTTCCCTTCTAGGTCAGGAGAAAGTAGTGAGTGTTGGGGCTAAAAGATATCTCTTAACGGGCCCGGATCTTCCTGAAGGGTTATATCAAGCCTCCTTTGATATTGAGGGTTTTTCTAAGAAAAGAGGTCCCAGTGGATTTTGTGAGGAAGATTATTATAAGTCATTGGGGATAGGGGCCAGAGCCCTTAATTGGCAGGGGGATTTAATTGAGGAAAAGCAATTTCTCTTAAGTAGAATAAGAGAAAGGCTCTATAATAAGAGCAGTATTTTTGGTCCCTATCAGGGCCTGGTATACAGTCTGAGTTTTGGCCTAAAAGAAGGACTGAGCTGGGAAGAAAAAGAGCTTTTTTCAAGCCTAGGTCTAATGCATCTTTTTGTCGTCAGTGGCCTTCATCTTGGTATCTATTTTAGGGGTATAGTAGGGTTGATAGGATTTTTGAGATTACCAAGAATACTGGGAGAACTTCTAGGTCTTCTGCTAGTTTTTTTCTTTAGTTTCTTGAGTGATTTTCACGTCAGTACCTTAAGGAGCCTGATAATACTCATTCTAGGCATAGTTTCCTTCCACTCTAAAAAGAAAATGGACCCAATAGAGGCTCTGGGTTTTAGTGTTTTCCTACTTCTCTTATTTAGACCTAGCTTTGCTACGAGTTTTTCCTTTATACTGGGTACTTTAAGCTATGGTATTATTAGAATATCAAGGGATAGAAAGCTTGTTAAGATGTATCTCTTGATGCTTCCCCTTCAGCTAATTTTTGTTTCTGAAATAAAATTAGTCTATTATCTGGCCAACGGAATCCTAGCCAGCCTTATGGGATACATTCTTCCTCTTTTAATGATATCCTATATAAATGGTTTCCTGGCAAGCTTTTCTATCTATCTTTTCACAGCTATTATGAAGATCTTAGACTGGTTAAAGGAACTTCCCTGGGCCTGGCAGATGGTACCTGGGGGCTGGTTTTTCCTGATCCTATTTTATTTATTCCTCCTGGGACTTGTGCTTTCTAGAGAGAAAAAGGATGTCTATAATTTTTTTAAGGATTGGAGGGTTTTAGCCCTATTTCTTATAATATTCCTAGTGATCTATTGCTGGGAAAGTGATTATAGGAGGCAGGGGGTGCATTTTTTAGATGTGGGCCAGGGCGATAGCTCATTAATCCTAACCTATGATGGAAAAACCATACTCATTGATACTGGTAGAGGCAGGGCTATTCATCAGCATTTGCAAGCCCTGGGGATTAACTATGTCGATTTGGTGTTTATAAGTCATTTTGATGAAGACCATAGTAAGGAAGTAGAAAACATTAATTATGGTCTACTATACTACCCAAAGGGTAGCTCCTATCCTGCTGGCCTTCCACTGGAAAAAGGTGATATAATAAACTACCATGGGGTGAGGCTTGAAGTTTATTCACCAGAGGAGCTTTTCTTTGACAGCAACGAAGACTCCATGGTTTTACTAGTTGAATATATGGGGAGAAAACTACTATTTACTGGGGATGTTGGGAAGGATGCTATAAAGGGTCTACCTAAGACTAGGGTGGATTTTCTTCACTATCCCCATCATGGTAGTAGGCTATCACTGGACCGAAAGTACTATGAAGCCATAGACCCTCTTATGGTAGTTTTTAGTTATGGAAAAAATAGGTATGGACACCCACATAGAGAGGTAATTGATTTTTTCGAAGGAAGGTTTGACTACTTCGAAACAGGAAAATCTGGAAGTCTTCATCTGAAAAAACAGGGTTATAGGGTTTATTAGATCACTTTTATAGGAGCGGGAATGGATTATTCGCAGGCTTTAGAGATTTTAAAGGGAGATAGCTTTCCTTCGGCCGTTATTATCCAGGGAGAAGAAAAATATTTAGTGGCCGATTTAATTCAAAAAATTATAGCTAGATACATTGAACCGGGTATGGAAGAGGTGGATGTCAGCTTTTTTTCTGGAGAAAATCTTGAGGAGAGGGATTTGTTTTATTCTCTCAGTAGTCCCTCTTTTTTCTCGGAAAAAAGAATAGCTGTTATTAGAGATGCACAGAAATTTGCCTTTAGCCAGGATAATATCAAGCAGCTTAAGAGTTTGGAGGAGGGTCTAGTAGTAGTTTTTCTTCCTTCGGCCAAGGATGGGTCCTACAGAAGGCTTACAAGAAGTTTTAATCTTATTGATTGTAGGAAGATCAGTAGAAGCCGAATGCATTCCTGGATAAACAAAGAGATGAGAAATAAGAAAAAAAGAATAACACCGGAGGCAACTTCCTACCTTATTGACCAGAGCAAGTACTTTGAGTACAAGTCCCAGGTTACCCTTTATTATTTAAAGAGCGAACTAGATAAACTGGCTTCTCTAGAGGCAGACGAAATAAACTTAGCCTGGGTGGAGTCTCTTATGCAGGCGTCTCCAGAGACCAACGTCTTTTTAATGATTGAGCATTTATCCAAAAGGAATCGCAGTCAGGTTTTTAGGCTTTATAGTGATTACCTAGCTTCGGGTGCCAGCCTCTTCGCCCTTGTACCCCTTATGGTTAGAAATTATTATCAGCTCCTTAGCGTCAAGGTTCTTCAGGAGAGGGGCATTCCTCTGCAGGCTTGGAATAAAAACCTAGGTATAGGCAGCGATTATGTTAAAAAAAAGCTGGCTGGTATAGCCAGCCAATATAGTAGAAAAGAGCTTCTAAAGGCTCTAGATTTGTGTCTAGAAAAAGAGGCTCTCTATAAGTCTCAAAGCCTAGATATTGAGAGCTTAATTCAGAACCTTATACTGGACCTTTTGCATATATAACAAAAAAATGGCAAGAGCCATTTTATTGTGCCATTGAACTTAGTTTTTTGTAGAGCCTGGAGATCTTTCTATCTGCATTATTTTTATGGATAACGCCCTTAGAAGCGGTTTTACGAATTACACGTTCTGCATTTTTAAATTTATCTTTAGCTACTTCTTGATCGCCACTGTCAACGGCTTCTAGAAACTGTCGAATATATGTTTTCATTTTTGTCTTTTGTGCTTTATTCAAAGCTGTTTTCTTGCGAAGAACAAGAATTCTCTTTTTTGAAGATTTAATATTTGCCACGTTCTCACCTCCTAATCTTTATTTAACAGACTGATAATAGCATAAATCAAATGCTTTAGCAAGGATTTTTATCTAAAGATTCTCCGAAATATTAGAATGGATTTTAAATATCAGCTTCATTATATTGGGAGGATAGATGTCTTTTCTTTCTAAGACTGGGCCTGGCTATAGCTCCCTATATTTATATTCCTGTGAGAAAAGACCTACTATCCATGATATAATTAAACCCGGAGGAAATAAATGGATTTAGATAGGATACGGAATTTTTCAATAATAGCCCACATAGACCATGGTAAGAGTACCCTGGCCGACCGTCTCATAGAGCTCAGTGGGGCTCTTAGTCAAAGAGAGATGAAAAGCCAGGTCCTAGACAACATGGAACTTGAAAGAGAACGGGGCATCACTATTAAGTTACAGACATCTAGGTTGAATTACAAGGCCAAGGATGGTGTAGACTATGTATTTAACCTGATCGATACGCCAGGTCATGTTGACTTTAGCTATGAGGTTTCAAGGAGTCTAGCTGCCTGCGAAGGGGCACTTTTAGTAGTCGACGCCTCCCAGGGTGTAGAGGCCCAGACTATTGCCAATGTTTATCTAGCTGATGGCGAAGGACTGGAGATAGTTCCTGTTCTCAATAAGGTTGATCTACCCTCTGCGCGTGTTGAAGAGGTCAGGGAAGAGATTGAGGATATAATTGGTATTGATGCCCAAGACGCCCCAGAAATCAGTGCTAAGACGGGTCTAAACATAGAGGAGGTTTTTGAAACCATAGTAAAGAAAATTCCCCCTCCAAAGGGAGATAGCAGGGCCCCTCTTAAGGCCCTGGTTTTTGACTCCTTCTATGACTCCTATAAGGGAGCCATCCCCTTGATTAGGATATTTGATGGAGAGGTAAAAAAAGGGGACAGAGTATATATGATGGCCTCGGGCGAAAGCTTTGAGGTTACCGAGGTAGGCCATTTTACGCCTGCAATGGTGCCAGTTGAAAGTCTCAGCGCGGGAGATGTTGGCTATCTTAGCGCCAGCATAAAGGACGTGGGCCATGTAAGGGTAGGAGAAACCATCACCCATAGTAATAGGAGGGTGGATGAGGCTCTACCGGGATATAAAAAGGCGCTTCCAATGGTTTTTTGTGGTCTTTATCCTGCTGAAGGTGAAGACTATGAAAATATTAGAGAGGCTTTGGAGAGACTCCAGCTAAATGATGCAGCCTTGACCTTCGAACCTGAGACCAGTGTTGCCTTGGGTTTTGGCTATAGATGCGGATTCTTAGGACTTTTGCATATGGAAATAATCCAGGAACGTTTAGAAAGAGAATTTGATCTGGACTTAATAGCAACGGCCCCCAGCGTAATATATAAGATTCTGACGACGTCCGATGAAACCCTTTTTATTCAAAACCCCAGTAATTTACCAGATCCTACAAGGATCGGGGCCTTTTATGAACCCCTGGTGAAGGCGAATATTTTTGTTCCCAAGGAGTATGTGGGTAATGTAATGGACCTTTGCCAACAGCGACGGGGAGAATTTCTCCATATGGAGTATATAGACGATAGAAGGGTCCTTTTAGACTACTATCTACCTTTGAATGAGATTATTTATGATTTCTTTGATGCTTTAAAAAGTAGGACCAGGGGCTATGGTTCCTTTGATTATGAGTTCTATGACTATGTTGAGAGTGATTTAGTAAAGCTTGACATTCTAATTAACAAGGAGCTTATTGATGCCTTTAGTATGATAGTCCATCGCGAAAAGGCTGTTCCCAGGGGTAGGCAAATTGTAGAGAGACTCAAGGATGTCATTCCTAGACAACAATTTCCTATACCCATACAAGCTGCCCTAGGCAATAATATAGTGGCTAGGGAGACGGTGAGAGCCCTTAGAAAGGATGTCCTTGCCAAGTGCTATGGTGGGGATATAAGTAGAAAAAAGAAACTCCTAGAGAAGCAGAAGGAGGGAAAAAAGAGGATGCGTCAGTTTGGCAGCGTAGAAGTTCCTCAACAGGCCTTCCTATCCGTCCTTAAATTTGATGATGAATAAGTTGGCTGTATATGTACATCTGCCCTTTTGCAGAAAAAAATGCTATTATTGCGATTTTCTTAGCTTCTCTTCTGGAGCTGAGCTTAGAAGATCCTATCTGGATGCCTTAATCAAGGAGGCAGAGCTCTACAGCGAGATAACTGGAGAAAGGGGAGTTTCCAGCCTGTATTTTGGCGGTGGAACCCCCAGTCTTTTGAGTCTAGATGAGCTTGACTATTTATTTGAGAGACTCTTTAAAATATTAAAACCCCAGGGGGAGCTGAGCTTTGAGATGAATCCTGAAGATGTGTCACGGGATAAGGTTCAGCTTTTAAAGAGTTACGGAGATTTTCGAATTAGTCTGGGTGCCCAAAGTTTTGATGATAGACTTCTAAATCTTTTTGGTAGAGTCCATGATGCAGCCACCACTTATAGGAGCTGTGAGGTTCTTCGAGGCTGTGGGGTAGACAACTTTTCCCTTGATCTTATTTATGCCGTGTCGGAAGAGTTTTCTATGGAAGAAAATATTCGGGCCATATCATCACTTATGCCCAGTCACATTTCCTGCTACGCCTTAGAGCTTCACCCTACTAGACCCCTGGCCAAACTCATTAGGGAGCCCGGGGAAGAGCTCTACAGGCGAGATTGGGACTATCTAAAAGAAGGGCTGGGGAAGCTGGGTTTTACCAGGTATGAAATTTCTAGTTTTACGTCTAATAGCAGCTATAGTCTTCATAACCTGAATTACTGGCAGGGAGGGGATTATCTAGGCCTGGGTCTAGGTGCCCATGGGTTTTTAAGACCCTTTAGGTATTCAAATGAAAGAAATCTAAAAAAATACTTAGAGGTTTTATCTAATGGACAGATGCCTCTAGCTGAAAAAAACCTCTTAACTATGGATGAAGAGAGGTTTGAATACTTTATGCTAGGTTTAAGGGTTATAGATGGAATCGACTTAGGTGGATTAAAACCCCTTAAACCTAAAGAGGTTCAAGCTATAGAAAAACACAGGAAACTAGGACTGATGGAACTAGAGGGAAATAGACTCAGGATTACTGACGAGGGCTTCAACCTATTTAACTATATTTTGGTGGATTTTCTCTAGATAGCCATAGAAAATTCACTGTGTTATAATGCTTAGACAGAATTGGAGGTTACATGTATAAAGATACCATTGAAAAAAGGCTAGAGGAATTAAAGACTTCTAAACAGGGACTAAGTCCTGAAGAAAGAAGCTCTAGACGACAAGACCATGGATACAATGAATTTACTAACCTAGAAGAACGTTCGATCTTTAGCTTTCTGGCTGAGAGCTTCAAGTCATATATTCAAGCTTTACTTTTTATGGGATTTATATTTTTCGCCTATTTAGGCAGCTTTATGGAGGCGGGAATTTTCCTAGGAATATTTGTTTTTAGGAGTTTGATAAAGACTTATAGAGATCTAAGTGTTCAAAGGAATAGGTTGAAGTTTAGAAAGCAGAATCTAGGCTTCTCCAGAGTGCTTGAAAAGGGTGAGGTGGTTAACCTAGCCATGCGGGAACTGATACCAGGAGACATTGTTCTTCTTAAGAAGGGAGATATAATCCCTGCCGATGGGAGGCTTGTTGAGGGTAGAGAGCTTTATGTTGATGAATCAATTCTCACTGGCAATAAGGAGCCTTTTTGTAAGGATGTAAGCTTTTTAGCCCAGGATAGTATACCCATGGGAGAGAGAGCCAACATGGTCTACGCATCCAGTCTTGTCTGCGGTGGTGAGGGGATCATGGTTGTCACTGCTACTGGCTATGACACTGAACTTGGCAAGGTCGCCTTCATGATTTTAAAGGACAGTGATGAAAAAACGGTGACTGAGACCAGAGTAAAAAAACAATCAAGGATTTTCAACCTTCTTATTTGCATTCTGGCTCTTGCTCTAGGGGGCTACGCCTTCTTCATAGACAAGGGTCTACTTGAAGTCTTGTTTCTTACTTTAAGCCTCCTTATGGCAACCTGTCTTGAGGGTTTATCAGGTCTGCCTCAAGAGCTTGAAGCTGGAAGTGTTCTGAAGTTTGCAAATAAGGGCCTTGCCATAAAGAAGGGTGAGGTGCTTGAGGATCTAGCTGGTGTATCCCAGGTGGCTTTTGATCTCGCACCCTATCTTAGCCAGGGACAGATCAAGGTTAAGGATATTTCCAGTGCTAGGGAAGATGATGAAAGGACTATAAAAAAGATTTCTCTACTGCTTGCCACGAAAAAGGATTTAATAAGCCCCGAGATTCAGGCTTTGAGAGAATTTGCTTTAAGGGAAAATCCCGATTTAGATAGGGAGATAGAAGGCTATGAATTTATTGATGAGATAAATGAGCTCTCAGGAAAAGGCCTCTATAGGGCTTTTTATAAAGAAGAGTTCGAGGGGATTTCCCTGGCCCTAGGGAAGTCAGCTGAGGTTTTAGAGCTGTGTTCCCACTATGGCGAGGATAAGAGTGTCCTGGAAATGGACTCAGAAACCCTGGATAATATTAGGGCTATTGAAGAGCAGTTTAAGAATGAGGGCAAGGATGTCTTGGCTCTGGCCTATAGAGACAGCTATTCCTTCCAAGAAAACAATTTAGTTTTTCTAGGCCTGGTTTCTCTAGGTTTAGCAGGCAATGAAGGAGTTAAGGAAACGATCAAGGTCCTAAAAAATGCCGGTATCCAACCACTTATGATGAGTGATCATAAAGCAGAAGAGGGTGACCAGCTGGCAAGGGAGTTAGGATTTTTAATTCCAGGTTACGAGCTTATAGACAAGGAGGCATTTGAGGCTCTTAGTGATGAAGAGCTGCTAGGCCAACTTGATAATTATACAGCCTATTTTGAAATGAACGGAGTTTCTAGAGCAAGGCTGATAGAGGCTTGGAAAGCCAAGGGTAAGAGACTTGCAATTACCTGTCCGGGAATGGATTATATAGGCGGCTATTCCGATGCGGCTGTCATCGTTGGAGACCTTGATAAATCTAGTCCTGTTGTTAAGGAGGCTAGCGATCTTTTGATAAGTAGTGATAATTTATCTAGCTTTACTGAGGCCCTGGCTGAGGCTAGGATGTATTATCTGAATATTAGAAGGAGGATGCGCTTTGACCTGGTGCTTGCCCTGGCTCTACTGATTAGTAATTTTGCGATACTGGCACTCTTCAAGGAGCAGGCCTTTAGTTTTATGGGACTCTTATGGCTTGGCCTGGTAGTCAAGGTTCTGCCTGGACTAGCTCTGCAGAAGGAGGCTAGGGAAAGAAATGTTCTTTTTAGATCTCCTGCAAGAGTTGAAAAGGGTCCCTTGACAATAAAATCTATCTTTTTGACTATTTTTGAGGCCTTGCTAATTGCCCTTAGTGTACTGGCGGTCTTTATGTTCTATCCACTGGCATCTATAAGTATGCTAAACGCCATGGCCTATTTAGTCTTTGGATTTGGCATCCTCCTCCAGGCTTTTGGGCTTAGAAGTGCTCAGTGGGTTCTGGGTAGAGGGTTCTTTTCCAATAGGAGTTTCTTTGCTGCCTTTATTATTTCCGCTCTTCTTCTTGTTGCTCCCTTATTAAATCCCCTGAGTGCCCATCTACTGGGGCTGGGGACCTTAAGGCTTGATCACTGGCTTATGAGTCTTGCTTTGGCAGTAATCCCCCTTGTAATAACGGAGGCAAGAAAGATCTTCATTAAGGAGTAGGTTAAAGGGTATTAGTGGTAATCGCTAATACCCTTTTTTTTCTCTTCTTTCTTTTCTTCGACAGATTTATTTTTTCCCTTTTATTTACAAAAAGCTCTTGACTAGCTAGTTAATTGCTGTATAATGATATTAGCACTCGATTGAGTAGAGTGCTAGCACGGAGAATAAAATGCTGACATCAAGACAAATTGACATATTAAAATTTATAGTAGATGACTTTATAGTGACTGGGCAACCGGTTGGAAGTAGGAGACTTTCAAAAATACCTCAGCTCAATGTTTCTCCAGCCACCATAAGAAATGAAATGGCTGATTTAGAGGATTTTGGATATGTCCTCCAACCCCACATCTCAGCAGGGAGGATTCCCTCGGAACTGGGGCTGCGTTTTTATGTGGATAGTCTTCTGGAAGGCTATGAACTAACAGACAATGCCAGCTCTAGAATTAGGTCTCTTTATTTTTTACACTATGAGGAGAATACCAGCATCCTAAGGCAGGCAGCTAGGGTTTTAAGTGAAAGTTCAGAAATGACTGTTATTATTACTGAACCTCGTTTTACAGCCAGACGACTGACCAATATGAAGCTTATTAAGATGAGCTCAAATAGAATTCTCTTAGTGATGATTACAGATAACGAGGAAGTGAAGACTCTTATTATAAATTCTGAGGATTTTTCCCAGGAGGAGCTTGATGATCTTAATCAGGAATTTACCCCTTTGATCCTTGGCTGCTCCTTGGAGGAAATATCCTTTAGGGATTTCAACAAATTAAAAAACAAACACTCCCACTTAAGTGGGCTTATAGATTATGTTCTGCCGGCAATGAAGGAGGCCCTTCGAAAACTCAACAAGGAGAGCATAATCGTTGCTGGTAGGGAAAACCTGCTCAGGTCTGAGCATTTTAGTGATATGGATCTAGCCCGTAGAGCATTAGCTAGCCTAAAAAACCCTATGGATGTCCTTGATTTACTGGCAACTGACAAGGAGGGCCTTAGTGTTCGAATTGGCGGAGAACTTGGCAATATAATCTTTAATGAATTTTCTCTAGTACAATGCAGCTTTAATTACGGTGGGGGACAGAGGGGACAGCTTGCCCTACTAGGACCCAAACGTATGGATTATGGAAAAGCAATTAGTATTGTTGAGATAGGAGCAAGTACCCTGACGGATTTATTTTCAGGAATACATTTATAGGAGGTTTCAGTGGATAAAGAAGAGCTAGTAACTTTAGAGGAAGACAAGGAAGAAAAAG
>CAYFUM010000005.1:40134-84836 GCA_964346475.1 uncultured Peptostreptococcaceae bacterium
AGTGGATAAAGAAGAGCTAGTAACTTTAGAGGAAGACAAGGAAGAAAAAGAGGACCAGCAGGAGACTCAGCAGGTTTCTCTAGAAGAGGAGCTGGAAGGACTTAAAGATAAATATCTGAGACTTCAGGCAGAATATTCCAACTATAGAAGGAGGACTGCTGAGGAAAAATCAGCAATCTATAGTATGGGAAATGAAAGGCTTATACTTGAACTGCTTCCAGTCTTGGATAATTTTGATAGGGCTTGCCTAAACATGGAGGAAAATGGCCTTTCTAGTAGCTATCTTGCTGGGATTGATATGATAAAGAAATCTCTAGTACAGGTCCTTGAAAAGGAGGGCCTCAAAGAGATTAAAGCCTGTGGAGAAGACTTTGACCCTGAACTTCATCATGCGGTTCTAATGGAGGAATGTCAGGATGAAAAAGAGGGTGTAGTTCTTGAAGAGCTACAAAAAGGATATAAATTAAAGGAAAAGACGATACGACCAACCATGGTTAAGGTATCGAAATAGGAGGAAAAATGGCAAAGATAATAGGTATTGACCTAGGTACAACAAATTCCTGTGTTGCAGTATTAGAAGGTGGAGAAGCAAGAATAATACCCAATGCAGAGGGAAATAGAACCACCCCTTCAATTGTCGCCTTTACTCAAAAGGGTGAGAGGCTGGTGGGTGAAACAGCAAAGCGTCAGGCAATTACAAACCCTGGAAGAACAGTTATGAGTGTAAAAAGGGAAATGGGCTCCGATTGGAGTGAGGAGATAGATGGTAAAAAGTACACAGCTCAAGAAATCTCTGCCCTTGTTTTAGCCAAGCTTAAGACCGATGCAGAAAGCTATTTGGGTGAAACTGTTAAAGAGGCAGTCATCACTGTGCCTGCCTACTTCACCGATGCCCAGAGACAGGCTACCAAGGACGCTGGAAAGATTGCAGGTCTTGAAGTTCTTCGTATAATCAATGAGCCAACAGCAGCCTCCCTGGCCTACGGCCTGGATAAGAAGCACGCAAACCATAAAATACTTGTCTTTGACCTTGGTGGTGGAACCTTTGACGTTTCAATCCTAGAAATAGGTGATGGAGTATTTGAGGTCCTAGCTACCAATGGAGACAACCATCTTGGTGGAGATGACTTTGATAAGGCTATTATTGACTGGCTGGTAGAGCAGTTTAAAAAAGAGAACAAGGTTGATTTAAGCGGTGATAGAACTGCAATGCAAAGATTAAAGGAAGCAGCTGAAAAAGCAAAAATGGAGCTATCCTCAGTTCAAACCACAAACATCAACATCCCCTTCCTCTTTATGGGAGAAGAAGGACCCCTGCATCTTGATATCAACCTAACCCGAGCCAAGTTTGATCAGCTGACAGAAAAACTGATAAAGAGGGTTGAAGGTCCTATGAAAAAGGCTCTGGCTGATTCAGGACTCAAGGATAGTGAGATTGACGATGTTATCCTGGTTGGCGGTTCTACAAGAATTCCTGCGGTTATTAGCGCGGTGAAGAGGATTATTAACAAAGAGCCCCATAAGGGCGTCAATCCTGATGAAAGTGTTGCTGCAGGTGCTGCCATCCAAGCCGGTGTCCTGGCTGGAGAAGTTCATGATATTCTCCTTCTTGATGTAACTCCACTATCCCTGGGAATTGAGACCCTGGGTAATGTATTCACCAGGCTGATAGAAAGAAATACAACAATTCCGACAAAGAAGAGTCAGATCTTCTCAACTGCTACTGATAATCAGCCCGCAGTGGATATTCATGTACTCCAGGGCGAAAGGCCCATGTCTACCGACAACGTAACCCTTGGCAGGTTCCAGCTTGATGGAATTCCACCAGCAAGAAGAGGAGTACCTCAAATAGAGGTAACCTTTGATATCGATGCCAATGGCATAGTCCATGTTTCTGCTAAAGACCTGGGAACAGGCAAGGAGCAGTCCATCAATATTACAGCCAGTGCAAACCTTTCCGAAGATGAAATTAACCAAAAAGTCAGAGAAGCTGAAGAATATGCCCAGGAAGACAAGGCCAAAAAGGATCTAGCTGAGGCCAAAAATACTGGGGATGCCCTGGCCTACCAGGCTGAGCAAACCCTGGAAGAATTGGGAGAAAAGGTAGAGGAAGCTGAAAAGACCAAGATTGAAGAAATGGTCAGTGCATTGAAAAATGCTCTTGAAGGTGATACACTGGATGAGATTAAGGATAAAACTAAGGAACTTGAAGCTGCCATGCAACCCTTAGCTCAAAAGCTCTATGAGCAGGCCTCCCAGGAGGGAGAAGCTCAAAGTAGTGACGATGTAGAAGAAGCAGACTACGAAGTAGTAGACTAATATGGAGGAATAGGCTTTCGAGTCTATTCCTCTTGTGAGGAATTAGATGAGTAAACGAGACTATTATGAAGTATTAGGTGTAGAGCGTGGGGCCGATGATCAGGCTATAAAAAGCGCCTATCGCAAGCTTGCCATGAAGTACCACCCGGATAAAAATCCTGGGGATAAAGAGGCAGAAGCCAGTTTTAAAGAGATTAATGAGGCCTATGAAATTCTTAGTGATTCTGAAAAAAGGCAGCGCTATGATCAGTTTGGCCATGCTGGAGTGGACCCCAATGCTTCTGCGGGCTATGGTGATTTTGGTGGCTTTGGCGGCTTTGATGATGTTAGCGATATTTTTTCCAGCTTTTTTGGAGGGGGATTTAGTGGATTTGGGCAAAGCGCCTCCCCGGGACCGAGAAGGGGGGGTGATGTCAGTGCTGATGTCCACTTGAGCTTCCAGGAGGCCTATACAGGGGCAAGCAAAGAGGTCAGCTTCTACCGCTTAGAGGACTGTACTACTTGTCATGGCAGCGGAGCGGCAGAGGGCTCATCTGTATCTACCTGTTCTACCTGCGGAGGAAGTGGTCAGGTGCGCCAGGTTCAACCTGGAATTTTTGGCCAATCAGTCCATATTTCAACCTGCCCTACCTGCCATGGTAAAGGGGAAAGACCTGATGAGGCCTGTCCAACTTGTAAGGGTAAGGGTAAGGTTCGAAAACGCAGGACCATCCGCGTAAAAATACCTGCAGGAGTTGATAATGGCCATATAATGACCCTTTCAGGTGAGGGAGATATTGGTGAGCTGGGTGGTCCCAAGGGAGACCTTTTACTGAGAATCTTTGTGCAGAGGGACCAGGTTTTTACCAGAGATGGTCTGGATGTTTTCCAAGAGATTCCCATATCCTTCTCCCAGGCAGTTCTTGGAGATGAGATTGAAATACAGGGTCTTGAGGGGAAAATAAAACTAAAGATAGACCCGGGTAGTCAGCCCGGCAGCACTAGGCGTATTAGTGGCGGTGGATTTCCTAATGTTCGTGGCTATGGCAAGGGAGACCACTATATAAAACTGAGAGTAGACATACCCAAAAACCTCAATAACGCTCAGAAAAATGCCCTAAAGAACTTTGCAGAAGCCATGGGTGAAGAATTAAAGGAAAACAAGGGATTTTTTGGCAAGGTAAAAGATGCGATTAAATAGAGCTCCTCTTGGGGCTCTTTTACTTGGAGATGAATATGCGCTACTTGATTATTAAAGTAAAAATAGCTAATGCTATGGATTTGGAAGAAAACCTGGCCTCCTTTGATTTAGAAGGCATTGAGATTTTAAACCCCCAGGACAGCATGTATTATCAATCAAGCTGGGATGTGGACGAGGCCCCCGATAGAAAGGAGGGGGATGAAGCAATTTTTAAAATCTATGGTGATATGCAGGAGCTTCAAAGAGTGGTTGATAGGTATGAAAAAATTATTATAAACCATGTCTTTGAAGAGATTGTTGAAAAGGACTGGAATGAGCTCTGGGCCCAGCAATTTCAGGGAATTGACCTGGGACAGGTCTTTATTAGACCGCCCTGGATAGACAGGAAAGAGGGCAGACTTGATGTGATAATTGATCCGGGCATGGCCTTTGGGACAGGAAGCCATGAGACCACCATGCTCTGTCTAGGAGCACTTATGGACTATCTTAAGGCGGGAGATGATCTCTATGATGTTGGTACGGGCAGCGGTATCCTGGCGATTCTAGCCAAGATTCTAGGTGCCGGCTACGTCAAGGCCATAGAGATAGATGAGGGTGCTCTGGCTAATGCAAGGCATAATGCCAGCTTAAACAATGTAGATATAGATTTTTCCCAGGCAGACCTTTTAAAGGATAGCTATAGGAAGGCAGATATAGTGGTTGCCAACATCCTTCCCAATGTATTGAGAGCTATGAAGGAAGACGCAAAGAAACTTCTTGTAGATTCTGGAACCTTGATCCTTTCGGGGATTTTGGAAAAAAGGGTTGATGAGCTAGTGGAATTTTATTCGGATTATTTTGAACTAAGGGAAAACAGGCAAATGGGCCAGTGGCATGTACTCATCCTGGTGAAGAAATGAGACACTTTTTTTTAGATAGAATTAACCTTGATAGGGGATATATTGAGGACCCTGTGGACCTTCATCATATGATGAAGGTACTTAGAATGGGCCTGGGTGAAGAGGTTTCTGTAGCCTATCTGGGAAGGGTCTATAGGGCGAAAATCCTCAGTATGTCTAGTAGCCAGGTAGAACTTGGGTTAGAGGAGGAAATAAAAAGGCCGGCCTACCCTGAGATTCACCTCTATCAGGCCTTTGCTAAGGGACAAAAAATAGAGCAGATCCTCCAACAGGCTACAGAGCTTGGTGTTTCAAAATTTGGTCTTTTTCCCAGTCGCTATTCTGATGTTAAATCTGTAGATAAAAAACGCCAGCGCTATGAAAGAATTATTAAGGATGCAGCCAAACAATCCAAGGCCAGCAGCTTACCTCTACTTGAGATATATGCTAGTATCAAGGAGCTGGAATTAGGGGAAGATGAGATATTTTTTTGTTATGAAAAGGAAGCCCAGGAAAAAATAAGCCTGGGTACAAGGGGTAGTGTAGGTATAATTATAGGACCCGAGGGTGGTTTCAGTGAGGAGGAGGCCTTTCTACTGGAAAAATCCTCCAGGGCCGTTAGTCTAGGTCAGAGGACCCTAAGAACTGAAACTGCAGGCCTTGTTGCAACTACAATAATTTTGAGGGAATTTGGTGTACTTTAATGAAGATAAAGTTTATTAACCTTGGGTGTAAGGTGAATTTAAATGAAACCCAGGAACTAAAGCGAGCCTGTTTTGAAGAGGGTTACCAGGTTGTCGAAGCCGATGAAAGGGCAGACCTTGTCATTATAAATTCCTGTACCGTGACCCATATCAGTGATAGGAAGACCAGGCAGAAGATCTCCCAGGCTAAGAGGGAAGGCTCCCTTGTCGGTGTCATGGGCTGCTATGCCGATATAAATGGTGAAATTGAGGCAGACCTTTTAATCCCCAATGCACAAAAAGACACCGCATTAGAAGCAATTAAAAATATCCTAGGAGAGACTGGATCCATAGGGCAGGCCTATGCCTATGATACAACCAGAGCCTTTCTTAAAGTCCAGGACGGCTGTGACAATTTTTGTAGCTATTGTATAATCCCCTATGCTAGGGGCAGGGCCAGGGATATGGATATCAGTAAAATAAAGGAAGACTTGTTTAGGTTTATAAAGGATGGATTTAAAGAAATTGTCCTTACAGGTATTAATTTGTCTGCCTATGGCAAGGAGGTAAACAAGAGCCTGGGTGAGCTAATTGAGGAGCTTAGCCCCCTTCTTGGGAAAACAAGACTAAGACTGGGCTCTTTAGAGCCCCATGTTATAAGCGAAGACTTCCTCAAGGTCTGTAAATCTCTAGAGGGATTTTGTCCCCAGTTCCATCTTTCTCTCCAGTCTGGTAGTGATGGAGTGTTAAAAAGAATGAATAGAAAATATTCAACCCAGGAATATAAGGACAGAGTAGACCTTATCAGGGAGTTTTTCCCTAGGGCTGCCATTACCACGGACATTATAGTTGGCTTTCCAGAAGAAAGCGATAGGGAGTTCCAAGAAACCTTAAGCTTTGTCAAGGAGATTAATTTTAGCCACGTCCATGTCTTTACCTACTCACCAAGACAGGGGACGGCGGCAGCAAGGAAGATTGACCTTCATCCTGAGTTAAAGAAAAAAAGAAGTCAGGAGCTAAGAGAAGTTTTAGAGCAGCAAAAATTCCGCTATCTAGATAGCTTTATTGGAAGGGAGCTTGAAGTCTTATTTGAAGAAAATAACTCAGGTCTTTCCAGGGAATATATCCAGTGCTATAGTGAAGATACAAAGGAAAATAATAGCCTGGAGAAGCTGCTTGTAAGAAAAAGAGTAGAGGATAGACTTTTGGTTTAGGAGGATTAAATGAAGTGTTTGTTTTGTGAGATTATTAAAGGAAATATCCCTGCAGAAGTTGTCTATGAGGATGAGGACGTCTTGGCTTTTAAGGATATAAACCCCACCAGTCCTATTCATATTCTATTTATTCCTAAAAACCACTTTCCCAACATAGTGGAGGCTAGGGATAGGGACTTAGAGCTAATCAAACTTTTTGACGGGATAAGAAATTACCTGGAAAGGGAGTCAATTGATAAAAGTGGTTATAGACTGGTTATAAATGCTGGAGAACATGGTCAGCAGACCGTAGACCACCTCCATGTCCATCTCTTAGCTGGTAGACAGCTTAAATGGCCTGCTGGCTAGGGGAGTAATCCAAAGACTAGAAAAAACATTTGATTTTTAGGGCTCTATGATTTATAATGATAGCTGTTACTCCCGGTACTTTGTACCAATCTTGGAAAGAGAGGGGGGAGAAAATTGACAGGAATTAAAGTTAGACCTAACGAATCCATTGATAGCGCTCTTAAGCGGTTTAAGCGTGAGACCTCTAAGGCTGGCCTAATGGCAGAAATCAAAAAGCGTAAGCATTATGAGAAGCCTAGTGTAATCAAGAAGAAGAAAAATGACGCTGCAAAACGCAAGAGAAGAAAAACTAGCCGCGACTAGTTGCTTGATGAATTGAAGCAGTTTAGGTCCTTTAACCCCTATTCTCCTATCTAATTTAATAGATGAAAGATAGCGATTTTAGCAAGTTAAATTCCCTTTTTAGAGAATCTACTCGCTGCCTTCAATATCACTAAATGATACCCCCTTGGGGTATTGTTTTTTTTAAACTCCTGCCAGCTACATTTAGTCAGATCTATGCTAAAATGTATAAGAGGTATTTATGGAAATAAGAATTGCAATTGATCAAGATGTGTCCATGCAGGACATGTGTGGTAAGTTTGATGAGAATCTTAAGATAATTCAAGATCAACTGGAGGTTGAACTTTTCTTTTCCGCTAGTGAGTTCATTATCAGAGGAGAAGAGGAGGCAGTTGATGCTGCGAAAAAAGTCCTTAGAGCTATGGAAAAACTTCTCAAGGCAGGGGCTCAGCTAGATTTACAAAAACTTGAATATCTAATATTTATGACTTTAACCAGGGACCAGAATCAATATCAAGTAGAGAAACTAGATAGGGAAATCCTCATAGCCACCCACAGGGGTAAACTTATAAAGCCCAGAACTCGGGGACAATCCCTTTATTGTAGGACTATCGAGAAAAACACCCTTACCTTTGGTGTAGGCCCTGCTGGAACTGGCAAGACCTTCCTTGCTGTGGTTATGGCTGCTAGGGCCTTTAGAAACAAAGAGGTCAGCAGGATAATTATCACCAGACCTGCTATTGAGGCAGGGGAGAAATTAGGTTTTTTACCAGGGGATTTACAGGATAAGGTTGATCCCTACCTCAGACCCCTTTATGACGCCCTGGGAGATATCTTTGGTGCCGAAACTTTTAGCAGATTAAAGGAAAGGGGGGTAATAGAAGTAGCACCCCTTGCCTACATGAGGGGGAGAACCCTTGATAATAGCTTTATCATTCTAGACGAAGCTCAGAATACTTCTAAAGAACAGATGAAGATGTTCCTTACTCGTTTTGGTGCTGACTCTAAAGTAGTTGTAAATGGGGATATTACCCAGATAGACCTGGCCCCAGGACAAGCTTCAGGCCTTAAGCATGCCCTTGAAATTCTGGAGGGGGTCGAGGATATTGCCATGGTGTATTTTGGTATTGAGGATGTGGTTAGACATCGTCTAGTTAAAAAAATCCTTGCCAGATATGAGGGGCGAAATGATAGAAATTTACTATAGTGGTTTAGAAGTACTGGAAGAAAAAGAAAGGCTGGCATTGGAAATTGCCTTGAAGACTGCTCTTGAGCATGAAGCCATAGAAGGGCCAGGTGAAATTTCCCTGTCCTTTGTGGATGCTAGGGAAATACGTGAATTAAACCGGGACTATCGTGGTATAGATAAGGAAACCGATGTGCTGAGTTTTCCACAGTATAGCTCCAAGGAGGAGCTTTTAGAAGAAGACTATAGGGTCCTGGGGGATATAATTATAAATATGGATAAACTGCATAGCCAGGCAGAGGAATTTGGTCATGGAGTACTTAGAGAACTGATTTATCTAAGCCTCCATAGCTTTTATCATCTCCTAGGCTATGACCACGAAGATGATGAATCTAAAAAAATAATGCGAAAAAAGGAAGAAGAGGCCTACAGTTTGGTGGAGGAAAGAATATGATGATTGAACAGCTGATTGAAAGAGCAAGACAGGCGCAAAAACAAGCCTATGTGCCCTACTCAAACTTTCCTGTTGGAGCTGCCCTGATAACTGAAGATGGTAGCGTTTACACCGGCTGTAATGTGGAGTCAGCTTCCTATGGTGCCACTAACTGTGCAGAGAGGGTGGCAATACAAAAGGCAGTTAGTGAAGGACATAGGAGTTTTACCCATCTAGCTATTGTAGGCCAGGATGATTTTACAGCCCCTTGCGGAATATGCAGACAGGTTATTATGGAGTTTGCTCCTGATTCGAAAATTATACTGGCGGGTAAAGAGGACTATGTGGTTTATAATGCTGAAGACCTCCTGCCCTACGCCTTTACAGGAAAGGATTTATTGTGAAATCAGGTTTTTGTGCTATAGTGGGACGGGCCAATGTGGGTAAGAGTACTCTGGTAAACCAGCTGGTTGGTGAGAAGGTTTCTATAGTGAGCAGTAAATCTCAAACCACAAGACACGCTATTCAGGGAATTGTATCTGAGAAGAGAGGTCAGATAATATTTGTAGATACACCTGGCATGCATAAACCCAAGAATAAGCTGGACGAATATATGCTAGAGCGGATAGATGAGTCTCTACTAGATATGGATTTAGTTTTATTTATGGTAGATATATCCAAGGGCATTGGTCCTGGAGATATTTTTATGTCTAAAAAGCTACCTCCAAATATACCTAAGCTTCTTCTCTTAAATAAAATCGATCTACTTAGTGAGGGCGAACTAGAGGAAAAGAAGAAGGGACTAGAAGCTCTGGGAGATTTCCAAGAAATCCTGGCAATAAGTGCTTTAATTCCAGAAACTGTAGAAGGTTTAATTGATATAATATTTAGCTACATGCCCCAGGGGCCCATGTACTACCCTGCAGAAACCCTAAGTGATTTAAGTGATGAGATGTTAATCGAAGAAATTATAAGGGAAAAAGCGCTTCACTATCTGGACGAGGAGATCCCCCATGGTATAACCGTAGTATTGGAGGAGTACACCCAGGAGGAGAAGGGTCTTTATATGGCCGCTACACTGATAGTTGAAAAGAATTCCCATAAGGGAATCGTTATAGGTAAGGGGGGCAGGAAACTCAAGGGTATAGGCAAGGCAGCTAGGCTGGAGCTGGTGGAGCTTTTTAAGCAGCCAGTCCATCTAGATCTTTGGGTTAAGGTGAAGAGTGATTGGAGAAAATCCTCTCACTATGTCCGTGAGTACGGCTATAAAAAATGAGATCACTAGAGCTTGAGGGAGTGGTCCTACAGAGAAAGAAAATCAATGATCAGGATTGCTATCTAAGTGTCTTTACCAGACAAAGAGGTCGGGTGGAAATTTATGCTAGGGGGGCTAATCACCCTAAAAACCCTCTTAATGTAGGTTCCAGCCCCTTTAGTTATGGCCTCTACCAGACCAGTGGTAGCAGGCTCCAGCTGAGAAGTGTAATGGTTATAGATAGTTTCTACAATCTTAGAAAGGATTTTTCTGTCATGCTTATGGCCTCCTTTTTCTCAAAAAGCTATCTATATCTTTATGGAGAAAACCAGCCTAGCATTGAGGCCTTTGAGCTGCTAGTAAATAGTCTTAGCGTTCTTAAGAAATTCCCCCTGCTAAAAGAAAAGCTTTTAGTTTATTTTTTGGCAAACACTGTTAGGATTTTGGGAATTATGCCCGATCTAAGCTGCATAAAAGAGGGTGAAATTGGGTATAAATTGTTAGTAGAAACTGGGGAAGTGATAGCCCAGGGTAGGGATGGTGAAGCTCTTCTTATCTGGCAAAATGCTATAAATATGAAGATTTCATCTTTTTTGAATTTAAATCATAATAATGAAGATCTCGAGAAACTTGTCGAAATTATTGAGGAGTTTGTCTACAAACAGATGGATGTTAACTTGCCAGCCCTGCACAGGGAAATGAAGAACTATTTATAGGAGGGTTCCATGAAAGAAATTACACTTGAAATGATCGATCAGTTTATCGAAGAGACAGGTTTTAGCTTTGATGAAGCAAGAGCTTATCTGCTAGCGGCTGAAGGAGACTTGGAGCTTGCCGTGGAGGCAGCTGTAAGTAAGGATGGCAGCTATAGCAAAAAAGCTCTAGATTCTTTTGTAGACCAGGTAAAAGAGCTAATCAGGAAGGGAAATCTTGTTAGGCTTGTTGTAAGAAAAAATGAAGAGGTCCTGGTAAACATCCCCCTTGGTGTGGGGGTTTTGGGTGCCCTTTATGCAACCTTTTTCTCTGCAGCTGCCCTAGGTGTAGCCCTGGTCAGTGGCCACGATATTACCTTGGAGAAAAAAGATGGCAAGATTATTAATGTAAAAGAATACCTGGATAAATCTATTAAAAAGGCCAAGGATAGTGGAGAAGGCCTGGAAGAGTATGTTAAACAAGGCTTTAAAGAAACCAAGGAAAGGGCTAAGGGCCTAAAGGAAGGTTTGGAAGAAAAGATCCATAGCCTTAAGGATAAATCCGAAGAGGGCCTGGAGGATTTTGTTGAAAAGGTTGAAGAAGGCTTGGAAGAGGCTGAGGAAAAGGCAGAAGATCTAGCTGAGGATATAAAGGATAAGATTGAAGACTCAGGGTCTGCTGCTGAAGAAATACTTGAAGAAACTGAAGAAGTCTTTGAGGAAGCTAAAGAAGAGGTTGAAGAAGTAATAGAAGAAATAGAAGAAGAAATTTAAGCAGAAGAAAATTATATGTGAACATGGAAGTAAATCGAAAGGAAGTGTAATCTTATGATCAGTATGGAGAGTCTCGTTTCTCTTGCCAAGAATCGTGGATTTGTTTACCCAGGATCTGAAATCTATGGTGGCTTATCCAATACCTGGGACTATGGCCCTCTTGGAGTCGAACTTAAAAAAAATATCAAGAATAGCTGGTGGTATTATTTTGTGCAGCGCCATATGAATGTTGTGGGGCTGGATGCTTCAATCCTGATGAACCCAGCAGTCTGGGAAGCAAGTGGCCATGTCGGAGGGTTTAGTGATCCTCTAATCGACTGCAGGGAATGTAAAAGCCGTTTTAGAGCAGACCACATAGTTGAAGATTATTTTATGAAAAATGATATCCATAGAAACCTCCTAGGTGCTGACGATGGGAAGCTTCTGGAAATTATTAAGGAAGACCAAATTCCCTGTCCCTCCTGTGGTAAACATAACTTTACTGATATTAGAAAGTTCAATCTTATGTTCAAAACCCACCAGGGAGTTACTGATTCAGCTCAAACCGAGATCTATCTTAGGCCTGAGACGGCTCAAGGAATTTTTGTTGATTTTAAATCAATTCAGCGCTCCTCAAGGCAATCTATACCCTTTGGAGTGGGCCAGATAGGAAAGAGTTTTAGAAATGAGATTACTCCTGGAAACTTCATCTTTAGGACTAGGGAGTTTGAACAGATGGAAATGCAATTCTTCTGTAAGCCAGGAACGGATTTAGAATGGTATAAGTATTGGAAGAATCATTGCTGGCAGTATCTGCTTGATATGGGATTAAGAGAAGAAAACCTTAGATTTAGAGACCATGAAAAAGATGAGCTTTCCCACTACAGTGTGGCTACTTCTGATATTGAATATATGTATCCTTTTGGTTGGGGAGAGCTTTGGGGTGTTGCTGATAGGACAGACTATGATTTGACCCAGCACATGAAACACTCGGGTAAAGATATGCAATATTTAGACCCCCAGACCAATGAGAAATACACTCCCTATGTAATCGAGCCCAGTGTAGGGGTAGAAAGGCTCTTCCTAGCCTTTTTAGTAGATGCCTATGATGAGGAAACCCTGGAAGATGGTTCTGTCAGAAATCTTCTGCGCTTTTCTCCAATGATTGCCCCCATTAAAATTGGAATTCTACCACTTTCCAAAAAACTGTCTGAGAAAGCAGAGCAGATTTTCCATATGCTAAGCAAAAAATATAGAGTAGAATATGATGAAAAGGGAAGTATAGGGAAGAGGTACAGAAGGTTTGATGAAATTGGTACCCCCTATTGTGTCACCATAGATTTCGATACCATGGAGGACGATGCTGTAACCGTTAGAAATAGGGATAGTATGGAGCAGGAAAGAGTTGATATAGAAAATCTCCTGGCCTACTTTGATGAACGATTTCAATATGAATGAAAAAATTTAAACGCATAGATAAGGAAAATTATGAGAAGGCCTATCTCAGTCCCTTGGCGGCTAAAAGTGCCTTCTCCCTAGGTAGGCAGTATCTTGAGAGGGAAGATGAGTACAGGACCTGCTTTGCCAGGGATAGGGATAGGATAATTCATGCCAAAAGTTTTAGAAGGCTAAAGCATAAGACCCAGGTTTTTCTTGCACCAGAGGGTGATCACTACAGAACCAGGCTCACCCACACCCTAGAGGTTATGCAGATAGCTCTTAGCATTGCTGAAGTGCTTGGTCTTAATCAGGACCTGACCCAGGCTATTGCCCTGGGTCACGATCTAGGCCATACACCCTTTGGACACTGTGGAGAAAGTGTTCTAGATGAGCTCTATCCATCCGGCTTTAGGCATAATGAGCAGAGCCTTAGGGTTGTGGAAGTCTTGGAACTAAGAGATGGAAGTACCTATAGGGGTTTAAATCTCTGTCATGAGGTTAAAGATGGAATTCTAAATCATAGTGGCGACAATAAAGCTGTCACCTTAGAGGGACAGCTAATTCACTATGCAGATAGAATTGCCTATCTAAACCATGATTTCGATGATGCAAGAAGGGCAGGTATTCTTAGGGAGGAGGATTTGCCTCGGGATATTAGGCTAACCCTAGGAGATCGGGCTTCCCTTAGGATTAGTAACATGGTAGAAGATCTTATTGAATTCTCTTATAAAAATCAAAGGATTGGCTTTAGTCCAGAAGTAAAGGATGCCACCACTGCCTTAAGAAGTTTTATGTTTGAAAACCTTTACTTGGATTCCCATGCAAAGGAGGAGGAGGCCAGGGCTAGAAGTTTAATGAAAGAGCTCTATGGCTACTTCGTAGAAAACCCTGATAAGTTACCAATCCACTACCGTCAAGATGACACTGAACTTGGAGTAAAGGATTATATAGCGGGAATGAGTGATAGGTATGCAGTAGACTGTTTTAAAAGGATATTTGTACCTAGATTTTGGCAAGAGGGGTAAAATGGCAAAGAAATACATAGATGATATAGCTAGAATCCTCTGTGATCAATTGGATATAGTCGATGTTGTCAGCCAAAGAGTAGTCTTGAAGAAGGCTGGTAAAAATTATAAAGGGCTTTGTCCCTTCCATTCTGAAAGAACCCCCTCCTTTGTGGTCAGCGATGAGAGGCAAAGTTATAAGTGCTTTGGCTGTGGAGAGGGCGGGAACTCTATCGGCTTTGTTATGGCTACAGAAAACCTAGATTTCCTAACTGCTCTAGAGACTCTAGCTGATAGATATCATATAGATTTAACCCCCTATAAAAATCAAGATTTTCAAGTGACTTCTAGGCAGGATCTTACCAAGTTCTATGACTTAAATAGAAAAGCCGCCCTTCTTTACTACAATAATCTAAAGGAAAATAAAAAGGCAAGGAATTATTTGCTAAATAGAGGACTTTCCGAGAAGACTCTGATCCACTACGGCCTGGGCTATGCCAGTGAAAACTGGCAGGACCTCTATAACCAAATAGGCAGGGGGCTAGATAGTCAATCACTAGAGGAGTCAGGCCTTTTTGGCCAGGGGTCCAGAGGTCCCTATGATAGATTTAGAGACCGAATTATATTTCCAATAATTGATTTAAGAAAAAGAGTAATAGGATTTGGTGCTAGGACCATGGATCCTAAGGGTATACCTAAGTACTTGAATACGGCAGATACCCCTGTCTTTTCAAAGACATATCATCTCTATGGACTAAATCACGCCAAGGACCACAGGGGAGAGAAGAGAAGGATAATTCTGGTAGAGGGCTACATGGATGTAATAAGCCTCTACGATAAGGGGGTGGGTAACGCTGTAGCTAGCCTAGGTACAGCCTTTACCAGCGAGCAGGCCAGGCTCCTGGAACGCTATTGTAGTGAGCTTGTAATACTCTATGACGGCGATGATGCAGGAATTGAGGCCACTAAGCGGGCTTTGGAAATCCTGGATGACTTTTCTATGCAGGTTAGGGTGGTGACCTTGCCCGATAAAATGGATCCTGATGATTATATTAGTGAATTTGGAAAGGATAAGTTTCTAGAATATATTCAGGATAACTCCTATGATTCCATTGAATATAGACTTAGAGATTTAGAAAAAAACCACAAACTAGATACAATACAGGGAAAAAGAGCATATCTTGAAGATGTCGATGAAATATTGGGTAGAATAGATAAGTACAGCCAAAAGGAATTATATCTTACCTATATTGGTGATAGGCTTGGCATTGATGTGCAGAGCCTACGCATGGATATGGCCGCCGTTAAAAAAAAGCCGGGACCGATTAGGAGGAGGGCCTCCTATGAAGAGGCACCGGGCATTTTAATGGCCCTGGTCATTCAAGATAACCAGATAGCAAAAAGAGTTTATAATCATAAATGGTTTTTTCTTCTTGATGATTCCTGGAGGGAATTAATAGAATTTTTAAATAAAGAGCAAGGCTTAAATATTGATGCAGCTCTGGATATCTTTTCAATAGACCAGCTAGATTATATGGATAAATCAAGTAAAAGAGAGCTACATGAAAGTGATTTTGAGTATTGGGAAGACTTCCTTAGATTTCTTCTAGCAGCTCAATTGGATAAGAGGGTGGGGAGACTTAAAAGTGATCCCCAGGAAGAAGCTTTAGAGGAAATAATGTTACTACAAAAAATGAGAATTGAGATTATGAATAAAGAAGGAAGGGAAAGACGATGAAAAATATCCTCACAGAGTTAGTAGAACGGGGTAAAGCCGAGGGTAAATTAAGCTACAACGATGTAGTTGACGCTCTGGAAGATGTCGATCTTGGCAAGGATGATCTTTCCTCTGTTTATGATTACCTATCTAAAAATGGGGTTGAACTAGTTGAAGATGAGCTTGAACTAGAGGATGATGATTTCTCCGATGATAAAGATGATGATAAAAGTGAAGAGATTAAGATTGCTGAAGAGGAAACCAAGGACTTGGCCAATAAAGGCGTTAGCGTCGATGACCCTGTTCGCATGTACCTAAAGGAGATAGGTAGGGTAGCCCTTTTAACAGCTGAGGAAGAGGTTGAACTGGCCAAGAGGATGGAGGCCGGGGATGAAAGTGCAAAACAGCAGCTTTGTGAGGCTAACCTTAGACTGGTAGTTAGTATAGCTAAACGCTATGTGGGTCGAGGGATGCTTTTTCTTGATCTTATTCAAGAAGGCAATCTTGGCTTAATGAAGGCAGTAGAAAAGTTTGATTATAGAAAGGGCTTTAAATTCTCTACCTATGCCACATGGTGGATTAGACAAGCAATAACCAGAAGCATTGCAGATCAGGCTAGGACAATTAGAATTCCTGTTCATATGGTAGAGACCATAAATAAGCTAACTAGGATAGAAAGGCAACTTTCCCAGGACCTAGGGAGGGAGCCTACACCTGAAGAGATTGCAGAAATTATGGATATAACCGCAGAGAAGGTTTTGGAGATCAAAAAAATCAGTCAGGAGCCTGTCTCCCTGGAAAAACCAATTGGAGAGGAAGAAGACTCAAACCTTGGGGACTTTATTCCAGATTCTGAGGCCCAGGCTCCATCGGATGCAGCAGCCTTCTCCATGCTTAAAGAGGTTCTGATAGAGGTACTCCATGACCTAACTCCCAGGGAGCAGGAGGTTCTTAGGCTTCGCTTTGGACTAGAGGACGGTAGACCTAGAACCCTGGAGGAAGTTGGAAAGACCTTCGATGTAACCAGGGAGAGAATTAGACAAATTGAAGCCAAGGCCCTAAGAAAACTCAAACATCCTTCTAGGAGTAGACGCCTGGCGGATTATCTAGATCTATGACCCGACTCGAAGCCATTCTCTCCTTATTAGATCCCTGTGAGAGCATAGTAGATATAGGTTCAGATCATGGCTATTTGGCTAGGATGATAGCAGATAAAAATTTAGCTAGAAGGATTCATGTCACTGATGTGGCCGAGGGCCCCCTCTCCAGTGCCAAGGAGAATTTAATGGGCTATCCTGTGGAGTATTATCTTATGGATGGCCTCAAGGGTTTTACCCTTCCTCTAAATGCTGCTGTTATAGCAGGAATGGGAGGGGAGCTTATAGCTAGGATCGTTGAAGAAAGCCTGGAGATTTTTTGTGGTCTAGATTATTTTGTTGTTCAGCCTATGCAGCAGCTTTCACACCTGAGAAGGACTCTTTATGAGCTAGGCTTCTATCTTGAGAAGGAGGTCCTAGTTAGAGAGGAAAAATTCTATGAGATCCTCCTGTATAGGAGGGGCCAGGATGAAGCCTATGATTTTGCATACTCTAAGGGGTTATTCCAAGAGATGGACCTCTATAGGTCCTATCTTGCAAAAAAAAGAGCTGAACTTGACTATATTTTAGAGGCAACCCATAAGAGGGATAGTATGAAATACGAGAAGACCCTAGAGCTTATTGAGAGGCTCAGGAGGGATTGTAGCAGGTATGGCATTGTGCTATAATTAATTTACCAGATTGCACAATCGCGTACCCTGGGTATGAGGAAAGTCCGAGCACCGAAAAATGACGCTGGATAACGTCCAGTGGAGGCGACTCTAAGGCAAGTGCAACAGAAATATACCGCCTTTTATAGGTAAGGATGGAAAGGTGAGGTAAGAGCTCACCAGCATGGCAGCGATGCCATGGCTATGTAAACCCCGTCAGGTGCAAGACCAAATTAGGCTAAGGCCATGGTAGGTCGCATGATTGTACTGGCAACTTTACAACAAGATAGATGATTGTGTTAAACAGAACTCGGCTTATAGATCTGGTAAACCCCATTTGGGGTTTTTTTATTTTCCATTATGGTCTCTCCTCTTTACAAGCTAGGAAAAAAGCCAGCTTAAATATAAGATGGACATAGGAGGTCCCATGGATAGGTCTTGGATAAAACTACTGGAGATACACGCACCAGAAATTTTTGGAAGGGTTGAAAATTCCTTTAACAGGCTTTTAAAGATGGACTTTGAGGAGATAATGTTTAACGGTTGGAATCAGGTCTATTTGGAGGACGGCCAGGGAATTCGAAGGCTGGAGGATGTTTTTTCTAGTCCCTTGGAGTATGAAAAGGAGGTAGCTCGCTTTTTAGCAAGCCACAATCAAAGGCTTAGTGTGGATAGGAGTATTGTCAACTTCTCACTGGATAACCACTACAGAGTCCAGGTCATGCATAGACAAATCAGCGGCAGTGAAACCATTCTTTCTTTTAGGAAAAGCGGTTTAAATAGGTTTACAGCTGAGGACTTTTATAAAAGTGGCTTTATCACCCCTGAGCAACATACATTACTGGCAGACCTAGTGAGAAGAAGAAAGACAATCTTTATCTGTGGTGAAACCAGTTCTGGAAAGACCACACTATTAAATTTTCTACTGGGTGAAATTGAAAGTAAGGAGAGGATTATTGTAATTGAGGACACCAGGGAAATACTTGCACCTAGTGACAGAAATGTTGTTTATCTTAGGACTAGTCCAGAAGAGTATCAAAAAGAGGAGATAACAACTGGCGAACTCGTCAAGGCTTCATTAAGGCTTAGACCCGATAGAATAATCCTGGGAGAAATAAGAAAGGAGGAGGTGGTAGACTTCCTACACGCCATAAATACAGGTCACCAGGGCAGCCTTTGTACGGGCCATGGTAATAGTCCTATGGACATGATCAATAGGCTAGAAATGCTTTTAATAGAGGCAGGGGTGCCCTACAGGGCGGCCAAGCGCTATCTGGGCAGGGGAATCGATATCATATGTTTCTTGGAGGGAAAAGCAAAGAGACAGCTTACCAGTATTTCCCAGGTTTCCTTTGATAGGGAGGAGGTGAAAGTAGATGAAATCCATGAAGGCCTTTGAGCTTTCGGTCTTCTATGGCCTTATGGCGATTTTTATTGGACTAAGGATGGAGCTCCTTGTACTTTTACTTATTTATTTAATTAATCTTAGAAGACTTGTAATAGAGGAAAAGGGCAAGGAAGACAAGAAGGATTTACTAGAAAAACTATCGGGATTTTCAAACCTCCTTGAGCAGGGCTATAGTTCAATCTATGCCTATGAGATAATGGGTAGCTTTGATTATCCAGATTTCATGCTGGAGCCCTGGGATGAGAATTTTCGATTGGAGATATTTGAAAAACAGTTTCAACTATTTGAAAAGTCGGTCCTGCTAGAAGAAGAGGTGGGGGGCGAAATCTTGGGTGTTAAGCTCCGTGCTAGCATAATGAAGCTCATGCCCCTTAGTTTACTTTTATTTATCAGGAACCTTTTACCAAGGAGTGGTTCTAGCCTAATGGACAATCTTGTTATAGGGCTTTTCGTATTTAATCACTGGTTATCAGAAAAGATTTTGGCGAGACTATGATGCCCATTATCTTTCTTATCCTTTGGATCAAAAAGGAACTGGTTCTGAATGTCCTTAGTAATTTTCTTAAGCAAAGGCTGGTTTTCTTTGAAGGGATTTTATTCTATTTTTCCTATAGCATGGAGGAGAAAATGCAGCTTTTACTACTAGATATATTTCTTTACAAGGCTTACCAGATTCTAATGGTTATCTTGCTGGTTGGGAGTTTAATTAGTTATATGAATTTAGGCTTTCAGAGCTTCCTATATCTATTATTTATTGGGCTCCTCCTTATATTTATTTATATAAACTCAGAAATTAGAGAGAATAAAGTAAGACTTGCCATGGATTTAAATCGATTTTTATTTATCTATGAACTATTTCTTATCCAAGGTGAAAACCAGTTCAATGCATTAAATAAAGCCCTGGAAGGAAATGAAATCATTCCACCAGCTGAAAGTGTTGAGGACCACCTAGATAGCTTTCAAAGGCTCTTTAAATTTACAAAATGGCTGATAGTAAAAAGAATTGTAATCCTGATAGAAAAGACTAGACACTTCAGCCAAAGGGATATGAGTATGGATTTTGCCCAGATATCAGATGAACTCTTTAGGAAGACCTACCACGATAGAAAACTTGAAGCTGAAAAGGTCGAAAACATGATGTTATTTCCCATGATAGGCGATCTACTGATAATGATAATATATGTTGTCAGTCCCTTTTTAGGGTCGTTAATAGAAGGAGGATAGAGTGAGGGATTTAAGAGGAAGTGAAAGGGATTTAGAAGCTGGTTTTGGAACGGTAGAGCTGGTTGTACTTACAGCAATTCTGTTAGGCCTGGCACTATTATTTAAAAGCTTTATAGTTGAATATGCCACAAATCTCCTGCAGAACATCAGGAGCGTTGAGCTTGATATTATGAATATTGGTCAATAATGAAGGGGATATATAAGACAGACAAGTCCCTTTACCTCTATGAATACATTGCTTATAAAGATATTAGTTGGAAAACTCTACTAAAAAAGAAAAACCTGATTCCTCCTAGATTAAGTTTTCATAGGAAGGGTATACTAGCCCTGTATAATTTAGATGGCTGTGTAATAGAAGATGAGGACCTGATTTATAAGGGTAGTGTGGTCACTCCTTTGAAGTTATCTAAATAAAAGAGCGGTAATATTTTTATCCTAAAGCTCTTTTTATTGTCTTTTGGGATAAAAATATATGTTATACTTTATATATATGATTAAAAATTAGGAGGTCGCTTTGGGATTTAAAGTACCGGTAGGTGTTTCAAATAGGCATGTGCATTTAAGTAGAGAAGACCTTGATGTCCTGTTTGGAGAGGGCTATGAGCTTACAGTTATGAAAGATCTTAGCCAGCCAGCTCAATATGCTGCAGAAGAAAAGGTCGAAGTTGTTGGTGAAAAATCCAGCATGATAGTTAGGATTCTTGGCCCTGTTAGAAGTAGGAGTCAGGTGGAAATTTCAATGACTGATAGTTTTAGCCTAGGTGTCCCGGGGGTTCTTAGAGAGTCTGGTGATATAGATGACACCCCTGGTATAGTTTTAAGAGGACCCAAGGGCCAGGTTAAAATTCAGGAGGGCGTCATTGTTGCGGCCAGGCATATCCATTTTAGCAGTGAGGATGCCAAGAAGTATGGAATAGAGAATAAACAGAAGGTTAGGGTTAGAGCAGATGGGCCCAGGGCAACTACTTTTGAAGAGGTTATATGCCGGGTAGACCCCAGCTTTGCTTTGGATATGCACATAGATATTGATGAGGCAAATGCTGCAGGTATTAAAAATGGTGATTATCTTGAGGTAATAGTCTGATGGATTTGGCTCGGTTTTTTGATCATACCAACCTAAATCCCAGTGCATCAAGTGAGGACATTGAAAAACTCTGTCGAGAGGCTCTAGATTATGGCTTTTATAGCGTCTGTTTACACCCAGCCTACATTCCTCTTGCCAGGCAGATCCTTGAAGCTAGCCCTGTTAAGATTGCGACAGTTGTAGGCTTTCCCCAGGGCCAAAATACTAAGGAGACCAAGGTTTTTGAAACAAGGGATGCCCTGGAAAAGGGAGCTCAGGAAATTGATATGGTTATGAACTTTGCAGCCCTTAAGGACAAGAGATTTGCTGAGGTTTTGGAGGAGCTTGTGGCAGTTAAAGAAGCCTGCCAGGACAGGGTTCTTAAGGTGATTCTGGAAACCAGTCAGTTAAGTGAAGAGGAGATTGTAAGGGCCTGCAATATATGTGATAAAGCAGGTGTAGATTTTGTAAAGACCTCCACTGGTTTTCTGGGCGCGGGGGCAAGCAGGGATATTGTTTCTTTAATGAAAAGAAACTCTAAAGCCCAGATCAAGGCTTCGGGAGGTATAAGAAGCCTAAAGGATGCAAGAACTATGATTGCTGCAGGTGCTTCTAGGTTGGGATCTTCCTCAGGGGTGGCCATTATGGAAGAATTAAAAGATGAAGGTCTATAGGACCTCGGGTTTGGGATGTCTTTTTCTTTCCATTGTAGGGATTGCTCTGCTTAGTTTTATTTTTAAATTCACTGGATATATCCTCTTAAGCATCTTTTCAAACCCGCTGATCTTTATCCTTATAGTTTTACTTGTCTATATAAGAAGGAAGGCTGGGTCTGGGGCTAGTAGAGGAAGTAGAAAAAAACAAGAAGAAATAGAGTACGAATTTATAGATGAAGAAGACCCCGAAAACTAATAGGGGTCTTTATTCTTTGGAGTTTTGTTTTTACTTGCTCTTTGTCGGCTAAGTTCCCTCAGGATGTGGTTGCCATAACTAAACATGGATAGGAGCTTTAGGATAAGCACGACATAAAATAGAACTAGCAGGGGTTTAAAGGGTACTGGCGTGAAGCTCAAAAGACTGGCCAGAAAGAAGAGAGCTGTTGCGATTTTCCCCAGGGGACCTGCTTTTACTAGGAGACTCTTATTGTAAAACCATAAAAATCCTCCCACTAAAATAAATATGGCCTCAATTAGTAGGAATAAAAGGACGAAGGTCCCAGGTAATATCTGGGAGGTAAAAAGAGTGAAGATGATGGTGAGTAAGAAAAGTTTATCAGCTAGGGGATCTAGGACCTGTCCTACTAAGCTGGTAACCATATAGCGCCTGGCAATAAAGCCGTCTAAAAAATCTGTGATTGCGGCAAAAGCCACAAGTACAAGAGCCATGGGCTTTAAATTAAGAGATATAAAAACATAGGGAATCCATGGTATAATAAAGATTCGAAGCAAGGTGATTATATTAGGTATAAACTTCATTTTTCCTCCAAGGACAATATAACTTAGTATAACATGGGGGATAGGAAAAATATAGAAAGAGGAATCCTTTGAGAAAAGAAATGATTAGTCGCACTTTAGAGGAGAACTATCTACCCTATGCAATGAGTGTGATCCATTCTAGAGCACTGCCTGAAATTGATGGTTTTAAGCCTGCTCACAGAAAACTTCTTTATACCATGTATAGCATGGGATTGCTTAAGGGCTCAAAGACCAAGTCTGCCAATGTTGTAGGACAGACTATGAAATTAAATCCCCATGGTGAGGGAGCCATTTATGCAACCCTGGTGAGGCTGACCAGGGGCAATGAGAACCTGCTCTATCCCTACATAGATAGCAAAGGAAATTTTGGCAAAGTATATTCCAGGGATATGCAGGCTGCCGCCAGTAGATATACGGAAGTAAAGCTAGATGAAATTTGCAAGTATATTTTCGAGGATGTGGACCGGGACAGGGTGGATTTTGTGCCTAATTATGATGGTACCCTCTATGAACCCCTTCTCTTGCCTGTACAATTTCCTACAATCCTGGTTAATCCCAATCGCGGTATAGCGGTGGGCATGGCCTCTTCCATATGTTCTTTTCCCATGGATGAGGTGAGCCAGGCTGTCGTTGCTCTTATGGCAGATAAAGATGCTAGCCTTGATGATATTGTAACCGGACCTGACTTTTCTACTGGAGCCTATGTAATTGATGACAGGGCAGTTATGAAAAAAGTTATTGAAGAGGGACAGGGTAGCTTTAGGCTAAGAGCTAAGCTGGATGTTATAAAAAAAGAAAATAGGATAGAAATAACCGAGATACCCTATACTGCAACAATAGAGGGTATAATACAGAGGATTATCCAGCTAATGAAGGAGGGGGATTACAAGGAGATAAGTGACGTAAGGGATGAGTCGGATCTTAGAGGTTTGAGAATAGCCCTTGAATGTCGTAGAGGCACTGACTATGAGGACCTTGTCCAAAGACTTTATAAAGAAACTCCCCTGGAAGATAGGTTTAATTGTAATTTTAATATTCTAATTGGTGGTAGTCCCATGCAGCTGGGCCTTAGGGGAATCCTCCTTTATTGGATTGATTTTAGGATGTCCTGTATTAGAAGGGGAATACGCTACGATATAGAAGGCTATAAAAACAGGCTTCACCTGCTAAGAGGCCTAGAGCTGATCCTTCTTGATATTGACAAGGTCATAGCTCTGATAAGAAAGACTCCCAAGGAGAAGGAGGTAGTTCCTGTTCTTATGGAGAATTTCAATCTTGACCAAACCCAGGCGGAATATGTGGCAAATATAAGGCTTAGACAGATAAACAAAGAGGTAATTGAGGCCAGGCTCCAGGAGATTGATAGTCTGGAAAGGGAGATAAAAAACCAGGAATCTCTCTATAAGTCTGATAAAAAGATCTATAAATTAATAGAAAAACAGCTAGGTCAAATCCTTAAGGAATTTGCACAACCAAGAAAAACTAAGATTATCGAGGCTCCCCAGGAATATATACCTAAAGAAAGCGTAAAAGACAAGGAAGAATACACCCTCATCTTGACCAAAGAAAACTATATTAAAAAGATTTCTAAAAAAGAGCTGGATAGAAACTATGACATGCGCCTCAAGGAAGGTGATGAGATAGTTAAGGAGTTCCCTGCAAGTGAGGATAGCGAAATTCTTGCCTTCACCTCTAATGGTAACGTATATAAGGCTTATGTTGATGAAATAGAAGAATCTAAATCTGGAGATTTGGGTATATATCTAGCTGGTATGCTGGAGTTAGAAGAAGAAGAGAACATTGTATTCATCAGCATTGAAGAAAACTTTGAAGGAAGCATGCTTTTTGCCTTCGAGGATGGTAGGCTTGCAAAAATAGATATGTCTTCCTATAAGACAAAGGCCAGGAGGAAAAAACTCTTAGGTGCTTACTATACTGGGGAAAGGCTTGTAGCTATTCTTCGACTTCGAGAGGACAGAGATCTTGTCCTTTACCGTTATATGAATCAAAAGGAGAACATACTCCTGATAAATACCAGCCTTATCTCCAGTAAGAAAAGTAGGATCAGCCAAGGTGTGCAGGTTCTTAGAACTGGAAAGCACGGTAGATTGATGGCTGTTGAAATAGCCAGGGGAAGCAAGATGGAGAAGTATAGAAGTAAAACGATTCCCAGCTCTGGCAGTCCCCACAAGGAAATTTAAGAATTCCTGTACTATAGGTGATATAAAGAAGGAGGATTCTATGATATCGCGCATTAAATCTGGAGAATTTAAAGGTGTATTTATAGATACCAGAAGGTCTATAGAGGGTGGTCTTTACATCCCAATCGTTGGAGAAAACTTCAATGGCAACAGCTTTATTCCCCAGGCCTTTAAAAACGGAGCTCGTGCAGCTCTGGTTGATGAAGACTATTATGAGCAAAATAAAGAAAGCCTTCAGGGCTATGATCTACATCCTGTGGCCAGTGGCTACGAGAGTCTGCATGCCTACGCAAGAGAAATAAGGGATTTTGTAGACCCCTATGTTATAGGTATTACAGGAAGCAATGGAAAGACCACTACAAAAAACATGGTGTTTTCCATCCTCAGCCAGGCTTTAGATCAGGTTTATGGAACAATTGGAAATTTTAATAATGATATAGGCCTGCCCTTGACTATTCTCAATATGCCTCTTAACACTAGATATCTAGTGCTGGAGCATGGAATAATGAAAAAAGGAGATATACATCTTCTAGCTTCTATATCAAGGCCTAATCTGGCTATTATTACCAATATTGGATCTAGTCATATTGAGCTGGTGGGGAGCATGGAAGAAATTTTAAAAGAAAAACTATCCATAGCAGATTTTTTCCAGGAGGATGATCAGCTTATAGTAAATCCCTTTGATGCCAGACTGGAAGAGGAACTAAGAGGGGGTCTTGAGGCGGCTTCCCCTGATCCTGCGGAACTTGGCGAGATTAGGTCCAAGGACGGCTATTTTTCCTTTGTCTATCAGGGAGCAAACTATGAACTAGCTGTCAGAGGAAAACACAATATTTTAAATGCTCTACTTGCTATAGAGGCGGGTAAGCATCTTGGTCTTGATAAAGATAGCATAGTCAGAGGAATTAATTCTTATCAGGGCGAGGACATGCGTTTTAGTGAGGTGGAGATCTCCGGCGTACGTTTTATAAATGATGCCTATAATGCCTCACCGGCATCTATAATTGCTGGTCTTGATACACTGGTGGACATGGAGGCTAGAAGGCATATAGCAATACTAGGAGATGTTCTTGAACTTGGGGTCCACGCCCACAATGAGCATCTAAAGATGTCAAAAATTTCGGCTTTAAATAAACTGGATGCTTTTTTTACTCTGGGTGATTATGCTGGGCTAATTGGCGAAGGCCATGAACATGCTAGACACTTTTATTCCCTGGGGGCCTTAAAGGATCACCTTATCAGCTTCTTAGATGAGGGAGATTTGGTTTTAATAAAAGCATCTAGAAGCATAGAACTGGAAAGAATAATCGAGGAACTGAAAGGTCAACTATGAATTTAATCTTATTTTTACTCGGAGCTATCTTTAATTTGCTCTTTATATACCTATTGATCCCCCTACTTAACAGGCTAAAATTAGGTCAACACGTCTACGAACTGGCGCCCGAGAGTCATCAGAAAAAGCAGGGGGTACCAACCATGGGCGGCGTTTCCTTTGTTATTATTACCAGTCTTCTGGCCTTCATCTTTATAGGTCTAAGAGAATCCCATCTTTTAACTATTTTTTCAACGATTCTTTACGGACTAATAGGCTTCATAGATGATGGAATGAAGCTATTTAAGGAAGAAAACAAGGGCTTAAGTGCTAAGGAGAAAATCCTTTTGCAAATCCTGGCTTCAATTCTTTTGGCCTATCTGATAGGGGATAGGGGCACTAGAATCCTAGTACCCTTTACCAAACTATATATAAATCTAGGATTTCTCTATTATCCCTTTGTTGTGGTCTTTATGACCCTACTTGTCAATAGCACTAATTTGACAGATGGTGTTGATGGTCTACTCGCTTCGGTTTCCTTTGTTGCCATACTTTTCTTTCTTTTTGTAACCAGGGATCTTTTTATGCCTGAGCAGTTTAAACTTGTCCTTATTTTCCTAGGATCCCTTCTTGGCTATGTCTACTATAATAAATTTCCAGCCAAAATTTTTATGGGTGATACAGGAAGCATGGCCATTGGTGGATTCATAGGGACCCTGATGCTTTTAACAGGGACACCTCTATTTATTTTTTTCATAGGTTTTATATATGTAGCGGAAAGCCTTTCGGTGGTCCTTCAGGTTTGGTCCTTTCAAACCAGGGGAAGGAGGATATTTAAAATGAGCCCCATCCACCACCACTACGAGCTTTTGGGCTATAGTGAAAACAAGATAGTACTGGGTTTTTGTGCTGCAACCTTTGTCGGTCTATTAATAGCCCTACTTGCCTACAGGATATGAGGTGACTTATGAAGGTTCTTGTATTTGGTCTAGGTAGGAGTGGACAGATGTTGCTCCACTATTTTAAAGATAAGGCTAGTCTGTGGATATATGATGACAAGGAAATTGATTTGTCCGAGCTAAGAAAAACCCTACCAGGCCTAGACTTTTATGACCCTGATGAGGACTATGATCTATTGGCCTTAAGTCCTGGACCCCAGCCCGACCACTGGCTTATAGAGGAGTTTAAAAATAAGGGCATACCAGTTATTGGCGAAATGGGCCTGGCCCTTAAAAATATTAAGGGAAGGGTAATAGCCGTAACGGGAACCAATGGGAAAACCACTACAACGTCTCTAATATATGAGATGATTAGAAAGGTACATCCCAGGACCTTTATTGGTGGAAACATAGGAATACCCATGATTGGCTATGTTGACAGCTCCCAGGATGGGGACGTCTATGTAGTTGAATTATCAAGCTTCCAACTTGAAAGTCTAGCTGATTTTTCACCCGAAATAAGTGTAATTCTAAATATTACTCCGGACCACATAAATTGGCATGGTAGTATGGAGAAATATGTAGATTCGAAATTTAATTTATGGAAAGAGGATTCCTCTGAACTAATAAAGGTCATTAATGCTGACCAGGATTTTCTTGTAGATCAGACCAAAAAAAGATATGGAGACCTTGAGGGCTTCTATTGCTTTTCTACCAAGAAAATCTTGAATAGAGGTGCTTATTTAGATAGGGGGGCTCTTTATTTAAATGTTAAAGGAAAAGAAAAACTCCTTAATGCTGATGAAGTGCAGCTAAAAGGAGAACATAATATGGCCAATGCCCTGGCAGCTAGCTTGATAGCCCGTCTTCATGGTTTAGGCTTAGATCCAATAAAGCAGGTTCTAAGGGAGTTCAGGAGCCTTGAACACCGCTATGAGTTACTGGAGGATAGGAGGGGGAGGCGCTTTATTAATGATTCCAAGGCAACTAATGTGGATTCAGCCCTTCCCGCAATCCGTTCTGCGACGAGTCCCACAGTTCTTATAGCAGGTGGCCTAGATAAAAAAGTACCAATGGAAACCCTCTTTGAAAACTTGAATCCCAGTATTAAGGAAGTCATTCTTTTTGGACAATGTAAGGACTATATGTATAATCTAGCTAAGGGACTTGTTAGTGCCCACAGGGTTGCTGACCTGGATGAGGCCTTTAATCTGGCTATGGAGCTATCTGATGAAGGCTGGGATATACTCTTTTCTCCTGCCTGTGCCAGCTGGGATATGTATGAGAGTTTCGAAAAAAGAGGTCAGCATTTTAAGGAGCTCCACGGAGGCTTAAATGAATAGTAAAATCAACATGGGCATATTAATTCCTGTAATCCTATTAATTACAATGGGCTGGCTTTTGGTATTTTCTTCCTCAGCCTATCTATCCTTAAATCAATATGGGACGCCCTACCACTATATAAAGAATCAGTCTATTTTTATAGCTCTTGGTTTTGTCGTAATGTTTTTGACCTCTATGATAAACTATAAAATTTACGACAACATATTTATTATCACTATTGTGGCTTTGGTAGCCCTGGTTCTCATGGCCTTGACTCCTATAATAGGGATCAATGTAAACGAGGCTACCAGGTGGATAGAGATAGGAGGGCAACGCTTTATGCCTGTTGACATTGCTAAGGTTGCTCTTGTAATGGTTATGTCTTATAGCCTGAGTCATTTTGTTGTAACTAAAAAGAAGATGATAGCATTTTTAATCCATACGATTTATCCAGGTATACTCTTTGTTTTTACCTATATGCAGCCAGACTTTAGTTCAATGATAATTCTCTTTGGTACCATGGTATCCATCCTATATGTTGGGTTTGAGCCTGTAAGATATGTTATAGGCCTGGTTGTCGGAGGATTTATGGGTTTTTTCGCCCTGGCAAAGCTGGCTCCCTATCGCATGGTCAGGCTGGTGGGCTTTTTAGACGGGCTTAAAAATGTTGACAATGCTATGAGGCAGATTCGCTATGGGATTTTAGCAATAGCTTCGGGAGGAGTTTTTGGAGTTGGACCTGGAGAAAGTATTTTCAATAAGCTCTGGGTTCCTGAACCCCATAATGACATGATCCTCTCCACATTGGGGGAGGAATTTGGCTTTGCTGGTATGCTTGTAGTCCTGGCCCTATATTTTACACTAATCCTCAATATTGTTAAGATGGTTATAAGGCTAAAAGACCCTTTTTCGCGTAATCTTAGCTTTGGAATAGGCATGATTATCTTCCTTCAGTTTGTAGTAAATTTTGGAAATACACTGGGTATTCTTCCTCCAACCGGCATTTCACTGCCCTTTATAAGTTATGGGGGAACAAATATAATTATTCTAATGGCCATGGTTGGCATCCTGCTAAGTGTAAACCGTGTCAACTGGAGGTTGATGGAATGAAAATACTCTTGGCAGCTGGTGGAAGTGGAGGACATATTTACCCAGGCCTTTCTATTATTCAAAGGATAAAAAAAATAGAGCCTAGTGCTGAGTTCCTTTGGGTAGGTACCTATAAGGGGAAAGAAAGGGAGGTGGCAGAGAGGGAGAATATTGACTATATCCCTGTGAAAGCCTGGAGCATAAACAATGAGGGCTTGATCTGGAAGCTTCAAGCCTATTGGTTCCATGGTATAATGACACTTAAACTTCTCTATCTTATGAAAAAAAATAGGGTGGATGCTGTAATTACCACAGGTGGATACTCTACAGCCTCCAGTCTCATGGCAGCTTCACTCTTAAAAATCCCCCTCTTTATGCATGAACAAAACGTTTTTCCAGGCCTTGGGACCAGGAAGTTTGCCAGGTATGCAAGTAAGATATTCACTAGTTTTGAGGGAAGTGAAAATTATCTTAAGGGTATGGAGGATAAGGTTTATCTCTATGGAAATCCTGTTAGAGAGGATTTTAACCAGCTAGACCCTGATAGAGCTCGGGAGGAGCTTGGAATAGGAGAGAAGACCCTGGTTGTCTCCCTGGGTGGGAGCCTAGGTTCCAGGAGTATAAATAACTTCATTAGAGGACTTCTTCCCTATATAGAAAAAAACGATAATCTCCACTGGATTCATATTGTTGGGGTTGATTATGAAGAAGAGCTAACCTATTATAGGGACAAAAAAAACATCCAAGCCTTTACTTTTCTTCATGACCTGCCCAGGTATCTTGTTGCCTCGGACCTACTCATAAGCCGCAGTGGAGCCAGTACTATAACGGAAATTTCCTCTCTGGGAAAGGCAAGTATACTTATTCCTTCCCCAAATGTGCTGGATGATCATCAGACCTTTAATGCCAGGCTGTTTTCAGACCGGCAGGCAGCCATCCTTCTTGAAGACAGTGTTCTTGAAGAACCAGAGGCAAAAAAACTAGTATTTGAACTTTTAGAAGACAGGGAAAAACTAGAAGAACTTGCTCTTAATAGCAGAGCCCTGGCACCTCGGGATTCTGCCAAGAGGATTGCCAGGGAAATTTTGGAGAGTCTATGAAAAAATTTGTCCTCCTTCTAATGCTAATAGTAATGACACTAGCTCTTGGAACTATTCTTTTATATACCGATGCCTTCCAGCTAGAAGTTATAGATATAAGTAGTGGTTGGATCCCAGAGGCTGAAATTCTAGAAAGAGCCCAGCTTAGGCTGGGCCAAAACCTCTTCTTTATCGATAAATTTGATGTAATCGGCCTTTTAAAAGAAGACTTTAGGATTGAAGAAATAACTTTTAAAAAGGTCTATCCTTCTGGTTTGAGTCTAGAGATTAAGCCTAAAACGCCCTATTTAAAGCTCAACTATGAGAATAAAATCCTGGTTTTGGATGATAAGAAGACCCTTATAGATCTTGAGGACAGCTACCCAGGCCTCCCCCTTTTAAGGGATTTTACAATACAGGAATTTGAGTTGGGCCAGCCTCTTCTTGTCAGTGATGAAATCTTTTTGAAAAATGCCTTTGATCTTGTGGAGCTTTGCAAGCTTGCTTCCTTTGAAAATATCATCCTATGGGAGGACTCGGGCTTGATTTACCTTTTTTTAGATGAAGGTTTTAAAGCAGCCTTTGGTAATGGCAGTGATATCGAGGTCAAATTCAATAATTTTTATACTATTTATGAGGATTTGTTAGATAAGGGAATTAACAAGGGAACTATTAATCTGACTAATGCCAGGGCCCCTACCTTTCTGCCCTTTGACTAGGAGGAGACGTGGAAGTACTACAAAGAAAACTCTATATTCCAGTCTTTGTTTTAGCTCTACTGCTAGGGCTGCTTTTCAATCTCCAAAGTGATGTCTTTAGTACTGCCAGGGAGGATATTGCAACAATACAATATCAGCAGCTTCAGGCTGACAATGAGGAGCTTAGTCAGCAGATTAAACTTTATAAGGACAGGCTTGATGAACTTCAAAGTGCAGGCAAAGAAAGTGAGAAAAACCTCAGCATGATAGAGCATTACAAGCTACTATCTGGTTTTACAGATGTAGTAGGTGAGGGCATTACTATTCAGTTGAGTCTTTCTGACCTAGATCAATCCTTAAATCTTTTAGATTTTCATAGAAACCTTCTCTTTCTTATAAATGAACTAAATGCCGCAGGAGCAGAGGCCATTTCCATCAAAGAAGAACGTATCATATCCAATAGTGAGATAAGCCTCGGGGGTAACCACATAGTGGTCAATGGTCAAAAACTTAGTCCCCCCTTTACGGTAAGTGCCATTGGCAATCCAGATACTCTTGATGCTGCACTGAATCTAAGACAAGGTTATGTCGAGCGTCTTAGAAACAATGGATATTTTGTAGAGGTGAAAAAACATGATATAGTGGAAATTCCTAAATATCCGATTGTCCCCACCTATATCTATGCGGAGCCTTTCAATGAGGAATAAGTATAGTTTTATTTTTCTATTATTAGTTTTGATAATTATTTCTAATTTTGAAAAACCTGAGAACCTGGAGAGCGCAACTCCCAACAAGGAGCAGATAACAGAGCTTAGGGATAGGAATAGTCGTTTAAAAGAGGAACTAAAAAACCTAGAGGAAGAAATCTCTACCTATGAAGATGCCTCTGGGGAAGATGAGAAAATTCAAGAACTCTTTGGCATAGAAAGAGATAATTATAAAAAGTTAGCTGGCTATCTGGATTTGAAAGGGGAGGGGATAGTTATCCTCATGAGTGATAGTCAAAGGGAAAAGGGCCAGTTTCAGAGTATTAATGAATTTATAATCCATGACGATGATGTCTATCAGATCCTTTGGGATCTTAGGAACGCAGGAGCTGAAGCTATAAGCGTAAATGGAGAGAGGGTCCTCTTCAATTTAACGCAAATTATATGTAATGGTCCAACAATTAGGATAAACAATAGACTATATTCGCAACCCTTCGTAATAAGAGCCATTGGTCCTAGAAAAGCCTTGCAGGCTGCTATTAATGTCTATGGATCCTATTCAGACAAGCTAAGGCAAAAAGGGGTTTTTATAGAGGCCAATACTTCAGTTATGGTAGAGGTACCCTCTTATAGAGAGGAGCCATTTTTGGGATATTTAGAGGAGCTAATGAGATGAAAAAATTAATTGGAATAGCTGCTTTGGGTTTTCTACTTACATTTAAGTTGCCCCTGAATCTCAGCGATGAAGTGACTGTTTATTTGAGCCTTTATCTACTAGTGGCTGTAGCTTCTCTTTTGGGAATTATTGTCGAAATTATGGAGGGCAAGGTGAGTCCAAAGAAATGGGCTGGCGAAATTACAAGTAATTTGCTACTGTCGACATTTCTAACATTTGTAAGCTTGGGCCAGAAAATACCCCTTCATTATGCTGTAATTATTTACTTTGGCATGAAAATATTTGAAAATTCAGAGAAAATTAGATATTTCCTTTTAAAGGAATAGCTATTTACATAAGGGTGAAAATTCTATATAATGTATCCAATGAATAGGATGAGGAGGAGCTATGTTTGATATAGAACAAAGAGACAATCTTTTTAATTTTACAAAGATTAAAGTTATTGGCGTTGGTGGCGGTGGAAATAATGCTGTAAATCGGATGATTGAAGCTGATCTACAGGGTGTAGATTTTATTGCTGTTAATACCGATAAACAGGACTTGGCCTTGGTTCACAGTGAGACCAAATTACAGATCGGTGAAAAAATTACCAAGGGACTGGGTTCTGGCAGTAAGCCTGAAGTAGGTGAGAGGGCAGCAGAAGAAAGCCGTGAGGAAATTAGAAAAGCCATTGAAGGAGCTGATATGGTTTTTGTCACCTGTGGTATGGGTGGTGGAACTGGTACTGGTGCTTCACCGGTTATTGCAGAGATTGCCAGGGAAATCGGAGCCCTAACTGTAGGTGTTGTAACTAAGCCCTTTGGATTTGAAGGTAGAAAAAGAATGGCTCAGGCAGAGTCAGGAATTGAGTTACTTAAAGAAAAAGTAGACACCTTAGTCACCATACCCAATGACAAGCTCCTTGAAATAGTAGATAAAAAAACCTCCCTTATGGATTCTCTAAAGGTTGCAGACGATGTATTAAGACAAGGTGTCCAGGGAATCTCGGACCTTATAGTAAGTCCTGGACTTATTTCCCTAGACTTTGCTGACGTTACAACCATTATGAAAAATAAGGGTATGGCCCATATGGGTATAGGAATAGGTAAGGGCGAATCTAGAGCCATAGATGCAGCCAAGCAGGCAGTCTTTAGCCCACTGCTAGAAACAACCATAGAGGGTGCTACAGGTCTTCTGGTCAATGTCACAGGAAACTCAACTGTTGGTCTACATGAGACCGCAGAAGCACTGAATCTGATTACAGAACTAGCTAATCCTGAAGCAGAAATTATCTACGGTACATCAATCAATGAAAACATGAGTGATGAAATAAAGATAACTGTAATTGCCACTGGTTTTAATACAAAAGCTGCATCAAAGAGGTTTGCTCCTAGGACAAGCCAAGCCAGGGATGATGAATATAAATCCCTTAGAGATATTAAGAAAAACATGGAAGAGGAACAAGAAGAGGTCGTTGTTCAAAAGGAAGTTATAGAAATCAATGATTGGGAAAACGATGACTTCAGAGATTTACCAAGCTTTTTAAAAAACAGAAGATAGGCCTTAGGCCTTTCTTTTTCGGAGGAGAAAAATGAAGTGTCCCTATTGTGGCTTCGATGAATCCAGGGTTATAGACTCTAGACCAACAGAGGATAATAAATCCATACGCAGACGTAGAGAATGTACACAATGTGAATCTCGATACACCACCTATGAGAGGATTGAGGAAGTCAACCTTATAGTGGTTAAAAGAGATGATAACAGGGAGTCCTTCAATCGTGACAAAATTATTAACGGGCTTATAAGGGCTTGTGAAAAGAGACCTGTTACAGCTCAAGATATCGAAGAACTGGCAATGAGGGTAGAGACCCAGCTTTCTAACCTACTAAAAAAGGAAATTAATTCTGAGGAAATAGGTGAACTGGTCATGGAGGAACTAAAAAAACTTGACGAAGTTGCCTATGTTAGATTTGCATCGGTATATAAATCCTTTAGTGATATAGATACTTTTTTGGAGGAGCTGGGGAAGATGTTAGTGGAAAGAAAATTGTGATTTTTAAGATTGTAGATATTGACAAAAATAGTATAGCCTGGGATATGCAGGTAAAACCAGGGAGTTTTTTAAAGGCGATTAATGGGAAAGAGATAGAGGACAGACTGGACTATCTCTTTTTGACGAGCCAGGATTATTTGGAGGTTTTGATTGAGGAGGACGGCGAGGAAGTTCTTTTAGAGATCGAAAAAGAGCCGGATGAGGATCTGGGTTTTATTTTCCAGCACCCTCTAATGGATGAGGCAAAAAGATGTCATAACAATTGTGTTTTCTGCTTTATTGACCAGTTGCCCAAAGGCTTAAGAGATAGTCTCTATTTCAAGGATGACGACTCTAGACTGTCCTTTATGCAGGGGAATTTTGTGACCCTGACCAATGTGACTAATAATCAGCTCTCCAGGATTGTTGATTATGGAATCCACCCCATAAATGTCTCCATCCATAGTTTGGACCCTGAGGTTAGAGTAGCAATGATGGGCAGCCCCAAGGCAGCCAATATAGTTTCTCAGCTAGATTTTCTTGCAAGAAACAAAGTTAAGATGAATGGACAAATTGTGCTTGTACCTGATTATAATGATGGAAACTCTCTATATGAGACTCTGGAGGGGCTAAAGAAATACAGGCCCTATCTTAGCAGTGTGGCTATAGTACCGGTTGGCCTAGGAAGCCATAGAGAGGGGCTAGTAAAACTGAGGGGCTTTAGTAGGGCAGAAGCAGGAGAATTGATTGATAAAATCCACGGGATTCAAAGGGAAAATCTAGAGCTCTTTTCTAGCCGCTTTATTTTCCTGGCAGATGAGTTCTATTTGATGGCTGGCAGGGAAGTTCCACAGGAAGAGGCCTATGAAGGTTATGTACAGATAGAAAATGGAGTTGGCCTTGTAAGAAGTTTCATTGAGGAGCTGGCGGGTCTCGAGAAAATCAAATCCTATACAAGTAAGACCATTACCATCCTAACCGGCAGGCTCTTTGCACCGGTTTTAGAAGGGGAACTTTCAAGCTATAAAGCAAAGGGATTAAAGGTTTCTGTAAAAGCAATTGAGAATAATTTTTTTGGAAGTGATATTACAGTCAGTGGACTTCTGACTTTTGAAGATATTAAGAAGCAGTTCAATAAAGAAAGCGATATAGTACTACTACCTTCTTCTATGTTGAATCACGATAAGCTTAGCCTGGATGATGTCAGTGAGGAAGAGATTTTAGATTACTTCGCCTGTGCATATTTTGTGGAGCCCCATGGAAGTGCACTGGTGGAGAAAATTAAGGAGGTGTCCCATGGCTCCAATTGTGGCGATAGTAGGCCGGCCTAATGTAGGTAAGAGCACCCTATTTAATAAGCTAGTGGGTTCAAGAATATCCATAGAAGAAGATATACCTGGGGTAACAAGGGATAGGGTCTATGGAAGGGCCAATTGGCTTGACCATAGCTTTACTTTAATAGATACCGGCGGCCTAGATCCTGGCAGCGAAGATCTTCTGCTTAGTGAGATTCGCAGCCAAGCAGAGACGGCAATAGACCTGGCGGATACAATTGTCTTTATGGTGGATGGCAAGCTAGGCCTTACCCCCGATGACAGGGAAATTGCCATGATTTTAAGGCGGACTAAAAAGCCAGTTTTACTAGTCGTTAATAAAATTGATAATTTCAAGGATGAGCACCTAGTCTATGAGTTCTATGAACTGGGCCTTGCTACCATAGCTATTAGCAGTGTAAACCTTCTAAACCTAGGCGACCTATTGGATGAGATAGTAGCACTGCTTCCCCAGGATAAAATGCATGAAGAGGAGGAGGAACTCATAAGGATTGCCATAGTGGGCAAGCCCAATGTGGGTAAATCCTCTCTGGTCAATGCACTACTTGGGGAAAAGAGGGTAATTGTATCGGACATTCCTGGTACTACAAGGGAATCTATTGAAAGTGGCTTTAAGAGCCATGGAAGGCATTTTCTTATTACCGATACAGCGGGGATACGCCGCAGGAAGAAAATAAACGAAAATGTTGAGCACTACTCGGTACTTAGGAGCTTTAGTGCTATTGAAAATAGTGATGTTACCATTCTTATGGTGGACGCTCAGGAGGGTTTCACCGAGCAGGATAAGAGAATTATAGGTTTTGCCCATGAGGGGGGCAAGGCTATAATTGTTCTAGTTAATAAATGGGATTTAGTTGAAAAGGACAATAAGAGCTACAATAGGTGGAAGCAGAGTTTCTTTACTGAGTTTCCTTTTTTGAGGTATGCTTTAATAGAGCTCATCTCTGTTACTGAGAAGGAGAGGCTAGGTAGAATTGTACCTATGGTTATAAAGGCCTATGAAAATGCCAATCGTAGGATTACAACAGGCCAATTAAATGAGCTTTTAAACGAGGTGGTTCTTCTTCATCCACTGCCTCAGGACAAGGGAAAGAGTTTAAAGATATACTATGCCACCCAGAGTCAGGTTGCTCCGCCTACCTTTGTTCTATTTGTAAATCAAGAAAGGCTGATGCATTTTTCCTATCTTAGATATCTAGAGAATAGAATCAGAGATAGCTTTGATTTTGATGGGACCCCTATTAAGTTTATCCTCAAGGAGAAAAGAGGGGAAATATGATAATCACACTACTTGGAGGTGGTAGCTGGGGAACTGCCATGGCTATTCACCTAAGCAATATCGGCCATGAGGTCAGGCTCTTTGTAAGAAATGAGTCTCAAGCAAGGGAAATGATAAGGACTAGAGAAAATTCTGACTACCTGGCAGGAATAGAGCTTCCAGAGGCCTTAGCCATATCTTCAGATCTAAATTGGACCCTGGAAGGGAGCCAACTTGTGGTTGGTGCAATACCTGCCCAGGCTATGGAGGGCTTTTATAGGTCGAATCCTGGGGTTTTAAAGGGATTGCCCTTTGTCAGCCTGAGTAAAGGGATTACCAGGGACAAGCTCAAGACCATGGAGGAGCTTCATAGAGACTACTATCCAAATTCTAGTTTTGCTGCCCTAAGCGGTCCTTCCCATGCTGAGGAGGTTGCAAGAAGGGTCCCCACTGCTCTAGTTGTAGCCAGTGCTGATGAAGAGCTTTCCAGACTGGTACAAAGGGAGTTTAGCAATGAGTTCATAAGAATATATCGCAGCAGTGATGTGCTAGGTGTTGAACTTGCAGGGGCCTTTAAAAATGTCATAGCCTTGGTAGTTGGTATGGCTGGAGGATGTGGACTTGGGGATAATACAAAGGCAGCTCTTATGACCAGGGGGATGGCGGAAATTCTACGCCTCGCTCTAGCTCTGGGAGCCAGGCAGGAGACCTTTCTTGGCCTAAGCGGTTTTGGAGATCTAATAGTTACCTGTACCAGTGGTTTCTCAAGAAATCGTCGAGCAGGCAAACTTCTCGCTCAAGGTTTTTCAGAAGAGGAAGTAAAGAACAAGGTGGGCATGGTAATAGAGGGACTAGAAACCCTTAGAAGTGTGATTAAGCTTGCCAAGGAAAATAGGGTTGACATGCCTATAGCTGAAACCCTAGAGAGAGTGCTTCAGGATGGCCTACCCATTGCCGATGCAATGGTGGAGCTTATGACTAGGGACTATAAAGAGGAGATATGAGAAACAGATTTATAAGTGCTCTTATAATGAGCTCTATTGTTATAATACTCTTGGCATTTTTCTTAAAAACCCTAGGGATTTTCGATGAGAACATTAAAACCTATCCAGCTCAAATAAAAAAGTTAAAAATTGAGCTTGAGAAGGATGCCTATATATTCAGAGATGAAGTCATTATAGGCGCTGCTGGTGATGGCGAAATAGAGTACTATGTTGAGGAGGGTGAGCGGGTCTATGCAGGCCAGCCCATAGCTTCTCAGACAATAGAAAGCCTTGAAGATGAGTACGATGATGAGGGCAGAAAAAAAACCTATATTCTAGACTCCCTTGATGACTATATGATTGACCTAGAGAAGATTCGCTCTAATATCCGCAGCCTTGAAGATGAGCTGGCCTATCTTGTTCAACAGGACAAGTATTCTGAAATCGAGGATGTTAAACAAAGGCTGGGATCTCTATATATTATCCAATCGGCCTTTAAAGATAGCGGTAGTCTTACTCAAAATCTACCTCTTGTCAAGGCGACCCGGGAAGAAGGAAGATATATCTATTATGCTCCCATTCCAGGCCTCGTAGGTCTTGAGCAATCAAACTATGATCAGCTCTTTCATATCAATAATATTCATCTTATAAACTACCAAAAGTTGCAGGGGATTGAGGGCTCCAGTTTTTTAAGACAGGCCCATAAAAACCAGGGTTTTATTAGATTGGTGGATAATAAAGAAACCTATATAGTTACAGAGCTTACAGAAAATGAACTGGCTCTTTTTGATGAAGGTGGCCTTTGCACAATATATATAGGCGACAAGAGAATATCTGTAGAAAACTATCAACTGATGAGGACCGAACAGCAAACTGGCATGGTGTTCAGGTGTTTTGAGGATTATCCAGGTATGACCTCTTCAAGATTTGAAAGGGTGACAATAATTCCTGAGGAGACAGAGGGCATCTATGTAAAGACCAAATCTATCATAGAACTTGAGGGCCAGCCTGGGGTCTATATACTAAAAAACAATGGTAAAAAAGTCTTCGTGCCTATAAAAATAAAGGGACATATAGCTGATGAAGCTGTGATATATAGCGATTATTTTACTATATATAGAGATGATGAAATCAATGAGAGTATAGAAACAGTCAATCTATATGATGAAATAGTGGAGGAACCCTAAGAATGAAAAAGCGTCTAGATCTTCTCTTTAAAGAAATAGAAGAATATGAGAAACTCTACGATAGAAAAATACAACTTGTAGCTATAACCAAACATTATGGATTAGATAAAATAAACCAGTCCCTGGATTATGGGGTAAGTGCAGTAGGGGAGAATAGGGCTCAGGAATTCCTTGAGAAAGTTGATGAACTTATAGGAAGGGTTAAGCTCCATTTTATTGGGCACCTTCAAAGGAACAAGGTGGTTCAAATAATTCCCTATGTGGATTTAATTCATTCTGTAGACTCTCTAAGACTTATAGAAGAAATACAAAAACAAGCAAAGAGAATCGATAAAGTACAAGAAATCCTGCTACAAGTGAATATAGCAAAGGAAGAGAGGAAATATGGGTTTTCCTTGGACAATCTACCGGAAGCCCTGGATTTAGTCGATAAATCCCCAAATATCCTTGTTAAAGGTCTCATGATGATGGCACCCTTTGCCGATAATCCCGAAGATGTGAGAATTTATTTCAAAGAAATGGCGGAACTCTTTGACCTTTACAAAGAAAAACATTATAATAATGTAGATATGGAATTTCTTTCCATGGGAATGTCAGGTGACTTTAGAGTTGCTATTGAAGAGGGAAGCAACATGATTCGCATAGGATCATATATTTATAAAGAGGAGGGGCAATGAATAGCTTCGGAAGTAAAGTAAAATATTTTTTCGGGTTGGAGAATGAAGATGAGCTGGATTATGATAACGAGGGGGTCCTAGAGGTTTCTGAACCTGCTAGTAGGCCACTGGCCGAGGAAAGGGCGCCAGTAGCCAGGGACTATCCAAAAAGCCATAGAGATAGAGAAATAGCTCAAGCACAACCCAGGCCCGTGACAAGTCGCCTGGTTATATGCAAGTACACCCCTCTAGATCATAGGGAGACAACCTCCATGATAGATGATGTCCGACTTGGAAGACCGGTGATAATAAACTTTCAAGAAACCGAGGATTTTGTTGCTGCAAAAATTATCAACATTTGTGAAGGGGCAGCCTATGCCTTGGATGCTGATATCATGAAAATAGCCAGCGACATCTATATTGTTGTTCCTGAGGGAGTGGATCTTAAGAGCCATGTTCCAGCGAGTCCACAGGAAGAGGAAGACCTAGAAGATGAACTTGATATTAGGTAGTTTTCTTCTTCGACTTATAAAGGCTCTGGAGTTTCTCCTCTTTGCTAGGGCAATTAGTTCCTGGTTTATCAGAAACTCATCAAATCCCATTTATCAGATTTTGGTTATGTTAACAGAGCCCTTTCTTAGCCCTATTAGAAGTGGTCTTAGCAAACTTCAGACGGGCAGTTTTTTAGATTTTTCAGTTTTAGCAGGTTATTTATTATTAGAGATACTATCATGGCTAGTAGTAAGGGCTATGGTTGCTTAGAAGACAGGACATAAATAAATTTTTTTACAGAGAGATGGTCTTGGGTGGAAGCCATTAAAGAATTATTTGTGTTATCACTTCTTTTTCCCTTCTCGGGTGGGTAAGCTACATTACAGTTACTTAAGTGGCCTTTGGCAAATAGGGTGGTACCACGCATTAAGCGTCCCTATGTCCCGGGGTCTTTTTATTTTAGGAGGTATTATGTATAGACAATTAAGCAAGGAAAGCGTATTCGAAGCAGAAAAAAACCAAAGAGCCTATTGGTCGGAGGTGGATCTACTAAAGAGGACCCTGGATACCAGGAAGGACAAGGAACATTTTGTCTTCTACGAGGGACCTCCCACAGCAAATGGTAAGCCAGGCCTACACCATGTTTTAGCCAGGACCCTAAAGGATTCTATTTGTAGATACAAGGTTATGCAGGGGTATTTTGTCAGAAGAAAGGCCGGTTGGGATACCCATGGCCTTCCAGTTGAAATTGAGGTAGAAAAAAAGCTAGGTATCTCCAATAAACAGGAGATAGAGGCCTACGGAATAGCAGAGTTCAATAGGCAGTGTAGGGATTCGGTCTTTGAGTATGAAGAGTTTTGGAGGCAGCAAGCCGAAGAAATGGGCTATTTGATAGATATGGACAATCCCTATATTACTCTTGATAATAAATATATTGAATCTGTGTGGTGGATTTTAGACCAGTTTTATAAAGGCGATATGATTTATGAAGGCCATAAGATTCTACCCTATTGTTCCCGTTGTGGAACAGGTCTAGCTTCCCATGAAGTTGCTCAGGGCTACAAGGAGATAAAGCAGGAAACAGTGACTGTAGCCTTTAAAAGAAAAGACAAAGATGAGCATTTTCTTGTGTGGACAACAACTCCTTGGACCCTGGCTAGTAACGTTCTTCTCACAGTCCATCCTGAAGTCACCTACGCTAGGGTGGAGGAAGCTGGTCATGTTTATATTCTTGCTGAGAATCTAGTTGAAGCTGTTATGGGTGGTGATTACAAAATACTTGAAACCTTCCCGGGGAAGGACCTAGAGTATATAGAATATGAGCAGCTTATGCCCTTTATGCAAGCTGACAAGAAGGCCTTCTTCGTAACCCTTGCTGATTATGTCACCATAGAGGATGGAACTGGTATAGTCCACACAGCTCCTGCCTTTGGTGAGGATGACTATAACACTGCAATGAGATATGATGCTCCAATAATTCAGCCTGTAGATCTGGAGGGTAAATATACTGATACCCCTTGGAAGGGTATGTTTGTCATGGATGCAGATCCACTGATTATACAGTGGCTAAGAGACCAGGGCCTACTCTACAAAAAGCAGAGAATGGATCACAACTATCCCCATTGCTGGAGATGTGATACGCCTCTTCTCTACTATGCAACCAGTAGCTGGTATATTAAGATGAGCCAGCTTAGAGATGAGCTAGTGGCCAATAATGATACTGTCAACTGGTATCCTGATTATGTAGGAGAAAAACGCTTTGGATATTGGCTAGAAAATGTAAAGGATTGGGCGATTTCAAGAAGTCGCTACTGGGGAACCCCACTAAATATCTGGACCTGTGAGTGTGGACACCAGGAATCTGTAGGTAGCATAGCTGAACTAAAGAGCAGATCCAAAGATCCTATTGGTGAAATAGAGCTCCACCGCCCCTATGTAGATGAGGTAGTTTTCTCATGTCCCCATTGTAGCGGAGATATGCATAGAGTACCCTATGTAATAGATGTATGGTTCGATTCAGGTAGCATGCCCTTTGCTCAGCTTCACTATCCCTTTGAGCATAAGGAAGATTTCCATGAGTATTTCCCCGCCGACTATATATGCGAGGGAATAGATCAGACTAGGGGATGGTTCTACTCACTTATGGCAATATCAACCTTTATAATGAAGAAAAGTCCCTATAGGAATGTACTTGTAAATGACATGCTTCTAGATAAAGAAGGAAAGAAAATGAGTAAGTCCAGGGGGAATATGGTGGATTCCTTTGAGCTTTTCAGAGAACAGGGAGCAGATGCTCTGCGCTGGTATTTAAACTATTCTTCTCCAGCCTGGCAACCAACCCGCTTTGACAAATCAGGACTTATTGAGGTGCAGAGCAAATTCTTTGGAACCCTAAAAAATGTTTACCATTTATTTAGCCTCTATGCAAACTACGATAATCTTAATGTAGCCAGCTTTGATGTAGCTGTTGAAAAAAGAAGTCTACTGGACCGCTGGATTATTACAAGGCTTAACATGCTTATAAGGGATGTAACCGAGAGCTATGAGGCCTATGACCTTACCAGGGTCACAAGAAGCATCCAAGACTTTGTAGGCGAAGACCTATCCAACTGGTATGTAAGAAGGAGCAGGCGTCGCTACTGGAAGGAGGAACTGGATTTAGATAAGACCAGTGTCTTCTTGACCACCTATGAGGTTCTTCTAGCCGTGGTAAAAATGGCGGCTCCTATTTCTCCCTTTTTAACTGAAGAAATCTTTAGAAATCTAACAGGAGAGGAATCGGTCCACTTAAGTTATTTCCCCAAGCACTCCGAGCATTTAATAGATGAAGACCTGGACAGGTCAATGGAGATTGTTAGAAGGATAGTTAACCTGGGCAGATCAGTTAGAGAATCCGTCGCTATCAAGGTGAGACAACCCCTTTCCAGGGTCCTAATAGACGCCAGATATAAAAAGGATTTGGAAGGTCTTGAGCCTATAATTTTAGAAGAGCTCAATGTCAAAGAATTAGAGTACGTTGATAATATAAGTCTCTATGTCGACTTTGTTTTAAAGCCAAATTTCCCAGTTCTAGGCCCGATATTAGGCAGAAAGATGGGCAGCTTCCAAAAGGCCCTAAAACAGGCCGATGCAAGGGAAATAGGCATGAAACTTAGGGCGGGGGACAACCATGACTTATTAGTTGAAGGAGAAATAGTTGAACTGACGCCAGAGCTTATTGATATCCAGGTTAAAGCCAAGGACCAGTATCAGGTTCAGACCCAGGAATCCCTCTTTGTTATACTTGACACCAAACTGGACAAGGAACTTGTTGATGAGGGCTATGCCAGGGAATTCATTTCTCGTATCCAACAGCTTAGAAAGCAAAAAGACTTTGAGGTAGCAGACCGAATAGAAATTATCTTTACTTCAAGTCCAGAGTTTGAAGAGGCAATTCTAAGGTATAGAGATTTTATTGAAAGAGAGCTCTTGGCAGACAAGCTTGAAGTCGCAGATAATAATGGCGAAGACTATGTCCTAAATGAACAGATCACTAGGATAGAGATTGCAAAATGCCAGTAGAAATTAAGGGAACAGAGCCAGGCCAGCGCCTGGATCTCTTCCTTTCTTCAAGAATTCCCTTTTCAAGATCCCAAATACAGGTCATGATTTCCCAGGGAGAGATTCTGGTAAATGGCCTGACAGTCAAGAAAAATTATCGTCTCCTGGGAGGAGAAAATATAAGTGTAGAGGAAGTCGAGGAAGAAAAAATTAGGGCAGAGGCCATGGATCTTGATGTAATCTATGAAGATGATCATTTAGCGGTTATTAACAAGGAAGCAGGGGTGGTTATGCACCCTGGCAGTGGTCAGGTATCTGGTACTCTGGTTTCGGGCCTCCTTGCAAAGGGATGGCCCTTATCGGACCTTGGTGGTTTGGAAAGACCAGGCATTGTTCACAGGCTTGATAAGGACACATCGGGCCTTGTTATAATTGCCAAGGATAACAAAACCCATAGCTATCTTGCTGAACAATTCAAAAAAGGCCAGGTAAAAAGAATTTATTGGGCCCTTGTAGAAGGCCTTCCTAAATGGGAAGAAAAGACCCTTGAAGGCTTTATTGAAAGAAATCCCAAGCAGCCTACAAGCTATAGGATGGGGAGCCAGGGTAGGTTTTCAAGAACCTATTTCAAAGTCTTGGAGTCCTTTGATTCCTTTACTTTACTATCCTGTCAGCTGGATACGGGCAGGACTCACCAAATTAGGGTTCATTTAAAGAGCATGAATCTTCCAATCCTAGGGGATAGGGTCTATGGCTCTAAGAAATTTAAAAATCGATTTTCCCACCAGCTACTACACTCAAGGCAGCTGGAGTTTCTAGACATTAAAGGGAGATTTGTTTCACTTGAGGCTCCTCTTCCCAAGGAGTTCCAAGACTTCTTAAATAGACAAAAAACCGGACTATATTAGTAGTCCGGT
>CAYFUM010000006.1:0-59627 GCA_964346475.1 uncultured Peptostreptococcaceae bacterium
AATAAAAAGGTGCTAGTGACTATCGGTCACAGGCACCATAAAGTGTACACCCGATAAAATCTGGGTTATCCTTTTTTTGTTTAGTTCTATAGACTGAAGTCTAATATTTTGGAACTTCTTTAAAAATCTTTTTCTTTTCTGTTGTCTGAGAGCTAAAAAGCTGGAATGAATCTTGCTTTTTTAAAATTAATAAGAAGGGATATATTATTTATCTATGATATATAAGTTATTGATCGCTAGTATTTATAGTTTATTTAGAGTTTTTATAGACTAATTGTGATATAATGTTTAAAATATCAACAATTATTAATTTGTTGGTTTTTAATATTAGGATGACTAGAAAATTCAAAGGGAGGATAAAATGAGGAAATTTTCACTTTTTATGGTAGTAGTTTTACTTCTAACCAGTCTTATTGGTTGTGGAGGTGGAGCTACAGAGACTGAAGGAAATGGCAGTTCAACGGAAACACCATCTAATGGATCAGTTGAAAAGCCGGTAGTAAGCGGTGGATTTGATGATGGTTTTCCTGACAATGTTCTACGTCTAGGACTGAGTGGAGAAATAGAAACTGCCGATGTACAACTTACTACATCCGATTACACTATACCGATGAATATCTATGACTGTTTATTTGAGGTACAACCTAAGGATGATGGATCTTCAGAAATTGTTGGAAATCTTGCCGAGAGTTTTGAAGTGTCCGATGATGGGCTAGTCTATACCATACATCTAAGAGAGGGTGTGAAATTCCACAATGGTGAAACTTTAACATCAGATGATGTACTTTATACAGTGGATCGTATGCTCAACCCTGAAAGGCTGGCTAAGAATAGTGACTGTATGAGTATGCTAAAGGGCTTTGACGAAGTAGTTGATGGGGATTTAACTTCTATAGAAGGCGAGGGGGTTGTCATTTTAGATGATAATACCTTTGAGTTTCACTTGCAAGATGCCTATTCGCCCTTCTTGGCTAACTTGTGCGTACCTGGCTTCTCAATTTATAACAGAAAAGCTGGAGACGAGGCTGATGAAGCAGGTGGGGGGATTGATAATAGCCAGTTTGGCGTACTAGCTGAACATACTATAGGAACAGGGCCATTTATACTTAAAGATTGGGTTTTAAACGATTATATCTATGTGGAAACCAATCCTAATTACTGGAAGGGCGCTTCTAAATTGGATGGTGTCCTTTTCAAAATAGTACCTGATAATGAAACTAGAAGAATGATGTTTGAATCTGGTCAGCTAGATGAATTTGACCTTGATACTGCCAGGGAACACATTCCATATTATTTGGAATCTGATGAGTGGGCTGAAAATGTTATTATCGGTAACCGAGTAGGTACCTACTACTATCATATCAATGAGAAACTAGAGCCCTTTGATAATGTTCTTGTAAGAAAAGCATTGCAACACGCTATAGATAAGCAGTCCATTCTTGATACCCTTTACGGCGGTCAAGGAGAGCTGGCATCTGGAATTCTGGCTCCTGGAATGATGGGATATAATCCAAATCTTCCAAAAATTGACTATGATCCTGATTTAGCAAGAGAGTTGTTGGAAGAAGCAGGATATGGTGATGGATTTGAAATGATTATTTCACAGACCACTGATAGCCCTGCGACCCTATCGCTGAACGAAATAGTACAAGCTCAACTAGCAGAGTATGGAATCGAAGTCACAATTGATCAGATGGATGAGGCCTCCTGGTATGATGTTAGGCGTACCGGTGAACTACCAATGTATACTACATCCTGGTCAGCTGACTTCAATGATCCTGATAACTTTATTTATTCCTTCTTCACACCCTCAAACTCTGTTAGTAGGTCCTTTAATTACTATAATACTGAGGCTATGGATAGAGTTGTAGCTGCTAGGTATATGTTAGATCATGAGGCAAGGATGAAGGAGTATCAAGATCTGGAGATTTTGATAATTCAAGAAGATGCTGCATGGATACCTCTTTTCCACTTGAAACATCTGTGGGTTGTAAGTGACAGGACCCAAAATTATGTGCCCTTCTGGGCGGGTTGGTCTGGAGCTTGCTATTGGGGAGTCTATCTAGATTAAAAGATGAGGGGCCGGTCCCCTCATCTAATCTATAGTACTTAGGAAGGTGAATCTGATGATTAATTACATTGTGCGAAGAATTTTGACGGCAATTCCAATAATGATTGCTGTTGTTCTAATCATATTCTTATTGCTACAAGTACTTCCAGGAAATCCAATTTCTATCATGATGGGAGAAAAGGCTAGCCCGGCTGTTATTGAAAGAGTCTCTAGTGAGATGGGCCTTTATGACCCTGTTTATGTTCGATTTGGACGCTATGTTTGGAGTGCTCTTCAGGGTGACTTTGGACGAAGCTACAAGCTAAATAGGCAGGTTTCTGACCTTATAAAACAGTCTTTTCCAAATACTGTTCGCTTAGCAGTAAGTGCTTCTCTTTTTGCCTGGGTAATCGGTATTCCATCGGGGATTATTTCAGCCATTAAGAGGAATAAAGCTGTCGATCACTTGGTTATGGGGATAGCTCTCCTGGGAATTTCTAGTCCAGTTTTTTGGGGGGCAATGCTCCTTCAATATCTTCTAGGCTATAAGTTTAAACTCCTACCTCTATCTGGATATCAAACCTATAAACATATGATTATGCCTGCAATTATTCTTGGCTGGGCATCTGCAGGATCAATTGCCCGAATGGTCAGGTCAAATCTACTGGAGGTAATGAAAAACGACTACATTCGAACAGCTAGAAGCAAAGGACTTAAGCCCTGGTCTGTTGTATTTAAACACGCACTAAAAAACTCCCTGATGCCTGTAGTAACCCTTATGGCTATACAGTTTGCTGGAATGCTCTCTGGAGCTGTTATTACGGAAACTGTATTTGGTATTGGTGGTATTGGGCGCCTAACTGTCGATGCCATAAATAACAGGGATATGCCTCTACTTCAAGGAGCTACAATTTTTTCTACCCTGATAATTATCATAGGAAACATGAGTGCGGATATTATGTATTCATTTTTAGATCCAAGAATAAGGGATAGGTAGGACTTATGTTTAATCAATATCAATTAATTAAAGAATTAGAAATGCATGCTTTAGACATAGAGACTGCCCGTCAACCAGCAGATATAGAAGTTGAGGTGGGAGCGGAACTTTTTGAAAGCGAGACTATTAAAGATCAGATCCTTCATATGTTTAAAACAAACAAGATTGCAACGGTGTCTGCGGTGATAATTATGGTTTTTATTGTGACCGCAATTTTCGCACCTATTGTAGCTCCCTATAATCCCAATGCTCAATCCCTGGCTGATCGACTACAGGACCCAAGCGCAAAACATCTATTGGGTACCGATGAGTTTGGCAGGGATATCCTTAGCAGGATGATCTATGGTTCTCGAATTTCCCTTTTAGTAGGCCTTCTACCAACTACAATTTCCATGACAATAGGTACTATTTTAGGTTTAGTTGCAGGTTATAGGGGAGGAAAAGTTGATTATTTCATAATGAGGTTAGCCGATGTATTATTGGCTTTTCCATCACTACTTCTAGCTATGCTTATAGCCTACACAATTGGCAAGGGACTCCTAACCATTTTTATAGCACTGAGCTTTGTAAGCTGGGCAGGTACTGCTAGAGTGGTGAGGTCTCTTACTCTATCCTTAAGAGAAAAAGAGTATATTGAGGCAGCCGTTTCAATAGGTGTCAGTAAGAGGAAAATTGTAATGCGTCATCTCTTGCCTAACTGTATTCCAACTCTAATTATTCTCTTTACGATGAATGTACCTGGTAATATTCTTTCTGAGTCTAGCCTATCATTTTTAGGAGTTGGAGCCCAGCCTCCGTCTACAAGCTGGGGACTTATGGTTTACAGAAGTAAAAAATACCTATCAAAAACCCCTATTGCTACCCTGGCTCCTGGTCTTGCTGTACTTATACTAGTTATGGCTTTTAATTTCTTGGGAGACGCCCTTCGAGATGCAATAGATCCCTACATGAAAGAATAGGTGTGTTATGAAAAAAATATTAGAAATTAATAATTTGAAAACCCATTTTTTCACTCAAAAGGGTGTAGTTCCTGCGGTGGATGGAGTTGATATAGAGGTAGGTGAAGGAGAGGTAGTGGGTATTGTGGGGGAATCTGGTTGTGGTAAAAGTGTCACGGCTATGTCGATTCTCCAGCTGCTTCAATTCCCTGGAAAGACAATTGATGGAGAGATAATACTGGACGGAGAAGATTTATTAAAAAAAAGTCAGGAGGAGATGTATAAATACCGGGGCGATAAGATATCTATGATATTTCAAGAGCCTATGACTTCTTTAAATCCAGTTTATCCAGTAGGAAAACAAGTTGCAGAAATCCTTAGAGTGCATAGAAATATATCCAAAGATGAAGCAAAAAGTGAAGTAATTAAGATTTTTGCCAAGGTTGGGATACCCGAACCTAATAAAAGATATGATGCCTATCCTCATCAGCTTTCTGGTGGCTTAAGACAAAGGGTTATGATAGCTATGGCTATGATATGTGATCCTATTTTGATGATAGCTGATGAGCCTACTACAGCCTTGGATGTAACCATAGAGGCTCAGATTCTCTACCTAATGAGACAATTGCAAAAGGACAGCGGTACTTCAATAATAATGATTACCCATAACCTTGGAGTTGTCGCAGAAATCTGTGATAGGGTCTATGTTATGTATGCTGGTAAGGTCATGGAGAAGGCAGATGTATATTCACTCTTTGAAGAGCCCCTTCATCCCTATACCTCTGGTCTACTAAATTCCATACCAAAGCTTACTAGGGTTGAAGAACATCTCTATACTATTCAGGGTATAGTGCCAAACCTACTTAAGCTACCCAAGGGTTGCCGTTTTTATCCAAGATGTGAAAAAGCAATGAAGGTATGCAAGGTTATGGAGCCCCCTCTTTATGATTTAGGAAATGGCCATGAAGTTAGATGTTTTCTCTATGACAAGGAGCTTATGAATGATGAATAAAGAGCTTGTTAAAATAGAAAATGTGAGTAAATTATTCGCGGTAGAATCAAGTATGTGGTCTAGAGGTGGGGATTTTGTTCATGCTGTAAGTGATGTATCCCTGTCAATTTATGAGGGTGAAACCCTGGGCCTTGTAGGGGAATCAGGCTGCGGAAAATCTACCCTTGGTAGGCTTATTATTAATTTATTAGAGCCAACGGAAGGAAGGGTAATATTTGATGATGTAGATATTTCAGGTCTTAATCCTAAGGAACTTAGAGACTTTAGAAAAAATATGCAGATAATTTTCCAAGACCCCTATGCCTCTTTAAATCCCAGGTGGACAATTAGAGATATTATAGCGGAGCCTTTGGAAACCCACTATAATATGAGCAAAGATGAGGTGACTAAACGGGTTCAAGAGCTAATGAGCTTTACCGGGATTAGACCAGAATACTTAGATCGCTATCCCCATCAGTTTAGTGGAGGTCAAAGACAAAGGGTAGGTATAGCAAGAGCCCTTGCCCTCAATCCTAAATTTATCGTCTGTGATGAACCAGTTTCTGCCCTAGATGTTTCAATACAATCTCAGATTTTGAACCTTTTAGGAGACATCCAAAAAGAGATGGGAATAAGCTACCTCTTTATTTCTCATGACCTTTCTGTTGTGCGTTACCTTTCAGATAGAGTATGTGTAATGTTTCTTGGAAAGGTCTGTGAACTAGGAGAGACCAGTCTTGTCTATGAAGATCCAGTTCATCCTTATACAAGGTTTTTATTGGAGGCTGTTCCAAAGCCAGATCCTAGGATGAGGAAGTCTGAAAAAGAGATGCTTTTAGGAGAAATACCCAGCCCTGTAAACCCACCTTCAGGCTGTAGATTCCATACGAGATGCCCCTATAAAGTGGAACTTTGTAGTAAGGAAGTTCCCCAACTAATAGAGGTAAGGGGTAGGCAGGTGGCATGCCACAGAGCAGAGGACTTGATTTAAATATTAAAAAAACTAGGATGGACATAAAAATATCTTCATCCTAGTTTTTTATTGTCTAAAATTTACTAGCCTTATTACTTAACCCTGCATTGAACCTCCGCAGTATTCGCAGAATTTGTTATCAGGGCTAGAGCTCATTGCTCCACAGAAGGGGCATTTTCCTGAAGGGCTAGCACTAGGTGGCGGTGAGGCTGGCTCTTCAAAGTTGTTTGCCTGATAATTTTCTTCAAGTGGCCTTCTTTGAGTCAAGGCAATTCTTATTTCCTCTGCCATGGCCTCGTATTCTCTATAATTATGGTTGGTACGACCTAGCTGGGCACCGCCCTGGATAAAGATACGGGAATGCTGAGGCTCAACATTTATTGGTAGGGGATTTAGTTTGAAATTAATGGTATCAAACCAGGGACTATTTATGTGAATTGTCATGTTAAAGTTGTAGGTATAAATCTTCCTTGGGGGATCATAGCTAACCTGGTTACCCTGCTTGTCTTTGTATGTTACTTCCTTCTGGCTTTCGCTTACATCGAGATGGGTACCTGTAACCTGGGAGATATCAATAACATCAGGGTTTTCATCTTGCCAATTCTTAGAGGAAGTGACTATAAACTTGCCAGCTGCCTCATCGATAATTATCTTGTTACTACGACCCAGGGTGAGGCTGGGATTTAGCTTGGCTAGCTCCTGGCGATTTTCCTCCCTGTAGGCCAATTGTTCTTTGATCTCATTAACAGTGCTCTTTCGACGATCACTGAAAAATGGTGAGAGCCCCTTTGCACAGTCTTTACAGAGGTTTCCGTCTTCGAGCTTTCTATTGCCCATTAGTCCGATTTTTTTGCCACATACATCACAGCTTTTCTTAGCGAAAAATCCCATACTTTCCTCCTTAGCAGATAAATTTTTTCTTTAGAATACGAACTAGATTTATTTTTAATTTATTATAACATAGATGTAATTAATTTTCCTAAATATTCTAGCTTGTGGTAAAATTTAATTAAGAGATTACATACTTTTGGAGGTGGACATGACCTATGACGAGGTATTGGATAGGGCTAGGGAGCTACTAGGACCCAGGTGTCTAGTCTGTAGGGAGTGCGATGGTGTGGCCTGTAGGGGCTGGGTGCCCGGTGTAGGAGCCAAGGGAAGGGGCAGGGGATTTATAGATAGCTTTAAATATCTAGAGGAAGTAAGGCTGGTTATGGATACAATCTACGAGTCCAGGGGCCAGGATACTTCAATAGAACTTTTTGGTGAAAAATTTTCAGCTCCTATCTTTGTTGCTCCTATTGGTGGCATGGATATAAATTATGGTGGCCTTATAAGTGAAGAGGACTACCATAGGAGGAATTTAGAGGGGGCAAGAAGGGCTGGGATTGCTGCCTTTACAGGGGATGGAGCCAAGGATGAATACTTTTATGGACCCCTAAAGCCTCTGGAGGAAGTAGGAGGCTGGGGAATACCCACCATAAAGCCCTGGTCCCAGGAGGAGGTCCTTAAAAAAATAAAGATTGTCGAAGAGCTTGGAGCCCTGGCTATAGCTATGGATATAGACTCAGCGGGCCTGGTCCATCTAGCTGCTTCGGGTAAGCCTGTGTTCTCAAAGACTCCAGGTGATTTAAGACAGATTGTTGAGTCTAGTAAAGTCCCCTTTCTTATTAAGGGTGTAATGAGCGTCAAGGGGGCTTTAAAGGCAGCTGAAAGTGGCGCCTATGGTATTGTGGTGTCAAGCCATGGAGGAAGGGTTTTGGATAGCACCAGGCCCACCTGTGAGGTCCTGCCAGAAATTAGGAGGGCTCTAGGCGATAGGATGAAGATCTTTGTCGATGGGGGAATAAGAAGTGGAGCCCATGTCTTCAAGGCCCTGGCTCTTGGGGCAGACGCTGTTCTTATAGGAAGACCCTATGCTATCTGCGCCTTTGGCGGAGGAGCAGAGGGAGTAGAAATTTATACAAGAAAGCTCATAGCCGAGCTAAGGGATACCATGCTGATGACTGGTTGTAATGATTTAAAAGATATCACAGGAGATAAAATTCACTTTTAAGAATTAGGTGGCTTGTTTTTCTAGATTTGGATCTTAGTTTTGAGGAAGCTAGTCCATCCTCTTTAAGTGATTATTTTAATAATTCATGTTAGAATGCCTTTAAGGGGGGCATATGAAAAACCTAAGTAAGTTAAGTCTCCACCAGCAGGCTCTAGTTCTAGATGCCTATCTGGAAGAAAAACCCTTTCCCTCAGAGCTAAGTGGCTATGATAGTAGGGAGCTTCTTGAGGAGCTGGGCCTGGCCCTTGAGGATAAAGAAGACTCACCTCTGGCTGAGGTTTTTGATCTCTATGAGAAGAAACCTGCCAGCTTTAGGAAACTTCTCATTGAGGCCAGATTTGTACCGCCCCTTAGATACTCTAGCCGTAGGGGAGACTGGGACCTTTTGCCCGAGAGCCTTAAAGATTCCATGCTCTATGCCTATCTTTTTGATGGTATGACCCTGAGAGAACTGGATGAAGCCTTTCTATTGGAGGACCCCTTAAAGACCAAGGGATTTCTTTCTGTTAGAATCCTCCACTATATGGGAGTCACAGGGGATTTCAGAGGGATTTATAGGGACTTAAAGCTCAGCGAAGGAATTGCTAGCCTAAACTATCAGGGAGAGGACTATAGGCATCTGGTGGAGGCCCTTAGCCGCTATGGCTACTCCCTTTATAGGCAGGAGAAATATTCGGAAAATGACAATCTGAACTCTGTAGTCAGGGATGGAGGAAGGTATTTATATTATTCGACTAAGTATGAAAGATCTTCAATCCTTAGAAGGGAAGCTATTGACTACCATGGAAAGGCCTGCATGGCCTGTGGCTTTGATTTTGAAGGGTTTTATGGAGACCTGGGTAGGGACTTTATCGAGGTCCACCACACCCTAGGCTACCAAGATCCAGCCCAGGACCTAATTGTTGATGTACGCACAGACATGGTCTGCCTATGTTCTAACTGCCATAGGATGGTTCATAGAAAGCCAGGAGAAGTTCTTAGCCTGGAGGCTCTTAGAGAAATTCTAGAGGCTAGCAGGAGGGATTAGTGGCAAAGTTTGAAGGTTTACTAAGGGGAGACTTTGAAGAAATTAGAAGAGAATGTATGACCCTTATTCTAAAGTCCAGTGTAAGTGCCCATCTAGAGGATGAGACCAGGATTAGTCTTGAGGGATCAAGGCTACACTTTATGGTCTTTGAAAGATATAGTCTTATTGGAGAAAATAGACTTAGCCTAAGTATTGTCATGGCTAAAAGCCCCAGGGGGTTTTTATGTCAGCTATCTCCTCAGGGGGGTCCCAGGGGATTTTCTATAAGGTAAATCGTTTTGGTGAAGAAGCCTTCCTAGATAAACTAAGGCCCCTTATAAAGAAGTATTCCTAGAAAAGCTGTTTTCTAGATTAGAATGAGTAGATAAAGACCTCCTAGATTTTTCTAGGAGGTCTTTACTTGGATAGAAATTTACTTAGAGCCTTGGGACCATCTACTATGCGTTTTTTTACCTGAAGAACTCCTAGAGATGTGGGCCTGATATGCCATTCCACCAGGAAGATGGAGCCCCCCATGATCTCTATTGCCTGGACCCTTCTAGGTCTTGTGGCAGAACCGGTATTGAAATAGGGGATTTCCCCAGGTTTAGAAAATTTTGGCCTGTGGGTGTGGCCCACTATTGTCATTTGTTGATTCTTTTCAATCCACTTAGAATAGACCTTTTCTACCCGGTGTCTTATCTGCTCGCTACGAGCAGGGGATACAGGGGATCTAAAACCAATATTTTTAAGATGGCGCCAGAGCCTTCTTAGCATAAACCTAGAACCCATCCATAGCTCATCGTTGATTAGATCACCCTGATGGCCATGGAGGATAAATATATCCTTTTCATAGTCTAGATAGCTTAGTCTTAGGGCTTCTACTGGAAGAAGGTTGGGGAGGAAGGGAACCTCTTCTCCCAGGTTAAAGTCATAGACCCTCCAGAAGTTCTCCTGGGTGAAGGACTCCCTTCTCATAATTATGTTGTGGTTGCCATAGATCATGGTGTAGCGGTTTTGTGCGTAGAACCTTCTAATAAGTTCATAAACATCGGGGTGGGCATAGTAAATATACTTAAAGTGGCTATTTAGCCAAAGGTCTTCGCTGTCTCCATTCTCCACTATATGATAGCCCTTGTCATAGTAGTACTGCAGGGCGTGGAGAAAGATGTTTTCATTGGGTGCGAACTCATCGGTAAAGCTACCATCCCCCCTATGGGTATCACTAAAAATGGCAATCTTGGAATTGTCATCGATAGCATGGATTTTGGCCTCTTGATAGGCTCTATCTAGTTTACTTTCTGCATACATAAGCTACCTACTGTATTTTGTTAATGTGCCATATTTTCTCCACATAGTCTTGGATGGACCTGTCCGAGGAAAATTTACCAGCAGAGCTCATATTCCTGATAGCCATAGAGGCGAAGAGGTCGGGATCTTTATAAAGCTCAGCTGCCTTCTCCTGGGCCCTTCTATAGCTGGCATAGTCGGCTAGGACAAAGTAGAGGTCAGGATGGTCCCAGCCATTTTCATGGAGGAGGGAGTTGTGGATTTCCCTTAGAACCCCATCCCTATCCTGGAAACTACCATCCACCAGGGAGTCAACAATCCTTTTGAGTCCCGGCGTATTTTCATAGTAGTATCTGGGATTATAGTTTTTCATATCCTGGATTTCCTGGCTGGTAAGGCCAAAGACTAGATTATTTTCTTCGCCTGCTTCCTCTACTATTTCCACGGTGGCACCATCCAGGGTGCCCAGGGTAATGGCACCATTTAGCATAAACTTCATATTACCTGTGCCCGAGGCCTCCTTGCCGGCTGTGGAGATCTGCTCACTTATATCAGCTGCGGGAAAGAGCTTCTGGGCGTAGGAGACATTGTAGTTGGTGACAAAGACTAGCCTTAAGAGGCCCTGGGTGGCGGGATCTGAATTGATCATCCTAGCCATTTGAAGGATATAGGAGATGATCCCTTTAGCCCTTCTATAGCCCGGGGCTGATTTAGCACCGAAGATAAAGGTCCTAGGTGTAAAGTTCTCAGTCCTTCCCTCCTTGATCTGATAGTAGAGATCCAGGATATGAAAGGCGCTAAGAAGCTGTCTTTTATATTCATGGAGCCTCTTGATTTGAATATCAAAAAGGCTATTGGGGTCGATTACTATATTTTCCTTTTTTAGGATTTCTTCTGCCAGCTGAACTTTCTTTACTTTTTTAACAGTCTTGAATTCCTGTAAAAATCCAGGATCAAACTCCTTGCCCTGGAGGTTTTTTAATAGGTCTAGTTCAGTAATCCAGTAGTCATGGCCCAGAGTCTTTGTTATAAGGGAGCTGAGCTCGGGGTTTGAGAGCAGGAGCCACCTTCTCTGGGTTATACCATTGGTGACATTGGTAAACTTTTCTGGATAGACCTTGTACCAGTCCTTCATTACATGGTCCTTTAGTATGTTTGAGTGGAGCTGGGCAACTCCATTTAGCTTGCCTGAGCCAAACATAGCTAAATTTGCCATATGAATCAGTCCATTGGAAATAATAGAAGTACTCTCTATGACTTCCTTGGCTATATTTTTTTCCTGGAGCTGGGTCCTTCTAGCCTCATCCAGCCAGTGAAGGATATCGCAGATTTCAGGAAGGATTTCCCTGTATAGATTGTATTCCCATTTTTCTAGAGCTTCATTCATAATGGTGTGGTTGGTATAGTTAAAGCTCTTTCTTGCAATTTCAAGAGCCTTTTCTCTTGGAATAGCATGTTCAGTGGAAAGGATTCTTATTAGCTCTGCAACGGCCACTGCTGGGTGGGTATCATTTAGCTGGAGGACATTGAAGTCCTGGAAGTTATCCAGACTATGGTGCTTGGTTAAGTGCTTTTGCACCAGGTCCTGGATGGAAGCCGATGTGAAAAAGTACTGCTGCTTGAGTCTTAGGATCTTGCCCTCCCTGCGGGAGTCGTTGGGATAGAGGACCCTTGATATATCCTCAGCCCTGTTTTTTTCCTGAATGGCTATATCATAGTGCTGGTCATTAAAAAGGGTGAAGTTAAACTCTTCAATGGGTTCACTCCTCCACAGCCTCAGGGTATTTATGGTCTTTGACTTGTAGCCCAGAATGGGCAGGTCATAGGGCACAGCATAGACCCTCTGGTTGGAAAAGCTTATTAGTTTTTTCTCGCTCTCCCTTCTTATTGACCAGGGCTCTCCATATCTTAGCCAGTCATCGGCCCTTTCCACCTGCTCGTCATCCCTAAATTCCTGTTTAAAGATCCCATATTCATAGCGGATACCATAGCCGTGGAGGGGATAATTCATGGTAGCAGCCGAGTCCAAAAAGCAGGCAGCCAGGCGACCCAAGCCACCACTGCCCAGGCCTGCATCGGATTCAATCTCCTCTAGTTCATTGTAGTTTATCCCAATCTCTTCCAGGCTCTCCCTTATTTCTTTTTCTATACCTAGATTGATTAGGTTATTACTTAAAAGCCTTCCCATTAGGTACTCACTGGAGAGGTAGTAGGCATTTCTTCCAGGTCTTTCCTGGGAGTCGCTCTCCCAGTAGGGAGCGATTAGCCTCATGACCACCTTGACCAGGGCGTTGTAGATCTCATATTTTTCTGCATGTTCTAGGGAAACAGCATAGTCGCTGCGCAGTGTATTTTTAAGATTAAATATTATTGTATCTTTACTTAGTAGATTCAAGGTTCCTCCTATAGCTGGTTGAAAATTCAGCTAGTATCTTTTTATATTTTTCTAGGCTCTCCAGGTCACTGAGCCTCCAGACCCAGTTGTCCTCCAGACTGCCAGGTAGGTTCATCCTAGCCTCCATACCAAGGCCCAAAAGGTCTTGTACTGGGATTATAACGCTATTTGCAGAGCTGGCCATGAGGACCCTTATAAAGTCCAGGGCGCCGGGACTAGGGCTATTAAGATAGGCCATTACATCTCTTCTTACCCCTTCTGGGGCCAGGGAAAACCAGGCCATTATTGGCTCATTATCATGGGTTCCTGTATAAACGAAGAGGTCCTTTTCATAGCTGTGGGGTAGGTGGGGATTATCCTCACCTGGAGAGAAGCCAACCTGGAGTATTCTCATACCTGGAATGGCCAGGGCCTGTCTAATTCCCTGGGCAGCCTCGGTCTCGCTTCCCAGGTCCTCGGCTATAAAGCAGCCCCTATCAGCCAGATCCTTTAGCTGGCCTAGGATCTCATAGCCAAAACCCTCCTCCATTATACCCTCCTTTGAGGGTCTACCCTGGGGGATCTTCCAGTAGCGGGCAAAGCCATTGAAATGGTCCAGGCGGAGGATATGGTAGAGCTGACACTGCTTTCTTAGTCTATCCACCCACCAGGAAAAATTGTCCCTTTTCATGTATTCAAAATTATAGATGGGGTTACCCCAAAGCTGGCCCTCCTCCGTGAAAAAGTCAGGGGGTGTGCCTGCAACAAAACCCTCCTGGCCTAGGAGGAAGAGCTCGGGTCTAGTCCAGACCTCCACAGAGTCTTCGGCTACATAAAAGGGTATATCCCCTAGGATTTCCACCTGGTTTTCCTGGGCATAATCTAGAAAAACCTGCCTTTGTCTGTGGAAAAAATACTGGGTAAAGACCCAAAAGTCGTAGTCCTCCTGGTGGCTCCTTCTTATATAGTCCAGGGCGGGCCTTTTACGGCATCTAAAGTCCTCTGACCAGTCAAGCCAGGAGGTTCCACCATGGACCTCCTTGATACACATAAAAAGAGCAAAGTCATCCAGCCAGGGGTTGGCCTCTTTATAGCCCTCAATCCTCTCTTTAAGGGGGCTAGTAACTCTTTTGGAGGCCCTCCTTAGAAGGGGAAGTCTGATTTTAAATAGCCCTTCATAGTCCACCGGACCTGGGTCCATCTTGGCAGCCTCCAGCTCCTCTTTGGTTAAAAGCTCTAGGTCAAGGAGTTCTTCCAGGTCTATATAGAGGGGACTGCCAGCCAGGCTAGAAAAGCTTGAGTAGGGAGAGTTTCCGTAGCCCGTGGGTCCCAGGGGCAGGATCTGCCAGTAGCTCTGCTTCGACTCTCTGAGAAAATCTATAAACTTAAAGGCTTCTTTTCCAAAGCCTCCTATGCCAAAGTTTCCAGGCAGGGAGGAAAGGGCCAGTAGCAGGCCGCTTTTACGCTTATTCATCCTAGTCTCCTTAGTTATTTTCTTTAATGATAGCACACTCACGCTTTATTTTTTAAGTAAAAGGACAGGTTTTCTAGACTGTGGTAAACTCAAGTCAAAAGGACAAGGAGGTAGCATGCTAAAACTTAAGAATTTCCCCCTGAGTGAGGAGGAAGAAAAAAGATACAGTGAGAAGGTTTCAAGCCTCCATCTAGCCATGGAGGAGGGTAGAGCAGAGGGGTCGGATTATCTTGGCTGGCTCTACTACGCCTCGACCTTTCCCCAGGAGGAGTTAGAAAGACTAGTGAGGCTGGCCCAGGAAGTTAGAGCTAGGGCAGAGGTCCTGGTGGTGGCAGGAATAGGGGGCTCCTATCTGGGGGCCGAAGCCATGATAAAGGCCCTGGCACCTGCCTTTGGCCAGGAAAAGCCCGAGATTATATTTTGCGGGAACAATCTCAGCGGCGCCTATTTAGAGGAACTGCTGGCTTATCTTGAGGGAAAGAATTTTTATGTAAATGTTATAAGTAAAAGCGGCAGGACCCTGGAGACTGCCCTGGCCTTTAGGTTTTTAAAGGAGGAGCTAATAAAAAGACATGGTGATAGGGCTGGTTCCTTTATAATAGCCACCACCGACCCAGAGTCAGGAGCCCTGAGAAGGCAGGTGGAGGCTGAGGGCTATGAGAGCTTTGCCATACCCCCAAACCTGGGGGGCAGATACTCGGTTATGAGCCCCGTTGGCCTCTTTCCCATGGCGGTGGCAGGCCTTGATGTTAAGGCCTTCCTAGAGGGCTTTATAGAGGGGGAGAGGGACTTCTCCCCAGCAAGTCTTGCTGAAAATAAGGCCTACCAGTATGCTCTTACTAGAAGACTCCTCTATGACAGAGGTTACCTAATGGAGATTCTTGTCAGCTATGAACCCAGCCTTGTCCAGTTCAGCGAGTGGTACAAACAGCTCTTTGGAGAAAGTGAGGGCAAGGATGGAGGAGGGATCTTCCCTGTTTCTGTTGCCAATACCACCGACCTCCACTCCCTGGGTCAAATTATTCAGGATGGGCCCAAGATATTTTTTGAGACCGTTCTTGCTATGGGTAAAAAGACCAGTCTAATCCTACCCAGCCTTGATGGCGATGATGGTCTTTCCTATCTAGAAGGAGAAAAAATCTCCACTATGACTGGACAGGCCATGCTGGCCACCCTGCTGGCCCATGAAGAGGCGGGAGTTACAAATCTGATCTTGGAGCTTGATGACTACAGTGAAAAATCCCTGGCCTATCTTATGTACTTTATGATGAGGGCCTGTGCCATGAGCTCCTATCTGGGCGGCGTCAACCCCTTTGACCAGCCCGGGGTTGAGGCCTATAAAAATAACATGCTGGCCCTTATGGGAAGCCCCGACTATAGGGGACTTAATTTAGAAATAAGGGAGAAACTTAAAAAAAGAGGTCTAATTTAAAAGGCCCCGCTAGCGGGGACCTTGATGGTTTTTTATTCTCCTTGCAAAATAATGGATTATCCTGGCTGTCAGCCCCCAGATCCACTCATCCTCTATGGGGTAGAAGTAGTAGGGCTGCTTTATTGAACCGAAGGGATAGGAGCGTCCCCCCTGGATATATTCAAAGGGAAAGTTATCATCAAAGACATGGCAGGTCTCTGCGTAGTAGGTGGGGACCTCCTTTAGTGCCTCACTAAGGGGCAGGTAGAGGATTTTTTCTACCTCGTCCCGGTTCCAGGATTCTAAGGCTTCCCTTCTATTTAGTCTCATTAAAAAGACTGAAAGTTCAATGCCATAGGAGGTCTGCAGGCTATCCAGCTGGCCATAGTAATCAAGTTCCTTAGGTTCAATAAGGAGCTCCTCGCAGCTTTCTCTTATTGCTGCATCCTTTTCACTTTCCCCCTCCTCTATTGCTCCCCCTGGAAAACTGATTTCCGAAGGCTGGCTGTTTAGGTTGGGGCTTCTTTTTTGCAGGATTATATGGTCCTGTCCATCTATATCTTGTAGGATGATTGCTACACTAAATTTCTTATAATTTATGATGTTTCCTGGTTTTTCAGGGATAATTTTCTTGTAATCCATTTAAGCCTCCAGCTATAAGTATAGCAAAGATGGGGTATCTTTTGTATACTAGCATAAAAGAAGTATAGATCAGGAGGAAATATATGGATAAGGCAAAAATTGAAAGGGCTGTTACTATGATCCTAGAGGCAGTTGGTGAGGATCCAGCTAGAGAGGGTCTGGTGGATACCCCAGCCAGGGTAGCCAGGATGTATGAGGAGATCTTCGGTGGTCTTAGTAAGGATCCCGGCAGGCATCTCAGGGTCCAGTTTACAGAGAAGGGCCATGATGAACTGGTGCTGGTCAAGGATATCCCCTTTTACTCTACCTGTGAGCACCACCTGGTGCCCTTTTTTGGCCACGCCCATGTTGGCTATATACCAGAGGGTGGCAGAGTGGTGGGCCTGAGTAAGCTTGCTAGAGCCCTGGAGGACATAGCTAAAAGGCCCCAGCTTCAGGAGAGGATTACCTCTACCCTGGCCGATACCATTATGGATGAGGTAGATCCCTGGGGTGTTATTGTAGTCATTGAAGCAGAGCACCTCTGCATGAGTATGAGGGGGATTAAAAAACCCGGCAGCAAGACTGTTACCTCGGCTGTTAGAGGAGGCTTTAGAAGCGATGCCAAGAGTCGCCAGGAAGCCCTGGACCTTATCAAATGATTAGGGTTTTTGGTATAGTAAATATGACGCCGGACTCCTTTAGTGATGGTAGTCACTATAATAGCCTGGAAGAAAGCCTAAAAAGGTGCCGGGCCATGAAGGAGGAGGGGGCTGACTATCTTGATATAGGTGGAGAGTCAACCAGGCCTGGTTATTGGCCTGTGGATAGGCAGGAGGAGCTTGATAGGATCCTGCCTCTAATCAAGGCCCTGCAAAGGGAGGACTCCCTGCCTCTTTCTGTTGATACACAAAAGGCCTGGGTCGCCGATAGGGCCCTGGCTGCAGGAGCAGCTGTGCTCAATGATATCTGGGGTTTTCAGAAGGATCCTGATATGGCAAAGGTTGCTGCCAGCTATCAAGTTCCCAGCATCCTTATGCATAATCAGGAGGGGACCCACTATGAGCTGGATCTTATAGAGTCAATAAAGATCTTCTTTGAGAGGAGTATAGAGCTTGCTCTAAGAGCCGGGCTTAGTGAAGATAAGATTATCCTGGACCCAGGCATTGGTTTTGGTAAGGACTTTTCCCAGAACTGGCAGGTCCTTGTTAGACTGGAGGAATTAAAAAGTCTAGGTCTACCCCTTCTTATAGGGACATCAAGGAAGGGCTTTCTTGGTGAAATCACCGGTGAAAAAGTAGCCGAGGAGCGTGATGGTGCAACCCTTGCCACCTCCCTTTGGTCAGTGGACAGGGGGGCTAGCTATCTTCGGGTCCACAATGTTAAGATGACCAGCCAGGCTCTGGCGGTTAGGGGGAGGCTGATAAATGGATAAACTAATTATTAGAGATATGAGACTCTATGGCTACCACGGGGTCTATGAAGAGGAAACTATAGAGGGCCAGCCCTTTTTAGTTCAGGCAGAGCTATGGGTAGATAAAAGAACAAGCAGGAGCGAGGATCTTTCCACCACGGTAAATTACGCTGAGTGCTATGATCTTATTAGAGGGATTTTTAAGGAGCCCTATAAACTCCTGGAGAACCTCTCCCTGGCAATTATAGAAGGGCTCTTTGCCTACGATGAGAGAATAAAAAAAGTATCCATAAGGATAGAAAAACTCAGGCCTCCTGTTCCTGGAGACCTGGCCAGCTTGGGGGTAGAGTTATGCCGGGAGAGAGAGTCTTTTTATCCCTAGGGAGTAACCTTGGCGATAGAAGGAAGTATTTAAAAGAGGCCCTTAATAAAATAGCTAAGCTGGATAAGACCCAGCTTCTATCCCTAAGTAGTCTCTATGAGACGGCAGCCTGGGGTAGGGAGGACCAGGATGATTTTTATAACATGGCCCTTCTTATCACTACTAAGCTAGAGCCTCTTGAGCTACTTGATGAGCTTCAAAGAATTGAAGGGGAGCTTGAGCGGGTTAGAGAGCTTCACTGGGGCCCTAGAACCATGGATATAGATATCCTCCTCTATGGAGATAGAATTATAGACCATGAAAGGTTAAAGGTTCCCCATCCCTACATGACAAGTAGGCGCTTTGTCCTGGAGCCCCTCCAGGAAATAGCCCCTAGTCTAAAAATTTATGGAAGAGAACTTGAGGCCTACCTGCAGGAGAACTTGGATGAAAAAGTCGAGAGAATCGGGAAAATTTTTTAGGGATAAATATAGGCTTATAATGGAGATTGGAAGAAAGTATAGCAACTGCCAGGGTCCCGTATATAGTGCCTATCTGGCCTACTATCTCCTGGTCAGTATTTTTCCCTTTATACTGGCAATTGTTGCTATGATGAGCTTTGTCCCCCTGGCGGTGGATGAGGTCTTTAATAGCATCATAGAGTTTTTTCCCAGCCAGGTTCACAGTGCATTAAGAAGGCTAATAGAGGCCAATATGAGAAACAGCAACCTGGTGGGTTACTCGGTCTTCTTTCTCCTATGGAGTTCAGCCCGGGCTACGGGGTCCATTAGAAAGGCCCTAAACTGCGTGTCAGGTGTCCAGTCCAGTCAGAACTTTATCAAGGCCAGGCTTTTGGATTCGGTGAGGAATTTTGTCTTTATTTTTTCTCTCCTACTTATCCTATTTTTGCCAACAGCGGTCAAGCTATCCAAGCTGGGTAGCCTGCTTTTTGTCTCCAAAATCCCCTATTTTTTTACTATAATTGAATACCTACAGTGGCTGGTTATCTTTGCTCTTTTATTTGCCGTTATAAGTTTTGTTTATATGCGCATGGGGACTAAGAAGTATGCCTTTAATGAGGTCAAGTATGGAGGCCTCCTAGTAGCCCTGGTTTGGGTTATTCTTAGCTTTTTATTTAATGGAGTTATCAGTCTTTCTAATAACCTGATCTATGGAGCCTTCAATGTGGTAATTGCCCTTTTAATCTGGTTTCAGATTAATATGACAGTCTTTCTCATTGGAGCCAGCCTAAACCAGGTCCTTATAGAAAAGAGGCAGGCCAGTGTTTAAAAGAGTTTTTATCCTATTTATGCTCCTACTTCTCCTGGGCTGCCAGGAAGAAAGAGCACCTGAAGTCCCAGAGGAGCTGGTGGAAGTAGAGGAACATGAAGAGCCCAGGGACCTGGAGGAAATGGCCAGAAGTATGGTGGCTTCCGAAGGGGATGTACTAGCCATTAAAAGGGTTCTAAGGGATGAAATTCCCCTGGTGGAGGTTAGCCTAAAAAGGCAGGATGGTCTATTTATCTACAGTATAGACCCCATCCAGGAGGAGATTGTTTCAGTAGAGCCAGCCGAGGAGCTGGACCTTAAAAAAGCCCATTTTCTTGCCCGGGCTCCAGTGATTGGCACCACTGAGCTTAGGGGAGTCTGGATCCAGGAAGATAGCTATCTTTTTCTCTTTGAACAGGACAAGAGGGGCTTTGAGGTTGAGCTTGATAAAATAAGCCAGGAAGCTAGGCTTATAGGGGAGAAAAGCCTGGAGGAGCTGACGGGCAAGGTAAACATGGACCTCTTTGAAGCCCTGGAGAAATTTGAAGTAATCTACGGAGAAATAATCTTAGAAAAACTCTACTATGAGCCTGGGGATGACCATTCAAGTTATATAGTTATTGAAGGTAAGCAGGAGATTGGTGGCGAACTGGTCCACCGTAGTTTTGAGATGGAGACCTATGGCGGAGTAATTTGGGAAAATTAAAAGGAGGTTATCCCTCCTTTAGATATAGGTTTCTCCTATAGTCCTCGCCAGACATTTTAGCTTTAAAGTTGTAGATCCTTGATGCTAGCAGGTCTAGCTCCAGGGATCTTTTTATTTTTGGATCGGTGATTTCCTCCAGAGGGGAGACAATGGGAAGGGGAGTTTTTTTAATCTCTCCCAGGAGCTGGGTTCCCCTTTTATTATAGGCCAGGGGCCTGAGATAGGCGCTGCCCTGAAGGAGGCTGTGATCAAGCTTGCTGTAGCCAACCAGGTGGTGGATTAGAAGTCTTCTTATCCTTGCCGGCCTGTACCTTCTTGTTGAGAGGAGATCAACATAGTCTTCCAGGCTAAGCCTGGGGTCAAGTCTAGCCAGGAGTCTATGGTCTAGCCCCTCTATTGCCCCATAGGTATTAGATAGGTCCCTTGTCAGTAGGGCAGAATAAATATAGTCTGTGAAGTCCTCAAGAAAGAGGGGGTTGGGAAAGATAAGCCTACCCTCCTTGACGCTCTTTCTTATGGAGCTGGCAGAGGGGAAGCTGTGGGGGCTCTCGGCGTGGTAGGCCTGGCCCCTTCTTTTTACTGTGTGGGCCCTTAGACCCTCATACTTTTCCAAGGCTCTCAAATACTCCAGGCCCAGGATATCGTTGGCTCCCCGGGTCGGCAGGCCAGTTTTTTTTCTTATTATTTCACCATAGGAGTGCTTTTTATCGCTGGAGATTTCCCTAACATCCTCCAGGATCTCCTTTAGAACTTCTATTTCCCCACTCTCACTGCCAAAGCTCAGGGTCATGGCTAGGCCAGTCTTGCCCAGGATATCCACGGCTCCCTGGGCAAATTCCCTGGCCCAGGAACTGGCATAGATAAAGGGGAGTTCAGCCACCAGGTCAGCTCCGGCGGCTAGAGCCTTTCTTGCACGAAGAAACTTCTCTTCTAGGGCTACATCACCCCTTTGGAGGAAGTTTCCCCCCATTAGTACCAGGGTGTGGCTGGAGGAAGTCTCTATTTTTGCTCTTTCCAGGTGATAAATATGGCCCCGGTGTAGGGGATTGTATTCAGCGATGACAGCTAGGATTTTCATCTTCAAAAAAAGGCATCAGTTTCCTGATGCCTAGGCCTCTACAAGTTTCTTTGTATCCTGGGCTATGGCCAGCTCTTCGTTGGTTGGCATAACCACTACAGATACAGGGGAATCGTCCTTGGAAACTAGTTTAGCTTCTGCACGGACCTTGTTCTTTTCCTGGTCTAGATATACGCCCATAAACTCAAGTTCTTTTAGTATTCCGGCTCTATCGGTGGAGCTATTTTCGCCTATACCACCGGTAAAGACAATTACATCAACGCCACCCATTATGGCTGCGTAGCCAGCTATGGTCTTCTTAACCGTCCTGCGGAAGATATCCAGGGCTAGATTTGCCTTGAAGTCGCCTATTGAAGCTGCAGCTTCCAGGTCTCTAAAGTCACTGGAAATACAGCTTATTCCTAGGACACCACAGTTGTGGTTAAGGATATGGGTGATTTCCTCAGCGCTATAGTCGGTCTTTTTCTTTAAAAAGGAGATTATAGCTGGGTCTAGAAAACCAACTCGGGTTCCCATTACCAGGCCTTCCATTGGTGTAAAGCCCATGGAGGTGTCAACACTCTTGCCATTTTTTACTGCTGTTATACTGGAACCGTTGCCCAGATGACAGGTTATAATCTTTAGGTCTTCAATATTTTTTCCTAGGAATTCTGCTGCTTTATTAGCTACATACTTGTGGCTGGTTCCGTGGAAACCATAGCGCCTAATCCTAAGATCTTCATACCACTCATAGGGTAGGGGATAGATATAGGCTTCTGGTGGCATGGTCTGGTGGAAGGCTGTATCAAAGACTGCCACATTGGGTACCCCTGGAAGAAGCTCCATAATAGCATTGATTCCAAGAAGGTTTGGTGGGTTGTGAAGGGGAGCTAGCTCAACGCAGCTTTCCACGGCGCTGATTACCTTGTCATCGATGATGACGGATTCTGAGAACTCTTCACCAGCGTGAACAACCCTGTGACCTACAGCGTCGATTTCCTTAAGGTCTTTAAGTATTTTGTATTCTGGGTTGACTAGGGCATCCAGTACAATCTTTAGCGCTACGGAGTGGTCTTCCATAGGGCTTTGCACTGTGTGCTTCTCGCCATCAGAAGTCTTAAGTATCATTTGTGAGCCAGCGATGCCTATACGCTCTACTAGACCACTGGCCATCACGGATTCATCCTCCATCTTTAGAAGCTGGAATTTAAGGGAAGAAGATCCACAGTTAATAACAAGAATATTCATTTTTTTCCTCCTGAAATATATCTGATACTATTATACCTTTATGAGTTAGATATTCAAGGAAAAGTTATTTCAATAAGAAAAGGATGTTAAGCTTGCTAGTAGCAGGGTAAATTAATTATAATACTGTAAAAGGAGTGGGAAATGACTATAGGATTTGTTGGACTGGGCAATATGGGCCTGGCAATGTTTGAGGGAATAAAAAGAAAAAGAGAAGAAGAAATCATCTATACAGTTCGCTCCAGGGAGTCTGCTTTAAGGTTGGAGGAGCTTGTGGGCTATGGCCCCAGTAGTCAGGGGGAGGTTTTTGCAGCTGATATTATTTTTTTAGCTATAAAACCCAAGGACTATCCCTCTATCTTGGAGGAGCTTTCAAATAAAATAAATAAAAACCAAATACTGGTAACCATGGCTCCAGGCTTTAGCCTGGCTAAGACCCAGTCTTTTTTCTCCTGGCCTGTAAAAATAGTCAGGTCTATGCCGGCAACCCCTGCCCAGGTGGGAAAATCCGTTTCAGGCCTTTGTTTTAGCCAGGAACTTGTAGGGGAAGAAAGAAAGCTGCTTATAGAAATCTTTGAAAGTTTTGGCTGGGCCCATGAGATGGAAGAAGAGCTAATGGAGGCTTTTTCAAGCCTTTGTGGCGTTATGCCAGCCTTTTTAATGAAATTAATTGAAGCCATGGCAGACCAGGCCGTGGCCTGGGGCATTCCAAGAAAGAAGGCCTACACCCTATCTGCCCAGATCATGCTGGGCTCAAGCGCCATGCTCCTGGAAAAGGACCTGCACCCAGCTGTCCTAAAGGACCAGGTTACCTCTCCTGCCGGAACAACCATAGAGGGAATCCTGGCTCTTGAGGAGTGGGGAGCTTCTAGGGCCCTTCAAAAGGCCATGCAGGCTAGCTATAAGAAGGGTAGGGCTATGGAGGAGGCCCTTAAAGATTAAGCTTCATGTCTCCAGGTTTTATTAGGCCCTTTTTTCTCATAAACTCTGCCACCAGATAGGAGATAAGTCCTGGTAGAAGAAAGTGCATTATGACTATGGCCATAAGGGCAGAACTACCCATGGCTTCAAGGGTGGCAAACTGGCCCACCAGGCCACTGGTACCCATGCCTGAACCTACGGGGGTGCCCTTCATCTTAAAGACCAGGGTAGATAGGGGGCCTAGGATGACTGAGCTAATTATGGCAGGCAGGGCAATAATAGGTTTTTTTATGATGTTTGGCATCTGCAGCATGGAGGTTCCAAGGCCCTGGGAAAGAAAGCCGGAAAAACCATTGTCTTTATAGGAGGCTACAGCAAAGCCTATCATATGGCTGGCACAGCCAACTGTGGCTGCTCCTGCTGCTAGACCGCTGAGGCCAAGGCCAATTCCCAGAGCAGCGCTACTGATGGGAAGGGTAAGGACTATGCCCATGACCATGGAAACCAGTATTCCCATGGTAAAGGGCTTTTTACTTGTAGCGTAGTTTATAAACATACCCAGGGCCTTCATAAAGGCCGATATAGCCGGGGCCATGTAGTGGCCCACCAGGGCTCCCGCCAGGATGGTGGCAAAGGGGACCAGGATTATTTCCAGGTGTTTAAACCTTGCTATTCGCCGGCCCACCTCGGCGCCCGCTAGAGCCGCAACGAAGGCCCCTACGGGTTCCCCCACTGTGATTACAAGCTGGGAGCCAGAAAAGGCTAGGCCACCACCTCCAAGGATTCCTGCAATTGTAGAGGAGATCAGGACCAGGGGAGGAGCACCCAGGCTATAGGCAACACCGGCTCCTATGGCTGGACTCATAAGATGCTGGGCGTAGACACCCAGGTTTTCAAGGAAGGTCCAGCCTATAATAATTCCAATTTGTTTAATGATAAGACCAATAATAAGAGAAGAAAAAAGACCCAGGGCCATGCCCGAAAGGACCTTGATAAAGTAGTCCTGTACTCTCTTAAACTGCAATTTACTCATTTGTCTCTCCAATAAAGTAAGATATAGATGGATTGTAACATGAAAGGAAGGTCCAGTGAAGACTATTAATATTGCTCTTATGGGTTATGGTGTGGTGGGTAGGGCTCTGGAAGAAATCTACCTAGAGTCAAAAAACAGGGCCCAGGTAAAACTCCTTGAGTTGACAGGTGAAAGGCTGGATTTTAACCTCAAGTGGATCTTTTTAAGGGATAAAAATACAAGTGTTAAGTCCCTGGCTCTTAGGACGACTGACTACAAAGAGGTCCTCCAGGATAGGGAGGTAGATATAGTAGTAGAGCTTCTGGGAGGTCTGGAGCCAGCTAGTAGTATTATGAAAAAGGCTATGGAGGAGGGTAAGTCTGTGGTAACTGCCAACAAGTACGCCCTCTATGAAGCCGGCGGGGCCCTGGAGGAGCTGGCCCTGGCTAAAAATGTTAATCTAGGCTATGAGGCCGCAGTTGCTGCTGCTGTCCCCCTTCTTGACACCCTTAGAAACAGGATGTTTTTCGAGAGGATAGAGGAGGTTACAGGGATCCTCAATGGAACAACCAATTATATTTTGTCCTCCATGGCCCGGGGTATGGCCTATGATGAAGCTTTAAAAAGAGCAGAGGAGCTGGGCTACCTAGAAGCTGACCCAAGTCTGGATCTTGAGGGCTATGACAGCCTCCACAAGATATCCATCCTTCACAAGCTTGCCTTTGGTTTCTACCCCAAGAGGATTTATAGGGAGGGTATTGGAGCTGCCGGAGAGTTAAAGGGCGAGGGAAAGATAAAACTGCTTGCCAGGGCCAGGCCCGGCAGGGTGGAGGTGGCCCTTAGAAGGGTTGGCAGTGAGAGCCCCTTTTACCTAGTAGATAATGGTATAAATGCCATTAGGCTTAAGACCTACTATACCAAGGAACTCTTTTTTTCGGGCCCTGGTGCAGGGGGAAGGGAGACTGCCCTAAGCGTCTGGTCAGATATCCTGTCCCAGGTCCGTATCCTTTCAGGAGCTGGGGATACTAGAGGATAAAAAAGATGCTATGCAAGGGCATTTATACAGTGAAAAAGGCCTAGAAGTAGGGTAACTAGGCCTCTTTATTGGACTTGAGATTTATAAAAGCCTTGTAGGCTAAAAATACAGCAAGAAAAGAAGGAAGATAAAAGATAAGAAAGATTTTTCCTGCAAGATAGTAGGAGCCTATAAGGGCAAAGACCATACCTATTGGCAGACTTAGGCTAAAGAGCCCGTGGAAAATTAAATGGGCTAATAGAACTAGTCTGAGGATTGCAACCTTGTAGCTGGGCAAAATATAGGCAAGTAGAAGGATAGCCACTAGGCCCAGCAAATAAATCCATCCTACATTACTGATGGAGTCAGCAAAAAAATAGAGCTTATGATAGCTTACAAGGGCATTTACTAAAAGGGTGATTTCAGTTAGATGTTTTTTTATAAATCCAGAAGAGTTTTTCACAGTCAACCTCCTTGGGTAAATTTTCTGACTTCTTTAGTTTTAAGATATACCCAGGAAGACTAGATTCTACCCATGGGAGGCTTATAGGACCTACCATAGTATAGCAAGTCTGTAGGAGGGGTCCCCGGACAGGATAGAAAACCTCCTCTTGGACTGGCTATCAAATGCTATAATAGTCTAAAGTATACTAGCAGGGGAGCTGGCATCCTACCTAGGATAGGGGAGCTAGCCTGGTAAGCCCAGGCTAGACACTAGCTTAAAAAATCAGGTCAAGCTCAGAAGAAGAAAATCTGCTGAATTTACTTGACAAAGGTGGATAGTCTGTTTATACTTTTAGTGTTATATCGAGGTGTAAAATGAAGAGATTTTTAAAAGCTCTCCAGCTAACTAATAGGGTGGATTTTGATGAAGCCTTAGAGGTTGACCTAGGTGGAGATGGCCTAGATAAAGCCCATATTTGGGGGAATATACGTAGAGAAGACCACGAGCTTGTCTTAGAGTTTGAGGCCGAGGCTCTACTAAGTTCAGTCTGTGATCGTTGCCTCGAAGCATGTCAGTGCACTATTCATGTCAATTATTGTGAGAGCCTTGATGATGAAACCAGGGAAATGAGCCTTGAAGAAATAGCCAGACAGGAGTTTATTTTGCAAAGGCCCCTGCAGAGTCTATGTTCTGAGGATTGTAAAGGGCTCTGTACGCTGTGTGGCGCCAATCTCAACCTAGGAAGTTGTGATTGCCAGGCCCCCATAGACCCAAGACTTGAAAAACTACTGACATTAAAACAGGACTAGGAGGTGAAAGACCATGGCAGTACCAAAGAGAAAGACATCTAAAGCTCGTAGAGATAAAAGAAGAGCCAGCAATATTAAAATGAGTGCACCACAGCTTGTTGAGTGCCCCAGTTGTCACGAAAAGAAAATGCCCCATAGAGTATGTCCTCATTGTGGCAAATATAAAGGCGAAGAAGTTATATTCGTCGAATAATAAAGCCCTGTTGAGGGCTTTTTCTTAAGGGGGTGAACACATGAAAAGGTGTATACACTGTAAGAATAATATCGATGAGCACTATCGCATATGTCCCTATTGTGGAGAGAACCAGGATTATGCCACGGCGATAAATAATCCCCCCCTTACCAGGTACAAATTAACTCCCGAGGAGAAAAAGGTAGAGCTGGATAGGCCAAGCAACTATAGCCTGATAGTTTTTGTCACTAACTCACTCTTAATGACAGCCCTAGCCTATCTACTAGTTAAACAGTGGAAGAGCCTTCCACTGGTATTTTTGTTTACATTGGGCGCCCAGTATGGTCTGGCCCTGGGGGCCTATGGTCTGGGCAGGCTTGCCTTTTCCCTGGAGACGGACTTTTCCTTATTTTTTGATATTGTGGGAGACTATAGCCTACCTGGGGTCCTAGTAGGAACCCTCTTACTTTTTGGAAACTTTTTCCTCCCAGTGAGGCTGGTATTTTTCCTTCTTGTTTTTAATGTCAGCTTGATTTTTTCAGCCAGTCTCTCTGCTCTTTTAGGGCCGGCTAAGAGGGTCTACGCCCTGGTTAGTGGCTTTGTCTATCTTTTAATGCTCCTAGCTATCTTTTTGTTTAGGTGGCTTTTTCTACTAGATTTAGTTAATTAATAACCACCTAGTGGGTGGTATATCCTCTTATGAAAAGGAGATATTTATGCGCTTGGGAATAGATGTACAGGGAGGAGACAAGGCACCTCTTGAGATTCTAAAGGGGGTCTATAGGGCTGCCGAGAAAGTAGAGGCGGAAATTGTCCTCTATGGTAAAGAGGAAGTAATCCTGGACTTTGATAAAGCCTGCCCCTTTGAGATTATAGACTGTAGAGAGGTTATAAGTGGCGAGGACATACCGGTAGAAGCCATTAGAAAAAAGCGGGACTCTTCTATGCTCAGGGGGATTATGGACCTGAGGGAGGGAAAGATCCAAGGTTTTCTATCAGCAGGTAACAGCGGAGCCCTGCTGGCAGCAGGGGTTCTAAGGCTGGGTAGGCTGGGAGGGATTGAAAGACCAGCCCTGGCCATACCCTTTCCCACTGTCAGGGGTATCAGCCTCCTCCTAGACGCCGGGGCCAACGCCGATGTAAAACCCACTTCCCTTAGGGACTTTGCCCTAATGGGGAGTCTCTATAGAGAGGGGGTTATGGGTCAGAAAAACCCCAAGGTGGCCCTGGTCAATATTGGTGAGGAAGCCGGTAAGGGCAACCAGCTAGTCAGGGATAGCTTTCCCTTAATTGAAGAGCTTGATATTAACTTCCTTGGCAGTATAGAGGGGAGGGAGATTCCTGAGGGCCTGGTGGACGTCATTGTCACCGATGGCTTTACAGGAAATGTTATATTAAAATTAGCTGAGGGGATGTTTAAAAGCTATGGTGAGCTCCTTAAGGATAACCTCCTAGCAAGCTTTAGAGGTAAGCTGGCGGGGCTCCTTATCAAGGACTCCCTAAAGCCCCTGGCTAAAAAGCTTGACTATAAGGAGTATGGTGGGGCCCCCCTTCTTGGGGTCAAGGGCTATCTAGTCAAGGCCCATGGCTCCAGCGATGAAAAGGCAATTATGAATGCCCTCTATTTTCTAGAAAAATATGTGGCCAGCGACATGATAAAAAAGCTGGAGAAGGCCTTGGAAGAAAGAAGTGAAGATAAATAAGCTATTAGATAAACTATCAATCGACTATAGAAATCTAGCCCCCTATGAACTGGCCCTGGTCCATCCCTCCTACCAGAACGAACATGGTCTTGAGGATAACAACCAGCGCTATGAATTTCTAGGGGATGCTGTGGTGGAGCTTATAGTGAGTAACTACCTTTTTAATGAGCTTTCATCCCCCGAGGGGGAGCTTACCAGGATGAGGGCTTCCCTGGTCAGGGAGGAGACTCTAGCAAGACTGGCAAGAAAGCTGAACCTCCAGGCCTATCTACTCCTGGGAAAGGGAGAGGAGCTAATAGGGGGGAGAAGGAGAGATTCAAACCTGGCTGACTGCTTTGAAGCCTTTATGGGGGCCCTTTATAGGGACCTGGGCTATATAAGGGCCCAGGAGTTTTTCCTAGAGAATTTTCTTGATGAAATTAAAGAGATTAGAGGAGGTCAGGCTCTAAAGGACTACAAGTCTGAGCTTCAGATCCTCTGCCAGAGCCAGGGTAAGAGCCTGGCCTATAAACTAGTGGAGGCCACAGGCCCCGACCATGAAAAGAGCTTTCTTGTCGCCTGCTACATAGATGGAAGGGTCAAGGGCCAGGGTAGGGGTTCAAGTAAAAGACAGGCGGAGCAAGAGGCAGCTAGGGAGGCCCTGGGTGAACTATAGTAACATTCCAATCTTTATATCCCACCAGGGTTGTAGCCATGACTGTGTCTACTGCAACCAGAGGGTCATTACTGGTGAGGGGGGTAATCCTCCTAAAGAGGAGATAATAAGTACAATCGAGGAGCACCTTAGCACCCTAAGAGATGACAGCATCAAGGAGATCGCCTTTTTTGGCGGTAGTTTTACTGCTCTAGACCAGCTGACCCAGGCCTTTTATCTAAATATAGCCAGGGACTATGTTGGGAAAAAGGGAATTATTGGGATAAGATTTTCCACCAGGCCCGACGCCATTGATGAAAGGGAGATGGCCTTTTTAGCAAACTACCCTATTTCCACCATTGAGCTGGGTGTCCAGTCCCTAGATAGCACTGTTCTCAAGGCCAGTGGCAGGGGCCATGGCATTGTGGAGGTTTTAAGGGCTGTCAACCTCATTAAGCAGACCGACATCAAGCTGGGGCTGCAGATGATGACAGGGCTACCCCAGGACCACTATGATAGTGCAATTTTTACAGCCGAGAAGATTATTTCCTTAAAGCCAGATTTTGTTAGGATTTATCCCACCCTGGTAATCAAGGGTACAGGCCTGGCAAGGATGATGGAAAGAGGCCTCTATACCCCCTGGAATTTAGATGAGACCCTGGAACTCTGCAGTGACATAGTTTCACTTTTTCTCAGGGCAGGTATTCCTGTTATAAGGCTGGGACTCTACTCCTCGGATGAGGACTTTTTATCCTCCATCCTGGCCGGTCCCTATCATCCAGCTCTTAGGAGCCTGGTTATAGGTAGGCTCTATAGAAAGACCCTGATGGAGACCGGGGACCCCCTTGATATTGAGATAAATAGCAGGGAAATTTCCTACCTGGTGGGTCAGTCTAGAGAAAATCTTAAATACCTTGAGAGCCGGGGGAGAAAGCTAAGCTTTACTATTAACGATAGCCTTGAAAGAAATGGTTTTTTACATGAGGGCAAGTTTAAATATATCTACTAGGAGAGGCAATGTTTCTTAAATCCATGGAACTAAAGGGTTTTAAATCCTTTGCTGATAGAACTTATATAGATTTTTTACCTGGGGTTACCTGTATAGTGGGCCCCAATGGTTGTGGTAAGAGTAACATCATAGATGCGATTAGGTGGGTTCTTGGTGAGCAGAGTTCTGCCTCCCTCAGAGCCCGGCGCATGGAGGATGTTATTTTTTCTGGTACCAAACACAGGGCCTCTTTAAACTTTGCTTCTGTTCGCCTGGTCTTTTCCCAGGCCCAGGCTATCTCTCCTGGTGGTCTAGAGGAGCTCAGTGTGGAGAGGATCCTCCATAGGAGTGGTGAGTCCACCTACAAAATAAACTCCCAGGCTGTAAGATTGAGGGATCTTAGAGAGCTCTTTATGGACACTGCTGTTGGTGTCAGTGGCTACTCCCTGATCAGCCAGGGGGATATCGATGACATACTTAAAGAAAACAAGCAGGATAGAAGAAAAATCTTCGAGGAAGCCTCGGGTATCAGCCTTATCCACTATAAGAAGGAGGAGGCTTCAAGGAGGCTTCTTAGGGTTGAAGACCACTACCTTAGGATCATGGACATACTAGAGGAGGTCACTAAACAGAGGGAACCCCTAAGACTGGAGAGAGATAGGGCCCTGAGCTACCAGGCTCTATCAAAAAGGGCCAGGGAGATTGACCTCTTCTATGCCCAGCAGGACCATATGGCCTATGAAGGCCAGGAAGAGGACCTATCAAGGGAGCTGGGAAGGCTAGTCTATGACCTAGAAAAACTCCTGGAGGAAAAGGAGAGCCTCCAGTCCATGAGGGAGAAAGAGGAAGAAAAAAGAAGGGGTCTAGCCAGTGAGTATGGCCTCTACCAGGACCTTCTAGGAGAAAAAACTTCCAAAAGGGATGAAATCTACCTGGATCTGCGCCTCAAGGAGGAGAGATTAAGGCAGGTGGAAAGGGAGGAAGCTAGCCAAGAAAGGGACTATGAACTCTTTGATAATGGTAGCTCCCAGGCTGCAATGGCCAGGGCCCAGGACAAGCTGGAGGTCTCTAGAAAGAGGCTGGAGGAGCTGAGGGAAGAAATCAAGGAGAAGGGGGCCAGCCTTGACTACCAGAGCCGGGACGCTAGGAGTCTTGAGCTAAAAAAGGAAGAAACCCTTGCAAAGCTCCAGCAGATAGACAGTGAAAAAGCCCATCTTGAAAAGCAAAGCCAGCTTCAGGGCCTTGAACTTAAAGGCTATGAAGAAGACAAAATAAACCTAACTAGAAGCCTAGAAGAGCTAGGAACTGAGAAACTAAGCCTGGAGGCCGATGGAGCTTCCCTGGAGAGGGGAAGATTTAGGCTGGAGAGGTCTAGAAGGGAAATCCTAGAGGAAAAAAGAGGCCTGGAGGAGGAGAAAAACCTCCTTGCCACTAGAAGGGCCGAAATAAGCTCGGCAATCGCCTCCCTTGATAGGAATATTAAGCTCTATGAGGAGTGGGAGCTGGAGGGAGAAAAGGATTTAAACCAGCTTAAAAATAGAATTGGAGGCAGCATCCTCCACCATGGGCTAAAGCCAGAAAAGGGCTTTGAAAAGGCCCTGGAAGCTGCCCTGGGTCCAGCGATTAATAGCCTAGATATCAGAAGTGTAAGGGAGGCTTTAGAGGAGCCTGGTGAGGACTACCTGGTTAATCTCCTCTATGAGCTGCCAGAGAGGGCCTCTGCCAGTGATCCTGCAAGCCTAGGCAGGATGGCGGACTTTGTAGAGGGGTCTGAAGAGCTTATAGGAGCTCTACTGGCTTCAAGCCTGGTCTATAGGAATCTTGAGGAGGCCTTAAAAGGCCCTAGCCAGGCAAGAAGGATAACCCTAGCTGGCCAGAGGCTGGAGGGAGGCTTTTATTACCCCTGGGATCCGGCACCCAGCCCCTTTGAGATAGGCTTAAAGCTCAAGGAAAACCGCCAGGAGAAAAAAGAACTAGAAGAGGATCTGGAAGAGCTGGATAAGAAAATCAGCCAGGGAGCCAGCCTTTTAATAGAGAATAAAGCCAGAGAAGAGGCCTTTTTAAAAGAGGAAGCTAGCCTTCTTGAAGAAGAGGAGGCCTATAAAAAAAGGCTCTCACACCTTGAAGGCGATGAGAGGGTCCTCCTTTATAAACTAGAAGAAAAAAGCCAGGACCTTGAAAAGCTTAGGGGCAGCCTTGAGAGCCAGGGCCTAAGGCTTGGGGAGCTAGCTAAAATCCAGGATAGACTTTCTGGCGAGCTATTAAGGCTAGAAGAGGCTCTTAAGCCAAGTTCTGGCCAGGACCTTGCTAAGCTTCAGGAAAAGCTCTTGGAGCTGAGGCTAGAAGAGGCGGCTCTTGGGGAGGAAACCAAGAGGTGGCAGGCTGAAGTGGAGAGCCTTAGGGCTCAGAGTGAAGAGCTTGATAAAAGGGAAAAATATAGGCAGGAACAAAAAAGGCTCAGGGAAGAGGAAAAGCTCAGCCTGGATGGGGAGCTGGATGGGATCAGGGAAGACTATGCCGGCCTCCAGCTTGAAATAAAGAAGCTGGATGAAAAGGCCTTTGGCCTTAAAAAGGAGCTGGATAGCCTTAGACTCAGGTCCCAGGAGAGTCAGGCAAGAAGGGAAGCTCTGGATGATAGGCTCTATGAGATCCAGGGGGAGAAGGCCAAGAAGGAAGTTGAGCTAGGAAGGCTGGAGGAGAGAAAGTCGGCTCTATCCCAGGAGATATGGAGGCTCTATGAGCTCAGTATGCTCCAGGTCAAGGATTTAAAGCTCAGCTGTGATGAGCCCAGGAGCGCAAGAAGAAAGATCCGCCAGGAGATGCAAAAACTAGAGCCGGTTAATCTCCAGGCTCCCAGGGAGTTTGAAGAGATTGATGAGCGCCACAGCTTTTTAAGTGAGCAGCTGGCTGATATAGAAGAAAGCAAGGCAGATCTCTTAAGGACCATAGGGGGCCTTGAAAGAAGGATGAAGGAAGACTTCCTTAGCAGCTTTGAAGCCATTAGGGAGAATTTCAAGGAGATCTTCTCCCACCTCTTTAGAGGTGGTCAGGGGGATATACTCCTGGAGGATCCCCAGGATATTTTAACCAGTGATATAATTATCCTGGCTTCACCTCCCGGTAAAAGACTCCAGCATATGAATCTCTTAAGTGGAGGGGAAAAGGCCCTGACAGCTATTGCCCTGCTCTTTGCAGTGCTTAAGACTAAACCAGCTCCCTTCTATGTACTGGATGAGATAGAGGCAGCACTGGATGATATAAATATCCAGCGCTTTGGCACCTTCCTGGAGGAGTTCTCCATAGGAAGCCAGTTTATCCTTATAACCCATAGAAAGGGTACCATGGAGTTTGCCGACGCCCTCTACGGAGTATCTATGGAGGAGAAGGGTATTTCTTCTCTAGTATCTTTAAAGATGGAGGAATGATGAGTAGTATTTTTGAAAGATTTAAATCTTCTCTTAGCAAGACCAGTAAAAATCTGGCCAGCAAAATAGATAGCCTTCTTGGCTACTATAGTGAGGTGGATGATGACTTCTTTGAGGAGCTTGAAGAGATTTTAATTCTGGCTGATCTTGGCTTTGAAACTACCGAGGCTGTCCTGGAGGAGCTAAGAAGCCAGGTTTATGATAGGATGCTCTCCTCTCCTGACCAGGTAAAACCCCTCTTGGAGGAGATACTCATCTCTAAAATTTCCAGGGAGAGGGGCCTGGATCTTGATAATCCCCCCAAGGTAATTCTTGTTATAGGGGTCAATGGGGCGGGTAAGACCACCTCCATTGGCAAGCTGGCCAAGCTCTTTGTAAATGGCAATAAGTCAGTGCTCCTGGCTGCAGGGGACACCTTTAGAGCAGCTGCCATTGACCAGCTGGGGGTTTGGGCCGAGAGAGCCGGGGTGGATATGATCCGCCACCAGGAGGGCAGTGACCCAGGAAGTGTTATCTATGACGCAATCCAGTCGGCCAAGAGCCGGGGCACCGATGTCCTTATCTGTGATAGCGCAGGAAGACTCCACAATAAGAAAAACCTCATGATGGAGCTTGGAAAGATCTCCAAGATTATCCGCAGGGAGTACAGTGAGGAGGAGATCTTCACCCTGCTGGTCCTGGATGCGACAACGGGCCAGAATGCCCTGTCCCAGGCTGAGATCTTTAAGGACTATGCCAAGATCGATGGACTTATCCTCTCCAAAATGGATGGCTCCAGCAAGGGGGGCTTTGTCTTTGCCATAGGGGATAGGCTGGATGTACCCGTGGTCTTTATGACTCTGGGAGAAAAAATTGATGATATAGCAGCCTTTGATGCAGAGTACTTTGTAAAAGGCATTTTTGAAAAGGAAATCCCTGGTGACTAGACCAGGGATTTATAATTTACTGCTAAGTATTAGTTCATCCTTGTCTTCGCCTACCCCTCCAATCATGGGCTCCACTGAGCTGTAGAGAAAGGAGGCCCTTTGGATAGCCTCCCTGCCAAAGCGCTGGCGCAATTCATCCAGGGCTTTATCCACCCTTCTGAGTTTTGCCTGGTCGGGGCTGAGAAAACTTTCTTCAAAGTAGTCATTGTCCACCAGGTGGCTAAGGGAGATTCCAAGTTGGCCCAGGGCCTCACCCTGCCAGAGCTCTTTAAAAAGGAGCTTGACCTCTCTAAAGATGGCAGTGGTTTCATCCAGGGGAGCCGGCATCTTTCTTTGGAGCCTTCTTCTTTTAAGTTTTGCATCCCTGTAGTGGAGGCTAATTACATAGGCCATCTTATCAATGGAGCGCAGCCTAAAGGAGACCATTTCACTTATCCCTAAGAGATAGAGTTCCAGACTCTCCAGGTCATCCAGGTCTCTGGGTAGGGTGGTGGAGTTACCCACAGCCTTGGCCTCATAGGGGCTATAGCTTGTTATAGAGGAGTACTCCCTTCCCTGGGCGTAGCTATGGACCAGGATGCCCTGGCTCTTTAAATGGAGGTAGAGAAGCTCCTCCTTGGCCCTGGCCAGGTCTCCAATGCTTTCTATTCCCATCATATTTAGTTTATCCCTGGTCTTTCTTCCTACCATAAAGAGTTTCCCCACATCCAGGGGCCAGAGCTTGTCCTCAATTTCTTCATAGAAGAGGCTGTGGACCCTATTGGGTTTTTTAAAGTCCGAGGCCATTTTGGCTAGGAGCTTGTTGGGACCTACACCTATGTTGACGGTGAAGCCCAGGTCCCTTTCTATCTCTTCTCTTAGTCTTTCGGCCTCTTCCAGGGGGCTTTTACTATGGCTCATATCAAGAAAGGACTCATCTATGCTAAAGGCCTGGACCCTGGGGCTGTAGTTTGATAGGATTTCTCCCAGGGCCTGGGAGCATTTTTTGTAGAGCCAAAAGTTAGGGGCCGCCACCACCAGTCCCTGGCATTTTTCAAAGGCACTCCTCAGGGTTTCTCCAGTTTTAATACCATAGGCCTTGGCTGGTATGCTCTTAGCCAGGATGATACCCCGGCGTTTTTCTGGGTCTCCTCCTATGGCCGAGGGAATATCTCTAAGGTCCAGGCTCTGGCCCTTGACCAGCCTGTAGCTGGCCTCCCAGCTTAAATAGGCACTATTGACATCGACATGAAAAAACATAGCATCCTCCTGGCCTAAGAATAACAGAACATTTGTTCGATTACAAGGACCTCCAGTGAAAATGCCTGGATTTAAAAATGAATAATCCTTATAACAAGTGGTATAATTAAGACAATAGGGAGGTAGTTATGGAAAAGATTTATGAAGTCCTCAGGGTACTGGAGGGCAGACCCGTATTTTTAAATGAGCACCTGGAGAGGCTGGAGAAGTCCTGGAGCCACTACAATGTTACGGCCATGGACCAGAGGGCTCTAAGGCAGGGCCTTATTGACCTAGCCTCAAAGAGGCAAGACCCCCACAATTTAAGGGTGGAGGTGGAGGTGGCAACAGGCTCCTTTACCATTGAAGCCCTAGAGGGGAAATATCCCAGCCAGGAAATGAAAAAAGAAGGTGTAAGACTTGGGACCTTTGAGCATGAGAGGGAGAACCCCCAGGTTAAGTTTATAGATAAGGATATTGCTAGGAGGACCCAGGAGTATAAGGAGGAAAGGGACCTCTATTCCCTCCTCTATGTCTCCCAGGGCCAGGTAGGGGAGTGTGAGAGAGCCAACATCTTTTTTATTAGAGACGGCCTTCTTATTACAGCCAGGGATGAGGATGTCCTCCTGGGTGTCACCAGGGCCAAGGTCTTGGAGCTTGCCAGGGATCTTGGCATAGGGGTTATTAAAAGAACAGTTCTAGAAAAGGAGCTCTTTACCATGGAGGCAGCCTTTATGAGTGGAACCTCAATACACATCCTGCCTGTAAAGAGCATAGATGAGCTTGACTTTGATGTGGAAAACCCCCTTCTAAGAAGACTTGAAGAGGAGCTAGATAGAAGGATTTATTCTGGCCAGGAAGCTGGTTCAGAGGAAGAAAGGCCCAGTGAAGAAAAAAGAGCCAGGAAGGCAGCTAGGAGGCTTTACAGGTCCTCCACAGATACAAAGCTGGCAGGGGTCTGTGGTGGTATAGGTGAGTTCTTTAATATTGATCCCAGCCTTGTTAGGCTCTTTTGGATAATCTTTTCCCTTATGGGGGGCAGTGGCCTTATAGCCTACGTAATAGCAGCTATTATTATACCTAAGAAATAGGAGTAAAGATGAGAAGACTATATAGATCTAGAAACGAAAGAATACTATTTGGCGTCTGCGGAGGCCTGGCTGATTATTTTCAAGTGGATGTCGTCCTTATAAGGCTGGCCTTTTTTATCCTTGGTCTAGCTGGTGTTGGAATTTTTGCCTACCTGGCAGCAGGCCTGGTCCTGCCTATTGAGCCTGAGGACGGGGTCTACTATGAGGAAAAAACCAGCCCTACAAATACCTCCTTTGTCCTGGGCGTTGGCTTTGTGCTTATTGGTGTTTACATGCTTTTTAAAAGATTTATAGTTCACCTACTACCTAGCTATACTAGGGATCTTGTCTGGCCCCTGATCTTTATTGGCCTTGGAGCTTATTTTGTTTGGGGGAGAAAGGAGTCCTAATGGACCTCAAAAAGCTCACCATCCTTCATAATAATGACCTGCATGGAGATTTTTTTGCTAAGGAGGAGTCTGAGACTCTTTTTGGTGGACTCTCCATGCTGTCGGGCTATGTGCAAAAGGTAAGAAGAGAAGAGAAGAATGTTGTCTACGCCATCGCAGGAGACATGCTCCAGGGTTCTATCATTGACCAGGAGTATAGGGGGGTATCCACTATAGATGTTATGAACATCCTAGGACCTGATATAGTGACCCTGGGTAATCATGAGATTGACTATGGTCTAGCCCACCTTATGTTTCTAGAGCGCTGTGCCCACTTTCCCATAATCAATGCCAATCTCTATATTAAACCCACTAAAAACAGGCTTTTTAAGAGCCATGAGATCATCATGGTGGGGGGAGTTAGAATGCTCTTTATTGGAATTATCACCGAGGATATCCTAAGCTATGGGGGCAAGGACCCCCTATTAGGAACCTTTGTCGACGTCAGGGCGGCAGCTAGAGAAATAGAGTATATCTGCAATAACTATAAGGATATAGATATAGACTTTACAGTAATCCTTACCCATATTGGCTTTGAAAAGGACCTTGAACTTGCAGCTATTCTACCTGAAGAACTTGGAGTTGATCTTATTCTAGGTGGCCACTCCCACACCATGATGGACCAGCCTGCCAAGGTCAATGATATCCTCATTGCCCAGGTGGGAACAGGTTCTACCCATATCGGGAGGTTTGATATCACTGTAGATATGGATAGTAACTGTGTCCAAGACTATACCTGGGAGGCCATACCCATTGATGCCAGCCACTGCCCTAGGGATCCTGTTATGGATGAAGTATTAAGCAGGTACTCCGATGAGGTAGACATCAAGTATAACAGGATGATTTCCAGGCTTAGAGAACCTCTTGAGCACCCCGATAGGTATAGGGAGACTGCCCTGGGGAATTTCTTTGCTGATATTTTTAAAAAGCAGCTAGATGTAGATATCTTTCTACTTGGTTCTGGCTCCATTAGAGGGACCAGGCTAGAGGAGCTTGTTACCCTGTCCTCTCTTAGAGAGGTCTTTCCCTATGATGAGGGGGTGATGAGCTTCAATATAGAGGGTGGCCAGCTGGAAGAGATAATAAGGAATTTTTTTAGGAATGCCTATGATGGTAAGACCCATGAGTTTTACCAGTATAGCCAGGGCATGAAAATAGAGGTCTCTGGCCAGGGCCAGGTAGAAAAAATAGAGTTCCAAGGTAGACCTTTAGAGGAAAAAAGAATCTATAAACTGGCAACCCAGGGTTTTCACTTCGGAATCATGGAAGAGACCTTTGGCTATAATCCCAGGGAAAATACAGCTAATGGGTCCCCTAGGAGTCTGTCGACCTCCAGCTTTGATATAATTGATGAGTATCTTGAAAACAATCATTTTCTCTTTGCCAGTGTGGAGGGCAGGATTATCTTAGAGGAGCCCCTAAAAAATACAGAGGGGCCTGAGGAAGATTAGCTGGCTGATAGTTGATTAATTAAAGGCTCTCTATTTAACTCTAGGGACTTAAAAGAAATAAAGCTCTTTTCTAGCAGGGAGATAGGGGGCCTAGTCAGCTAGAGGGAGGCTAAAAAAAGATTGACAAATAGCCTAAATAGCACTATGATTTACTTGTGGATTTATCATGGAGGAGGAGTAGTACCACGGAGGTATTTAGAGAGAAGATGCTTGGTGAAAATCTTCCCGAACTGGTATGAAGGTCGTCTCCTAGATCAGCGGGGTCAGCCCCTTAGAGCTTTTGAGTGCTTAGTGCAGAAATAGGGTGGTACCACGGTTTAGCGTCCCTACGTTAGGCCGTTTTTTTTATTTAGGAGGTTATTTAGATGAAGTTTACCATGGGAAAAACCTATAATCCCCAGGACTTTGAAGAGAGAATTTACAAGATGTGGATGGACAGTGGCGATTTTGATGCCGAGGTCAATCCCGATAAGGAGCCCTTTACCATAGTGCTACCTCCACCAAATATTACAGGAAGTCTCCACGAGGGCCACGCCCTCAACCATACCATGCAGGACATCCTTATTCGCTATAAGAGGATGAAGGGCTTTGAGGCCCTCTGGCTACCGGGAACCGACCACGCCTCTATTGCCACCGAGGTTAGAATCCTTGACAAAATCTATAGAGAAGAGGGTCTGACCAAGGAGGACCTGGGCAGGGAGGAGTTTTTAAAAAGAGCCTGGCAGTGGAAGGAGGAGTATGGGGGAGCCATAGTCAACCAGATGAAAAAGCTGGGCAATAGCTGTGACTGGCGCAGGGAGCGTTTCACCATGGATGAGGGTTGCTCCAAGGCGGTCACCGAGGTCTTTATAAGACTCTTTGAAGAGGACCTGATCTACAGAGGAACCAGGCTGATAAACTGGTGCAGTGATTGTGGTACATCACTTAGTGACGCCGAAGTCGAGCATGAGGATGTCCAGGGAGCCTTCTACTCCATAGCCTATCCCCTAGAGGGCAGCGATAGAAAACTGGTAATTGCAACAACCAGGCCTGAGACCATGCTGGGTGACACAGCCATTGCTGTCCATCCCCAGGATGAAAGATATAAGGACCTGATTGGTAGCTACGCCCTTCTTCCCCTGGTTGGAAGAAGGCTACCTATAATAGGCGATGACTATGTGGACATGGAAATGGGAACTGGAGCTCTTAAGGTTACCCCCAGCCATGACCCCAATGACTACGAGATTGGCAAGCGCCATGGACTGGACTCCATAAACATTTTTAGTGACAAGGCCACCATCAGTGCTGAGGGCCCCTATAGGGGTATGGATAGGTTTACTGCAAGAAAGGCCATTGTAAAGGACCTTGAAAAAGAGGGCTACCTGCTGGAGGTAAGGGACCACCTCCACTCCGTTGGCCACTGCTACAGGTGTCACAACCAAATAGAACCCAGGGAGTCCCTCCAGTGGTTTGTAGAGATGGAGAGCATGGCTAGGATGGCTCTTGAGAGCACAGATAGGGGGGAGATGGAGTTTGTTCCCCAGCGCTTTATAAAGATCTATGAACACTGGCTTGAAAATATCAAAGACTGGTGTATTTCCCGCCAGCTCTGGTGGGGCCATAGGATCCCTGCCTACTACTGTGATGAGTGTGGTGAGATGGTGGTTGCTAGAGAAAGGCCTCAGTCCTGTCCTAGCTGCTCCTCCAAGGCTTTTAGCCAGGATGAGGACGTCCTAGACACCTGGTTTAGCTCGGCCCTCTGGCCCTTTTCTACCCTGGGCTGGCCCGATGAGACTCCTGAGATGGGCTATTTCTATCCCACCGATGTTCTAGTAACGGGCTATGATATTATATTTTTCTGGGTTGTAAGGATGATGTTTTCAGGACTTAAGCAAATAGGTCTTGCCCCCTTCCACCATACCCTGATTAACGGAATAGTCAGGGACGCCCAGGGAAGAAAGATTTCCAAGAGTCTTGATAATGGCACAGACCCCATTGCGATAATAGATGAGTATGGTGCAGACGCTCTGCGCTTTATGCTGATTAGTGGCACCTCGGTTGGCAGTGATACTAGGTTTTTAATTGAGAAGGTAGAGGCAGCAAGAAACTTTGCAAACAAGCTCTGGAACGCCTCGAGATTTCTTATAGGTAGCCTGGAAGAAGGGGACTATAAGCTTGATTTTGACTCCCTAGACCTTGCTGATAGGTGGATCCTCTCCAGGCTTGCCAGGACTGCTGAAGAAGTTGAAAGAAACCTTGAGCACTATGAACTGGGCCTGGCAGGGGATAGGCTGGTGGACTTTGTCTGGAGTGACTATTGTGACTGGTTTATAGAGCTTAGCAAGGAGGCCCTCTATAGCAGTGATGAGAAGAAGAAGGAAAATAAACAGGCTGTCCTCCTCTTTGCACTGGAGGAGATCCTTAAACTCCTTCATCCCTTTATGCCCTTTATAACCGAGGAAATCTGGCTCCACCTGCCCCATAGAAAGAGCCACCTTATCAGGAGTAACTGGCCTGAAAAGCTAGAAAAATATCCTGAGGAGGAAGAGGTCATGGCCCTCATCCAGGAGGCCATAGGTAGGATAAGAAATCTCAGGTCTGAGATGAATATCCCACCATCAAAGAAGGGGAGTCTCTTTATTCTAGGTTCTAGAGCTGAGGAGATCTACCCCTACGCAGGCTACTTTAAGGCCCTGGCCTCGGTGGACAGGCTGGAGCTGGTGGAGGGTGAAGTGCCAGAGGCTTCCTCAATCCTGCTGGAGGGCCTAAGTCTCTACCTGCCTCTTGATGAGCTGATAGACTTTGACAAGGAGCTTTCCAGGATGGCCAGGGAGCTTGAAAAGGTAGAGGGGGAGATTTCAAGATCCAGGGGAAAACTGGGCAATGAGGGCTTTACTTCCAAGGCACCTGAGGCCCTGGTAAAAAAGGAGGAGGAAAAACTCCAGGGCTATCTGGCTCTAGAGCAGGACCTCCTAGAGAAGATTAAGGAAATAAAGGAGAAAATCCAGTGAAAATAGATCAAGCTCTGGACTTTTTAAATCAGTCCTACAAAATAGGCCGAAAGCTGGGCCTTGAGAATATCCAGCGTCTACTGGACAAGCTGGGTAATCCTGAAAGAAAATTACAAATAATCCATGTGGCTGGTACCAATGGCAAGGGATCTACCTCCTCTATGATCTACTCGGTAATCCAGGAGGCAGGCTACTCCGTGGGCTTTTATAGCTCTCCCCACCTGGTCCACTACAATGAAAGGTTTGGCTATAATGGCAGGCTAATAAGCGATAGTGATCTTGCCAGATCCTTAACTGTTGTAAAGGAGGCCTGTGAGGAGCTAGTTGAGGAGGGCTTTGATCATCCCACAGAGTTTGAAATCCTGACTGCTGCAGGGCTTTGGTTCTTTGATAGCCTGGGTCTTGAGTACGCTGTAATGGAGGTTGGTCTAGGAGGCAGGCTGGATGCCACCAATGTGGTTCAGCCAGTTATATCTATAATAACCCCCATAGCCATGGACCATGAGGCCTATCTTGGAGATAGTCTAAAGGCTATTGCTGGAGAGAAGGCTGGTATCATTAAGTCCAGGGTGCCGGTGGTGGTGGGCCTTCAAGAAGAGGAGGTCCTGGAGGTGCTAAGGGCCAGAGCCCTGGAGCTTGGCAGTGACTTCAGCGCTATAGATAAAGAGGGCCTTGAGATTCTAAAGAGTGATCTTAGTGAAAACCACTTTATCTATAAAGGCCATGACTACCGCCTAGCCCTTCTAGGTCTCCACCAGATAGACAACGCCCTACTTGCTATAGAGGCCCTCAAAATAATGAAGGACCAGGGCAGGATAGATGTGGATGAGGAGGAGATAAGAAAGGGCCTTCTCAAGACCAGGTGGCCCGGCAGGCTGGAAAAGATAGCCTCAAATCCTGACTTTTATATTGATGGGGGCCACAATGCCCACGGTATCAGGGCAGTTTCTAAGCTTTTAAAGCCCGAGGAGAAGGATAGGAGGATCCTGCTACTTGGCATGCGCCAGGACAAGGACTACACAGAGGTTTTAAAACTCCTCCTTCCCCTATTTAGGGAGGTGGTCTTTACTCTGCCTCTAGGGGATATGGTGGTTCCTGTGGAGGAGCTTATAGAAAAGGCAGCTGAGATGGGAATAGAAGCAAGGGGTCATAGTGACTATAAGAAGGCCCTGGACCTAGTCTACTCTAAGCTTAAAGCTGGAGACCAGGTCTTTGCCATGGGTAGCTTTTATCTTATAGGAGAGGTCAAGGATGAGGTTCTAAGAAGATGATTATTTTAATATCAGCTTCCCCTAGGAGAAGGGAGCTTCTTTCTATGATCTATCCCCAGGTGGTCTATGATGTCAGCGAGGTGGAGGAGCCCATGGATGATGAGGATCCGGCTAAGCTTGTGGTTAAATCCGCTAGGCTCAAGCTCAAGGACCGCCTCCACGCCCATAGGAGTGGAATTCTTCTAGCCAGTGATACTCTGGTCTACTGTGATGGGGTCCTGGGTAAGCCCAGGTCCAGGGAAGAAGCCTTTGACATGCTAAGTAGGCTCTCGGGTAGGGTGCATGAGGTCTACACCAGCCTTGTCCTCCATGATAAAACTACAGGTAAACTGGTGGAGGACTACCAGGTAACCAGGGTTTTCTTTTCTGCCATGAGCGGCCAGGAGATAAATAACTACCTGGATACAGGGGAGTATAAGGACAAGGCCGGGGCCTATGGCATCCAGGGCTACGGCTCTATATTTATAGAAAAGATTGAAGGTGACTATTTCAATGTCATGGGCCTGCCTCTAAATAGGCTCTATGAGATCCTCAGGGATGACTTTGATATAAATATGCTGGAAGGATAATTCATTAAGGAAGACTCTAATAGAGGAGCCTTCCTTTTTTCTTTTACTTCTATACTGGAGGTGGAGGTGGATATGAATATTTCTATAGCAAAACTACCCCCTTGGGATAGGCCCAGGGAGAAAATCCTAGACCAGGGTGTGGAGAGCCTGAGTAATGCAGAGCTTCTGGCTGTTCTTCTTGGCTCGGGAACCAGGAGCCAGTCGGCAATAGGCCTGGCCCAGGAACTTATTACCAGTCTTGACAAGGGCCTCTACCAGCTGGAGGAGATGACAGTGGTGGAGATGATGGACTTTCCTGGCATTGGGCCCGCCAAGGCCTCCAGGATCCTCTGCGCCCTGGAGTTATCAAGGAGGATCAGGGCAACCCAGCTTAGCTCCATGAACATCTCCTCACCCGAGGCAGTCTACAGCTACATGCTTACCAAGATGAAGAGCTACCAAAAGGAGGTCTTTTTATGCCTCCACCTAGATAGTAAGAACAATGTCATAAGTGAGGATATAGTCTCCATAGGGACTCTAAATCGTTCCCTGGTCCATCCAAGGGAGGTCTATAAGAAGGCCATAAAAAATGGGGCGGCGGCCATCCTGGTGGTCCACAACCACCCCAGTGGTGATGTAAAGCCCTCCCAGGAGGACATACAGGTAACCAAAAGACTGAAGGAGGTGGGGGGAATCATGGGCATCCCCCTGCTAGATCACATAATAATAGCCAGGGATAGGAGGTTCTCCTTTAGGGAGGAGGGAATTTTTTAACTTACCAGGACTTGACCCATGGGGTATAATTGGTTAAGTGAGGTAGTTATGAAATTTAATGAAGTTTTAAGACGGGTAGAAAAACCTGCCCGTTATTTGGGTGAAGAGAGGGGCAGTGTTTTAAAGGACCCCTTGAATAAAGTAAATTTTCTCTTGGCCTTCCCCGACCTCTATGAGGTGGGAATGAGCCATTTGGGCCTGCATATCCTCTATGGCCTGGTCAATGACCGGGAGGATTTTCTCTGTGAGAGGGTCTTTGCACCGGCCCCAGATATGGAGGCCTTTATAAGGGAGGGTAGGACCCATCTTTTTTCTCTGGAGTCAAGAAGGCCCATGAAGGATTTCGATATAATTGGCTTTACCCTCCAGTATGAGATGAGCTTTCTTGGAGTCCTAAGGATGCTGGAACTCGGAGGACTGGAGCTTAGAAGGACCAGGCGCTCTGCCGAGGATCCACCTATAATAGTGGGTGGGCCCTCCAGTTTTAATACGGAGCCCATGAGTGATTTTGTGGATTTATTCCTTTTAGGTGATGGTGAGGAGGCTCTACCTGAGCTCCTAGAACTCTGGAAAAAGCTTGGAGACAAGGAGGCCTTTTTAAGGGAGGCCATGAAGATCAGGGGAGTCTATGTCCCCAAATACTACCAGCCTATTTATAGTCAGGGGTCCTATGGGGGTCTGGTGGCCCTTACCGAGGAAGCTCCTCTGCCTATTAAAAAGGCCCTGGTTAATAATCTTGATCAGGCCTATTTCCCCTCCAAGATGATTAGCCCCTTTATGGACATTGTCCACGATAGGGCGGTTATGGAGATCTTTAGGGGCTGCACCAAGGGCTGTAGGTTCTGCCAGGCTGGCATGATCTATAGGCCCCTTAGGGAGAGAAGCCTGGAGACCCTACTTAGGTCTATTGATAGTCTACTAAGGGAGGGAGGCTATGACGAGGTGGGGCTAAGCTCCCTGTCCACCCTGGACTACTCGGCTATCTACTCCCTGGTGGAGGAGCTGACAGAGCGCTATAGCGATGAATATATTAGGTTTTCCCTTCCTTCACTAAGGCTCGATACCTTTTCCATCGATGTCCTGGGGCTTTTAAAGGAGCAGAGAAAGGGTTCTTTGACCTTTGCTCCCGAGGCCGGTAGCCAGAGGATGAGGGATGTTATAAATAAAAATGTAAGTAGAGAGGATCTTTTCTCCACCATGGAGGAGATTTTCAGGGAGGGCTATAAAAAGGTCAAGTTCTACTTTATGATGGGCCTTCCTGGAGAAAGCCTGGAGGATGTGGAGGAGATTGCCTCCCTGGCCCAGGAGGTCCTGGAGCTCTATACAGAGATAACCGGAAGAAGGGACCTGCAGATAACTGTCTCTACCTCCTGCCTTGTTCCCAAGCCCTTTACCCCCTTCCAGTGGATGGCCCAGGAGACTATAGAGGATTTTGAAAAGAAGCAAAGGCTTTTAAGGGATCTTTTAAAGGGCAAGAACTTTAGGTATGACTACCACGATGCCTCCACTTCGGTGGTGGAGGGCCAGCTTAGTAGGGGGGACAGGAGGATGGGAGAAATCCTTGAGTATGTCCACTATAATACCCCTGAGGGCAGGCCAGTGGACTACTTTGATATGAAGATCTGGCAGGAAGCCTTTAGAAATAGCGGCATAGAACTAGAGGCCAGCAGGGGTTTTAAAGAGGAGGATGTTCTAGCCTGGGACCATATTGATGTGGGGGTTAAAAAGTCCTTTTTACTCCGGGAGTGGGAGAGGTCTCAGACAGGAGAGCTAACCCAGGACTGTCGCAGCGGCTGTATTGGTTGTGGTGTTAACCTGGTTAGTTTTGGTGGAGTTTGCAATGCTTATTAAAATATGGATGGAAAAATTGGATTCCATGATGTTTCTAAGCCATCTAGAACTTATGAAGACCATGGAGCGCTGCTTTAAGGCAGCAGGTATAAAGATGGCCCACTCCCAGGGCTTTAATCCCAGGCCCCAGATGAGCTTTGCCCTGCCCCTGGCTGTGGGGGTGGAGGCTAAAAAGATGATTTTAGAGGTGGAGCTAGACCAGGAAGAGGTAGATTTTTCCAGTCTTGCTTTACCCAGGGGACTTAGGATAGTGGACTATAAGAGGTCTGAGAAGGGCCCTTCCCTTATGAGCAGGGTGGCCAGGGCTGAATACCTTATCCAGGGGGACCTGGACAAGCTAGCCAGACTAGAGGCTGATGAGCCCCTGGCCTATCAGAAAAAAAACAAGAGGAGTAGGATTAAGAAGAGGGAGGCCCGGGACTATATCCTGTCCTCTTCTAAAGAGGAGGAGGGCTATAGGTTTCTACTTAGAGCCGGCAGTGAGGCCAACATAAAGCCTACAGACCTGCTGGAAGCCCTGCTGGAGGATAAAGACCAGGTTCACAGCTATGAGATATGTCTTTTAGACATCTATGATGATGAGGGCAGGAGTCTATGGTTATAGCCTATGAGACGGAAAGTTTCAGAAGAAGGTTTGTCCTAGAGGGAGACAGGCTTGTCTCTGCCAGGAGCTTTAGAAAAAATAGAGAAAAGGGTGAGGTCTACCTAGGCCAGGTTAGGGAGAAGATTAAGGACCTTGGTTTTATAGTGGACCTGGGAGGCTTTAAGGGTCTCTGCCAGGAGGAGCTGGTCCTGGGAGAAAAAAAGCTCTTTGAAATAGAAAAATCCTCCCCTGACAAGTACCCCCTTATAACCAGCAGGGTAGGTTTTATTGGCAGGTCCCTGATCCTAAGAGAGGGAGATAATTCCTACTCTAAAAAGCTGCCAGAAACCTATCTTAAGCTACTTAAGGAGCTGGAACTTAAGGGGGTCTATTTCAGAGAAGAGGCAAGAAATACTCCCCTTAGACAAATTGCCGAGGAGTATGATAGACTGGTTTCTTTAAGAGATTTTCCTAGGGACAGTCTAGGCCTTGTCCACAGGCCCTATTTTAAGGAGGAGGGGGACCCCTTCTACTTTAGGGAGCTGGAGGCTAGGATAGTAAGTCTGGCTAAGGGAAGTTATAAAAAGGATGGTGTAAGCCTCTACTTTGAAATGACCAGGGCTGGCCTTGTCATTGATGTCAATGGCCTGGGCCAGGCTGATCATATAAATAAAAAGGCCCAGGGGATGATTGAGGAGGCTCTAATTCTTATGAATGCCGGTGGACTTATTATGGTTGATTTTGTGGCAGATGGTAGGGGCTACTCAGGGCCCGGCAGTCTTACCAAGGAGGGGGTTCTTGTAAGGAGTCTTCCCCAGAGGGGGACCAGCCTTTTTAGTCTAGATAGTGAGCTTCTTGAAAGGGACTACCTAGCCTTAGATAAAAGATTAAATGAGGAGTACTTATGAAGGAAATAGGACTATTTGAAATCCTGGGGCCCGTTATGATTGGCCCTTCCTCTTCCCATACTGCTGGGGCTGTTAGGCTGGGAAGAATTGCTGCCATGATCTATCAAAAAAAGATTCATAGGGCAGCCTTTAAGCTCCATGGCAGTTTTGCCAAGACCCATAGAGGCCATGGGACAGACCTGGCTCTGGTTGCTGGGATCCTGGGTTTTGATACCCACGACAAGAGGATTGTGGATTCCTTTGATTATGCCAGGGACCAGGAAATAGACTTTTCCTTTGAGGAAAAGGACCTGGGCTATGTCCACCCTAACACTGTAGAAATAGTCTTTAATGATGAGTTTAGCGTCAGTGGCTCCAGTATTGGTGGAGGCAGGGTTGAAATAATAGAAATAGATGGAACCCCGGTATCCATAAGCGGTGAGTATCCTACCCTGGTCCTCCAGTATGAGGATAGGATTGGGATGATTGAAAAAATCTCAGGTCTTATGGTGGGGACGGGGGCTAACATTGCCTCCATGAAGGTGACTAGGGACAGAAGAAGGGCTACCATGGTGCTGGAACTGGACGGAAGACTGCCAGCTTCTACTTTTAAAAAGCTTGAGGAGCTAAATCTTCTATACCTAGCCAGTGTTGGGGCAGTGGAGGTAGTATGATATACAGTGCAGAAAATCTAATTAATGAGTCCAGGGCCAGGGGCCTTACTATAGGTGAGATTACCAGGCTTGATGAGGCCGACTATAGTGGCCTTAGTGTGGAGGAACTTGACAGGAGCATGATGGAGCTCCTGGCTATCATGGAGGAGTCTTCAAGGCTGGGCCTTGAGGAGGAGATCTTTTCCCTCTCCAGGATGAGCGGGGGAAATGCCAGGACCCTTTGGAAAAATAGGGACATGGACTCCCTTTCTGGAAGTTTTCTTATGAGGACCATGGCCAGGGCCCTATCCACCTCCGAGGTAAACGCCTCCATGGGTAGGATTGTTGCGGCCCCCACTGCTGGAGCATCGGGTATTCTGCCAGCTGCCCTTATGAGTGCCAAGGAGAAGTATTCCTACACCGATAGGGAGCTTATCATGGGCCTCTATACTGCCGGAGCCATTGGAAAGATAGTTGCCCTGGGAGCTACCATTAGTGGAGCCGACGGGGGCTGCCAGGCCGAGTGTGGTACTGGGGCTGCCATGGCTGCTGCTGCTCTTGTTGAACTAAGGGGAGGCAGCGTGGAGGAGGCCTTCCACGCAGCTAGCCTATCCCTTATAAATATTATGGGGCTGGTATGCGACCCTATAGCTGGTTTTGTAGAGTTTCCCTGCGCCTTTAGGAATGCCTCGGGGGTTGTCAATGCCTTTATATCAGCTGATATGGCTATGGCAGGACTTAGGTCCCTGGTGCCCTTTGATGAGGTGGTGGAGGCAATGGATAGGGTTGGCAAGATGCTGCCCGAGGCCCTTAGAGAGACGGCCCTTGGAGGCATAGCTGCCACACCCAGTGCCAAGGGTTTAGAAGAGGAGTATTTAAAGTAGATGCCTATGGAATATAAATTAGATAAGGGGTCCTTCTTTTTAGGCATGATAGAGGCCTTTAGTGAGGTTGTAATGCAGGAGGTCAAGGATCTAGCCTTTGGTCCTCCCATGGAAGAGGAAGACTGGCAAAAAATCAGGGGAGCTGCCCTGGATATCTTTAAAAAGTTCGGTGTCAACTACTATGAGGAAAAGAGCCTTATAAATACCGACATTGCCCCAAGGGAGGCCCTTGTTGGAAAGCTGGTACCCATAATCTATCTAAAGGCTGAGGTCTTTGATAAGTACATGGTACTAAAACACCAGGTAGAGTCCCTAGAAAATACCAACAGCTATGATAGCGCTGAGAAGCTAGAGGCTTCCATTGCCCTGAGAAGGCTACTTGGCTACTCCGAGGAGGCTATTCGTGAAGCAAGACCTGCATCCTTTGACTACTAGTGGGATGAAAAAGCTAACAATTCTATTAATAATGACTATGCTACTGGTGGCCTGCTCCAGTGGTTCTTCTTCAAGTCTTGAAGCCGAGGATAGCGGAGGGATTTTCAAAAAGACCCCTAAAAAAATTGAGCTTTCCCAGGTAGAGGTAGAGGAAGTGCCCATCGAGATGGAAAGTGAGAGCAAGTACTTAAAGAATGCTGTGGATGATCCTAGCGTGGAATACTACGGCCATGTGGTGGACCCAAGGAGTGTGGATGCCAGGGTGGTCTTTGCAATAAATAATAGGACCCTGGTCAATAAGTTTAATAGGCTTCCCGATGAGTATCATCCCCAGGATCTTGAATGGATTGAGACTAACTCCTATGATGGCTATATGAGGAGTGATGCGGCCGAGGCCTGGAATAGGCTCTTTTATGATGCCAGGGATGAAGGTATAGAGATGGTGGTCTTTAGCTCCTTTAGGACTATCTATGACCAGGAGGAACTCTTTTTTGGTAACTTTGATAATGACCCAGCCTGGTCCTTTCTCTATGCTGCCTATCCAAGAAGGAGTGAACATGAGATGGGCCTGGCCGTTGATGTCAGCTATATCCACGGTTTTCCTGAGGACTTTGAAAACACTGCCCAGGGGATCTTCCTCCATGATAGGGGAGCTGACTATGGCTTTATTCACAGGTATCAAAGGGGCAAGGAGCATATAACGGGCTATGCCCATGAGTCCTGGCACTTTAGATATGTGGGACCTGAGCTTGCCAGGATAATTAAGGAGTCGGGAGACACCCTGGAGGAGTACTACGGCCTCTACACTGACAAGGAGGAGGTCCTTGGTAAGCTTATACTTACTAGAGAGGGTGAGGTCTGGTATGAACCGAGCTATGACTCGGACTACCTTGACTGGCTCCCCAAGGGGCAGATCTTTAAATACTTTGAGGTCCAGGACTCCTGGTACAGGATAGACTTCAATGGCCAGCCTGCCTGGATCAACCTAGAAGATGTAGAAATACTGTCCTAGCTAGTAGGATTATGAAAAACCTAGTTTGCTACTGGATTTTTATCTTTATGTATTTTAAATATAAAGAAATTAATTAAAAAAACCAGCTGCTGGCTCTTATATATTTAGGCCATAGCTTTTCAATCCCAGAGACTTTGGGTATATTAGTAGAGCAGCTCTGAGGTTTATACTTTCTAGGAGAAGTGCTCAGAGGAGATTTTCTTAGATTCCGCTTGTTTTTAATGGATTTTACCTATTATTTTCCTTGTATTATGGATAAATCTGTGGTAAGATTCTTTAGGTACGCACGTATATAGGTTGGAGCGACACACCTAGACGGCGTCGAGTAATTTATAGGAGGAAAAGATGTACGCAATTATTGAAACTGGTGGACAACAGTTCAAGGTCCAAGAGGGCGATGAAATCAAGGTTGAGAAACTTGCCTTTGATGAAGGTGAGGAGATAGTCTTTGATAGAGTTCTGGCCCTAATCGGTGAAGAAACAGTCTTCGGTAAGCCTCTAGTTGATGGGGCCAAGGTCCATGCCAGCGTTGTTGAGCAGGGAAAACACGACAAGGTCATTATCTTTAAGTACAATGCGAAAAAGGATTTCCGCAAGAAAAAAGGCCATAGACAGCCCTATACCCTTGTGAAGATCGGCGCTATTGAAGCCTAATGATTAAGGTCGTTTTTGAACAAGAGGAGGAGCTTATCCGAGCCTTTTCTTCCAGGGGTCATGCCGGCTCAGGTGTGGAGGGTGAGGACATTGTCTGCGCTGCAGTCAGTGCTCTGCTCTTTAGTGTAGTCAATACACTGGACCACTACCAGGCTAGAATGGACCTTAGAATGGGCAAGAAGGGCTACCTGGCATGTGAGATAAAAGATGGCTATAGAGATAAAGAAATCCAGGCCATTCTCCAGGTTGCCAAGGTTGGTATTAACTCCATTGTTCAAGAATACAGCGAGTTTATTTCCATGGAAGTGATAGATAGGAGGATCATGTCATGTTAAGAATGGATCTGCAGTTTTTTGCAAGTAAAAAAGGTGTCGGTTCCTCAAAGAACGGCCGTGATTCCATTGCTAAGCGCCTTGGCGTCAAGCGTGGAGATGGTTGCCAGGTAAGTGCTGGTTCCATCATAGTCCGTCAAAGGGGTACAAAGATTCACCCAGGTAACAATGTAGGCCGTGGTGGTGATGATACACTTTTTGCTCTTACTGAAGGAATTGTTCGTTTCGAACGCCTAGGCAAGAAGAGAAAACAAGTCAGCGTATATGCTGAGTAAACTCATCCTTAGGGTGAGTTTCTTTTTTAGGAAAATATTATGTTTATAGATAAGGCAGAAATTAAAATTAAAGCTGGAAGAGGCGGCGATGGTAGCGCCTCCTTTAGGCGAGAAAAATTCGAACCCAAGGGTGGACCCGATGGGGGAGATGGTGGCCGGGGTGGCCATGTTATAGCCAGGGTCGATGAAGGTATGCACACCTTAATGGACTTTCGCTATAAGAGAAAGTTTGTAGCAGAAAATGGTTTAAATGGCACAGGTAAAAAGTGCCATGGAAGAAGTGGAAAGGATATTTACCTTTCCTTTCCCCAGGGTACTGTAATTTTTGAGAAAAATTCAGGCAATATCATGGCTGACCTGTCTGAGGCAGGCAGTGAGGTAGTCCTGGCCAGGGGAGGCAGGGGTGGTAAGGGCAATGTCCACTTTAAATCCTCTACCAATCAGGCCCCTGACTATGCTCAAAAGGGTACTGAGGGTGAAGAATTTGAAATAGTACTGGAACTAAAGAGCATTGCCGATGTTGGCCTCCTGGGCTTTCCCAATGTGGGTAAGAGTTCCCTCCTTGCTAGGATCACCAAGGCTAGACCCAAGGTGGATAACTATCCCTTTACAACCCTGACCCCCAATCTAGGGGTGGTGGAGGTTATCCTGGGTAAGAGCTTTATAATGGCGGATATCCCTGGTCTTATTGAAGGGGCCAGTGCAGGAGTTGGTCTAGGCCATGACTTTTTACGCCATGTTGAGAGGACCAGGCTCCTGGTCCATCTTGTGGATGTATCCCAGCACTATGAAGAGGATAGGACTCCCCTGGGAGACTATCTTATTATCCGCCGGGAGCTTGAAGACTTTAGCGAAGAGCTGGCCAAGAGGCAGGAGGTAGTCCTCCTAAACAAGGTAGATATCCCAGGGCAGGAGACAGACCTAGAGGAACTTGAAAGCCATCTTAAAGAGCAGGGTGTTAAGTACTTTAGGACCTCCACTGTAACCGGTGAAGGGGTAGAGGAAGCCATGAAGTATGTGACCAGCCTTCTTGATAAGATAGAGGAGATTGACCTTTATAAGGACGCCGAAGTCTATGTTAAAGAGGAGGCGGATAGGGAGATCCACTACTTCATTGAGGATGGCGAATACTGTGTGGAAGGTAGCCCCATCGAGGGCCTTATGAGGGCCACGGATTTTCTCTCCTATCAATCTGAAAAAAGATTTGAGGTTAATCTAAAAAAGATGGGTGTTTATGATAAACTAAGGGAAATGGGAATTGAGGAAGGCGACATAGTTAGGATTATGGGTTACGCCTTTGAATATAAGGAGTAGGAATGATTGGTAAGGAAAGGGCCTATCTTAAGAGGCTGGCCCATGATAGAAGGCCCGATATTCAAATGGGCAAGGAGGGCCTGTCGGAGAGCTTTTTAGCAGAGCTCGATAGGACCCTGGAACAAAAGGAACTCATCAAAATAGATCTTCTACCGGGAGCCGGTGACAGGAAGATCATGGTGGAAAAAATCCTTGAAGAGACCGGTAGTGAGTTTATTAGCCAGATAGGTAGGAAGTTTGTAATCTATAGAGAAAGCTCCACTCTAGCAAGGGAGGAGAGGCTAAATCCATCTAGGAAGATAAGGTGAGAATAGCCATCTTTGGAGGGAGCTTTGATCCTATCCACTATGGCCACCTCCTTTTAGCCCAGTATGCCTATGAGGAGCTTGAGCTGGATAGACTTATTTTTATGCCCAGCTACAGGCCTCCCCATAAGGTTAATAACAGGGTTTCCTCCTTTAGCCACAGGTATGAGATGTTAAAGCTTGCCCTGGCAGGTAGGGAGGACTTTGTCATAACTACCCTGGAAAAGGATAGGCAGGAGCTTAGCTACTCCTATGATTCCCTGAGGATTCTGGAGAAGGAGTACCATGCCAAAAGTCTCCACTTCCTAATAGGTGCTGATAGTCTTATGGGCCTTGAGAGCTGGTATAGGGCTAAGGATCTTTTAGAGAACTATGCCTTTGCAGTAGCTCCAAGACCGGGTAGGAGCCAGGAGGAGATTGAAGAGAAGATTAGGCATTTAGAGGGCCTAGGGGGCTCTATAAGGCTACTTTCTTCTCCCTATATAGAAATATCCTCTTCCCTTATAAGGGAGAGATTAGAAGCTGGCAGGAGCATCCGCTACCACCTGCCCAGGGCTGTGGAGGACTACATCTATGAAAAGAAGGTCTACGGCCAGAGCCTTTAGGCTGGCAAGAAAATATCTAAGCCCCTCCAGGTATGCTCATAGTCTAAGGACTATGGAGATGGCACTGGCCCTTGGAGAGGCCTGGGCTGGGGATAGAAAGAGCCTCATTGAGGCCAGTCTTCTCCATGATCTGGGCTATAGCTTTGGAGGGAGAGCTCTGGACCATGCCTCTATAGGTGCTAGGCGAGCTGGAATGCTGGGCTTTGATAAAAGGGTTTTAAGGATGATTGAAGTTCATACAGTTGGGGCTTCAACTATGGATTTAAATGAGAAGATCCTCTTTCTTGCCGATGGCATTGAGAGGGGGCGCTACTATAGATATATAGCTAGTCTAAGAAGGCTGGCCTTTAGAAATCTAGACTTGGCGCTACTAGCCTACATCAGATCAAGTGAAAAATATTTGAAGGCCTCTGGAAAGAGTCTCCACACAGATACAAGAAAATTTAAAGAAGAGATAAGGAGGAAGTATGGAAGAACTGGTAGGAAAACTTATTGAATTTCTAGAAGAAAAACAGGCCAGTAATGTACTGAGCTTTGATGCCAGGGAAGGTTCTCTAGCAGACTACTATGTAATTGCAACAGCTTTAAACAAGCGCCATCTCAAGGCCCTGATGAAGGATGTTGAGGGCTTTGTAGAGACCGGTGGCCTGCCTCTATTTATCCGTCAGGGTGAAGCTGAAAGTGGCTGGATAATCCTGGACTTTATGGATATAGTTATCCACCTCTTTGATGAAGAGACCCGGGATTTTTATCATCTTGAGAGACTCTGGGAAGCCATGAGAAAATGAAAAGACTAATCCCTGTGATTCTACTTGCCCTGGGCCTGAGTCTGCCCCTGGTAAGGCTGGCAAGGCCTGTACCTGAGCTTATAGGACTGGAGGGGGATTTCCCCCAGGTTTTAGAAAGTATTTATAGGGACTACGGCCCCTTTGAGGAGGAGCTTGTCCTGGAGGATGGAGCCAGCTTTAGAAGTCAGGGGTCAAGCCTTGAAGTCTATAGAGATAATTTTTTAGGTAATGATTTTTTACTCTTTATAAGTAAGTAATATAAGAGGACTACATGCAGGAGAAGAAAGATTTTCTTTTAATTCAAAATCCCGTGGCTGGTCTACCTAAGAACCATAGCTGGGTTGATGTCCTAACAAATAAATTGGATTTAGCCCAAAAGACCTATGACCTTGTGGAGACTGAGTACCCTGGCCACGCTAGCGAAATAGCCTTTGAGAGGGCTGGAGACTACGGTGCTGTTATTGCCATGGGAGGGGATGGAACTGTCCATGAAGTGGCCCAGGGAGTCCTAAGAAACGGCGGTGGTGCCCTTGGTATCCTGCCCATTGGTAATGGCAACGACTACTATAGAAATATAGGAAAGAAGGTAAGTCCTAGTCAAGCCATAGATAAGATATTAAGGGGTGATTTTAAAAGAGTTGATGTGGGAAGGATAAGGGAGGACTGGTATGTTTTAAACATTGCCAGCATTGGCCTTGATAGCCATACCGACCAGATCCAAAAGAAGATTAGGGCCTATGCCCCTAAGACCCTGGGCTACGTCTTTGCTCTTATCTATGCAATTGCAACCTATAAAAAAAGCAGAATAAGGGTTGAACTAGATGGAGAGGCCTTTAGCTGTAATAATGTCCTTTTTTGTTTTGGTGGAGGCAAGACCTATGGGGGAGGCATTAAAATGATGCCCTGGGCCAGTCTTGAGGATGGTTACTTCAATATAGTAAATATAATTGATCTATCCTGGCCCCTGCTCTACTTTTTTGCACCAACCCTTCTCGTAGGATACCATACCAAGTTTAAGAAATATGTTAAGGTTTATAAGGCCAGAAATATCATCCTGGAAGGGGAGGATTTGGTTTTAAATATAGATGGTGAAGTTATAAAAGTAGACAGGGTGGAAGCCCAGCTACTGCCCAGGAAACTCAAACTTATAGTTTAGTTAGAAAAGGAGCTAAGGATGGCTAATGTATTTATCTTTGATCATCCACTAATGCAGCATAAGGTAACGCTGCTTAGGGACAAAAACACAGTACAAAAGGAGTTTAGGGAGCTGGTGGAAGAGCTTTCTATGCTTATGGCCTATGAGGTAACAAGGGATCTTCCTCTGAAGGAAGTTGATATAGAGACCCCGGTGGCAGCAACAAAACAGAAAAAACTTGCCGAGCAAAAGATTGCCCTGGTGCCTATTTTGAGGGCGGGACTTGGCATGGTCAGTGGTATGCAGAGTATAATTCCCCAGGCTAGGGTAGGCCATATAGGTCTTTACAGGGACCATGATACTCTGGACCCTGTGGAGTACTACTGTAAGCTGCCCGATGACATAGCAGAGAGTGAAGTAATCCTCCTTGACCCTATGCTGGCCACAGGAGGCAGCGGAGTTGCAGCAATAGACTTCCTTAAAGCCAGGGGCGTAAAAAAGATCAAGTGGGTCTGCATTATTGCTTCTCAAGAGGGAGTGGAGGTCCTTCACAAGGCCCATCCCGATGTGGCTATCTTCTGCGCTGCAGTGGACCCTGTTCTAAACGAAGACGCCTACATAGTTCCAGGTCTAGGAGATGCTGGAGATAGGCTCTTTGGTACTAAGTAGGGATTAAAATAGTTAGTAAGCAAGGCTTTAAAATAGGATTTAAAAGAGTAGTATAGTAATAAACAAAAGAAGAAAAGAATAAGAATTAAAAATATAAAAGGTAGAAATATAAGAGCTGGGTAGCACACCCAGCTCTTATATTACCTAGATCAAATGCTTTTTTAGTCTCTATAGGCTTCTGCCAGCTTAAATAAAAACTCTCTAATTTTTTCTCCACCATCCTCTTTATAGTCAAGCTCCCTGGAGCCGCCATGGGTAAGGCTGATAATAAAGCTGTAGCTTCCTCCTTCCTTGTCAAGGCTAGCCGCAGGGCCCTTTCTATCTTCTATTTCAAATAGGCCTATTTTTTCTATCAGGGCCTCAAGCTCTTCTATGTACCTAGCTTCAATGGTTTCGTTTAGATTTATCTCCTCATCTTTTTCTGTGAAATAGCTTGTATAGAAGAGATAGAGGTCTTGGCGCTCTTCATAGCTTATGAAAAATCTAAAGCTCTTCTTCTCTTGGGGATGCTTGTAACTTAGAAGGAGGCTTTCTAGCTTGGGATTTTTTCTTGCTTCATCTAACTTTTCCATGGCATACCTATCACTGACTTCTTGGAAGAACTCTAGGAGCCCTTCGCTACCCTGGGGCCAAAAATCCAGGCTCTTTTCCTGGCCGCCAAGCCAGCTTATTTCAAGGCTATGGTAGGTCCTGTCTGCTAGGTGGGGATAGTTTCTCTTATTTTTAGATGGCTTGATGTCGCCTAATTTATTCTTTCTTACAATGTCATTTAGCCTATCCATATAGCTGGGGTCTATATCTATTTCCTTTAAGTAGATTTCAAGCCCCTCTTCATTGTAGTAGTTAGCAGACAAAAGAGGCTTTCCTGTTTCACTAGAAAGGCCCATATAGAAAGAAAAGCTATCTACTTGTGACATTTGAGAGGTGGAGAAGTAGAGGGAGCTTATTTCAGATTCCTGCCAGCCCTCTGTATTTTCGGACTCCTCATCTTGCCTTCTATCGGAGAGTAGGAATAAAATAACAATAATCAAGACCAGAAGAAAAAGGGCTAGGAAGAGGATATGTTTAATTTTATTCTTGTTCTTTTTCTTAGTTTCCATGATCTACCTCCTGGCGGGAGAAATGGGATATATGTATTATTCTTATTATTTTACATTTTATCAGCTTAAAGCTAGAGGGACAAGTGCTAGAGGCTAATGCCGGAGGAGGGCTAGCTCCTTTAGCCTAGTAAAGCCTCTAGGGTCTTATTCTTATGGCTTGGGCAAGCTTTTAAGGCAGCAGGTGCTTTTGAAAATTATTCTGATACAACTTATCTTAATTTCTTGCATTCTCTGGGTAAATTATGTATACTTCAACTAGTATAGAGCTGGAATAGTAGAAGAGAGGATCCCTTTAGAGAGCAGTCGGTGGGTGCAAGGCTGTGGGTGAGACTTTTTGAACTCACCAAGGGATGGAGCTTGTCTTCCTTAAAGGACTGGAGAGTGGACTTTGTCAACTGGGGTGGTACCGCGCATGAGCGCCCTCAGGACAGGTCTTTTTTTATGAAAGGAGTGCTATGACACACTATAATTTTACCAAGATTGAAAAGAAGTGGCAGGATATCTGGGACCAGGAGGGCACCTTCCATGTTAAGGAGGAGCCAGGTAAGGACAAGGACTATATTTTAATTGAGTTTCCCTATCCTTCTGCCCAAGGGCTACACGTTGGTCATCCAAGGAGCTATACTGCCCTTGATATAGTTGCTAGAAAAAGAAGAAGAGAGGGGAGAAATGTCCTCTTTCCCATTGGCTTTGATAGCTTTGGCCTACCAACTGAGAACTATGCAATTAAAACTAAGATCCATCCCAAGGTTGTAACCGAGGAGAATATTGGGCATTTTACCAGGCAGCTAAAGAGTATTGGCTTTAGCTTTGATTGGTCCAGGGCGATTACCACCTCTGAGCCAGAATACTATAAGTGGACCCAGTGGATCTTCCTCCAGCTCTTTAAGAAGGGCCTGGCCTACAAGACCAAAATGGATATTAATTTTTGCACCTCCTGTAAGGTTGGTCTTGCCAACGAGGAGGTTGTAGCTGGGGTTTGTGAGAGATGTGGTTCCAGTGTTGTAAGAAGGGAAAAGGAGCAGTGGATGCTGGCTATAACTAAATATGCCCAGCGTCTGATTGATGATTTGCAGGAGCTTGACTTTATAGATAGGGTAAAGGCCCAGCAGATCAACTGGATAGGTAGGAGTGAGGGAGCTAACATCTTCTTTCCCATTAAGGACACCGAGGAGAAATTAGAGGTCTTTACTACTAGGCCCGATACTATTTATGGAGCTACCTACATGGTAATTGCTCCTGAGCATCCTCTAATAGATGAATATGCTGATAGGCTGGATAACTATGATGATCTTTTAGCCTACAGAGAGGATGCCAAGAATAAGTCAGACTTTGAAAGAACCCAGCTGGTTAAAGAAAAGACCGGAGTTAAGCTCCTTGGTCTTAGTGCCATTAATCCTATCAGTGAAAGGGAGATTCCCATATACATCTCCGACTATGTAATGATGGAGTACGGCAGCGGCGCCATCATGGCAGTACCTGCCCATGACCAGAGGGACCATGAGTTTGCTATTGAATTTGGCGAAGAGATTATTGCAACCATCAGTGGTGGTAGTGTTGAGGAGCAGGCCTACACTGGAGATGGCACTATAATTAACTCTCCTCTTATAGATGGTCTAAATAAAGATGAGGCTATCTCGAAGATGATCTCTATTATTGAAAGTAGAGGGCTAGGAGAGGCCAAGATCCAGTATAAGCTAAGGGACTGGGTTTTCTCTAGACAAAGATACTGGGGTGAGCCAATTCCTGTAGTCCACTGTGATAAGTGTGGAGTTGTTGCCCTGCCTGAGGAGGACCTACCCCTGGTTCTTCCCGATGTTGAGAGCTATGAGGCTACCGATGATGGTAGCTCCCCTCTGGCAGCTATTAGTGACTGGGTTAATACCAGCTGTCCTAGCTGTGGTGGTCCTGCTAAAAGAGAAACTGATACCATGCCCCAGTGGGCTGGTTCCAGCTGGTATTTTTTAAGATACCTAGACCCCCACAATGACAAGGCTCTTGCCAGTGAAGAGGCTATAAACTACTGGATGCCTGTGGACTGGTATAACGGAGGTATGGAGCATACCACCCTCCACCTTCTCTATAGCAGGT